>NZ_JBSHAW010000031.1:0-80411 GCF_053611685.1 Streptomyces sp. NPDC054786 | reverse complement strand
GCGGGGGGGGTGGGTCGGGCCCGCCCACCCCGGGGGTCTGTGGGGCGCGGCGGCGGCCCGGGGTTGGGGGGGGTCCCCCCGTGTGGGGGGGGGGGGCCCGTGGCCCCCCAACTCCTCCCACATCTCGTGGAACGAGGCGGTCACGCGCCCTCGCCTTCGCCCTCGCGCATCGGGATGCGGACGCCGCGCTCGGCGGCCACCTCGTCGGCGCGCTCGTAGCCCGCGTCGACATGCCGGATGACGCCCATACCGGGGTCGTTGGTGAGCACCCGGCGGATCTTCTCGCCGGCCAGCGGCGTGCCGTCGGCGACGGTGACCTGGCCGGCGTGGATCGAGCGGCCCATGCCGACGCCGCCGCCGTGGTGCAGCGAGACCCAGGAGGCACCGGAGGCGACATTGACCATGGCGTTGAGCAGCGGCCAGTCGGCGATCGCGTCCGAGCCGTCCTTCATGGCCTCGGTCTCGCGGTAGGGCGAGGCGACGGAACCGCAGTCGAGGTGATCACGGCCGATGGCCAGCGGGGCGCGCAGGGTGCCGTCGGCGACCATCTCGTTGAAGCGCTCACCGGCCTTGTCGCGTTCGCCGTAGCCGAGCCAGCAGATCCGGGCGGGCAGGCCCTGGAAGTGGACCCGCTCGCCGGCCAGCTTGATCCAGCGGGCCAGCGACTCGTTCTCCGGGAAGAGGTCCAGGATCGCCTTGTCGGTCGCGGCGATGTCCCGGGCGTCGCCGGACAGCGCGGCCCAGCGGAACGGCCCCTTGCCCTCGGCGAACAGTGGCCGGATATAGGCGGGGACGAAGCCGGGGAAGGCGAAGGCCCGCTCGTATCCGGCGAGCTGGGCCTCGCCGCGGATCGAGTTGCCGTAGTCGAAGACCTCGGCGCCGGCGTCCATGAAGCCGACCATGGCCTCGACGTGGCGGGCCATCGACTCACGCGCCCGCTGGGTGAAGTCGGCGGGCTTTTCCGCCGCGTAGGCGGCCATGTCGTCGAAGTCGATGCCGATGGGCAGGTAGGCCAGCGGGTCGTGGGCGCTGGTCTGGTCGGTGACGATGTCGATCGGGGCGCCCTCGGCCAGCATCTGCGGCAGCAGCTCGGCGGCGTTGCCGAGCAGGCCGATGGAGAGCGGCTTGCGCTGGTCACGGGCCTCGACGGCGAGCTGGAGCGCGTGCTGGAGGCTGTCCGCCCGCACGTCCAGGTAGCGGTGCTCGATCCGGCGCTCGATGGCGCGCGGGTCGACGTCGATGCAGATCGCGACGCCGTCGTTCATGGTGACGGCGAGCGGCTGGGCGCCGCCCATCCCGCCGAGGCCGGCGGTGAGGGTGATGGTGCCCGCCAGCGTGCCGTGGAACTTCTTGGCGGCGACGGCGGCGAAGGTCTCGTAGGTGCCCTGGAGGATGCCCTGGGTGCCGATGTAGATCCACGAACCGGCGGTCATCTGCCCGTACATGGTCAGGCCGAGGGCCTCCAGACGGCGGAACTCCTCCCAGTTGGCCCAGTCGCCGACGAGGTTGGAGTTGGCGATGAGCACCCGCGGGGCCCATTCGTGCGTCTGCATCACGCCGACCGGCCTGCCGGACTGGACGAGCATCGTCTCGTCCTGCTTGAGCGTGGTGAGCGTGCGCACCATCGCGTCGAAGGAGCGCCAGTCACGTGCGGCCTTGCCCGTGCCGCCGTAGACGACGAGCTGGTCCGGGTGTTCGGCCACTTCCGGATCGAGGTTGTTCTGCAGCATGCGCAGCGCGGCTTCCTGCTGCCATCCCCGAGCACTCAGCTCCGTACCGCGCGGTGCCCGCACGGGTCGCGGTCCCGACATGGGCCGTGCCTCCCTGACGTCGAATGGATTGAGCTATTCACATATTGGGGTTGGTGAATAGCGCTAGTCAACAGGGCGCGGTGAGCCACCCACCGCGAGCCGCACGATCCAGCCGACACTTTCCGGATTTTTGACTTGCCGACTGGGAAAGTCTGCGCTAACTTTCCTACTAGGCAAGTAAACGGGGACAGTACGGACCGCCTTGGGGAGGCGATGGCCATGAGCACACCGGTGGATGCCGAACAGGCCTGGCAGGATCTGCAGCGCATCCGGGTACCGCAAGAGCGGGTGTACGACGAGATCGAGCGCTGCGCCCATGGCGATGCCGGGGCGACGTACACCACGGCCGGAATCATGTGGCTGTTCCTCGCCGTCTCGGGTCTCGACCTGCCGATGTGGGCGTTCTGCCTGGTGCTCACCGCCTACGTCACCCTGCTCGGCTCGCTGGCTGTGATCTACAACCGCAGGACCCGGATGCGACTGCACCGCTCGCGCCACAGCTGGCGGTCGTTCGCCACCTTCTTCGCGGGCATGGCGGTGACCGCGGTGACCATCCTGGTCTCCGGCCGGCTGGTCGACTGGCTGGCGCTGCCGTTCGGCAGCCTGATCCAGGCCACCGTCTCCGCGGGCGCCTTCGTCCTCTTCGTCGGCCCGGCGAACCGCTGGGCGGTCAGCTCACTGCGCGACCGCGGCACGAGAACCATCCGGAAGGAGGCTGCCCGATGAGCACCCCGAGCGGCTTCGACGAACTGATCCACCCCTCCACCCGGCTGTCCGTGGTGGCGCTGCTCGCCGCCACGGAATGGGCCGACTTCCCGTTCATCCGCGACAGCCTCTCGCTCAGCGACTCCGCGCTCTCCAAGCAGCTGCACACCCTGGAGGAGGCCGGATATCTGGAGATCCGCAAGGAGGGCGGCGGCCGTAAACGGCGCACCAAGGTACGGCTGACGAGCCGCGGCCGGACCGCCTTCGAGGGCCATGTGGCCGCACTCCGGGCCATCGTCGAGGGCGCGGGGCCGGCGGCGGTGTCCGCACCGGCGACGGAGTCCGCAGCGCCGGCACCGGGGACAGGGCAACAGCAACAGCGCGCGGAGGCGGGCCGATGACGACCACCGAGCAGCTGACCGTCCCCCCGGCCGCGGCCGCTGCGACGGCCACGGATCCCACCGGATCCGCCCAACCCGTCATCCGGGTACGTGACTTGAGGATGTCGTACGGCAGCACACCCGTCCTGCACGGCATCGATCTGGACATCCACCGCGGGGAGATCTTCGCGCTGCTCGGCCCCAACGGCGCGGGGAAGACCACCACCGTCGAGATCCTGGAGGGCTTCCGGCGGCGCTCCGCCGGGGAGGCCGCCGTCCTGGGGACGGACCCGGCGCGCGGCGACGACGCCTGGCGCGGCCGGATCGGCCTGGTCCTGCAGTCCTGGCGCGACCACCGCCGCTGGCGGGTGGCCGAGCTGCTGAGGCACTTCGCCCTGTACTACCCGGCTCCCCGCGATCCCGCCGGGCTGCTGGCCCTGGTCGGCCTCACCGAGCAGGCCGGACAGCAGGTCGACCGGCTGTCCGGCGGCCAGCGCCGACGCCTGGACGTGGCACTGGCGATCGTCGGCCGCCCCGAACTCCTCTTCCTGGACGAGCCGACCACGGGCTTCGACCCCGAGGCCCGGCGCGACTTCCACGATCTGGTCGAACGGCTCGCCCGCGACGAGGGCGTCACGATCCTGCTCACCACCCACGATCTGGCGGAGGCCGAGCGGCTGGCCGACCGGATAGCCGTGCTGGTCAACGGCCGGATCCGGGCCGGCGGCACCCCGGCGGAACTGGCCCGGCGGGCCGCCGCACAGGCCGAGGTCCGCTGGACGGCGGCCGACGGCACGGCCCGCCGGGAACGCACCGAGGACCCCTCCCGGCTGGTCTGGGAGCTCCACCGGGAAACCGGCGGACCCATCGCCGACCTGGAGGTCCGTCGCCCCACGCTGGAGGACACCTACCTGCACATGGTGCACCGGGACGACGGGGACGGAGCCGGGGCAGGGACGGGGAGTGCGGGCGAGACCGCGGCCTCGAACAGGGAGAAGCAAGCATGAGGGGGAACGAAGTGACGGCCGTGACAGACGCGACAGCGGCGACGGACAGGGCCCCGGCGGCCGGCACGGCGGGGAGGGCGGCCACGGCCGGTGCGACTACGAGCGGTGCGACCACGGGCGAGGTGGCCGCCTCGCGCCCTCGTCGCCGCTACTGGCGCGCCGGGCTCCTGCGCGGCGGCATCGAACTCCGCCACCTCGTCCGCAACCCCAAGGAGATGAGCGGCCATCTGATCAATGTCGTCGTCGCGCTGCTGCTCGCCGGCTATGTCAGCGACAAAGTGCCCGGCACCCATGTCCCGATGGCCCAGCTGACGCTGGCCGGCTTCGCCGCCTATCTGCTGTTCCAGATCGGGCTGGTCAATCTCCCGCAGATCCTGGTGACCGAGCGCGAGGAGGGCGCCCTGCTGCGGCTGCGCGCCACCCCCGGCGGCATACCTGCCTATCTCGTCGCCAAGTCGCTGCTGGTGGTGGCCATGGCGTTCGGGACCCTGGTCGTCCTGCTGGGAGCCGCCGCGCTGCTGGTGGACGGGCCGCTGCCGCACGGGCCCGGCGGGTGGCTGACCCTGCTGTGGGTCAGCGCGCTCGGACTGCTCGCCGTCGTACCGCTGGGCGCGGCCATCGGCGCCGTGCTGCCGAACCCCCGTGAGGCGCTTGCGTTGATCATGCTGCCCTCGATGGCGCTGCTGGTCACCTCGGGAGCGATGTTCCCGCTCGCCTCGCTGCCCGCGCTGGTCCAGAAGATCGCCTCCGTCTTCCCGCTCAAGTGGATGGCGCAGGGCCTGCGCTCGGCCCTCCTGCCGGACGCCGCGCGCGCAGCGGAACCGGCCGGCTCCTGGGAGCTGCCGACCGTGGCGCTGATACTCACCGCCTGGGCCGTCCTCGGTTTCCTGCTCGCCGTCCCGCTCCTGCGCCGCGCCGCCCGCCGCGAGTCCGGCTCCCGCCTCTCCGAACGCCACCGCAAGGCGGGCTGGGCCGCAGGCCGGACGGCCTGAACGGGGAAACGGGCGCTCGGACGGTCCGGGCACTCGGATGGTCCGGGCGGGGGGCGGTTCGGGCGGGAACGGACGGTGCGGACCGGGGCGGACGGGGCGGGCCGGTGACGGGCTGCCGAGGCGGGCGCGGGCGGCCTGAGCCCAGGGCCGGGGGGCCGGGCCGCGCGCCGGGGTCCGAGACTCACTGGCCGGGGCCTCTGGCCACTGGCCGGGGTCTGGGCCCGATAGGCAGACGTGAGCTCCCGGCCCCCCGGGGTGGGAACTCCCAGCCACCCCGGGTGGGAAGGCTCCCGACCCCGGGCGAAGGCTCACACCCCCGGCGAAAGCTCTCGGCCGCCCCGGTCCCGGTTGGCGTGTCACCCCCACCCAATGATGGAGTTGACCCATGAACTTCACGGAGCGAGACCGTGCCGTAGAGGCAGCCATCGCGCGGGGGCTGGTGGGCCCCGGCGAGCCCGTCGCCGGGCTGCTCGACATCGCCGGGATCCGCCGGTCGGCGGCCGAACTCCGTGCCGCTTTCGAGGAGTTCACCGCTCCGGGCACCCCGGTCCTGCACGCCTTCGCGGTGAAGGCCGCCTCGCTCGTCCCCGTCTTGCGGCTGCTCGCGCAGGAGGGGCTCGGCTGCGAGGTGGCCAGCCCCGGCGAGCTGGCGCTGACCCGTGCCGCCGGGGTGCCGGTCGCGCGGACCGTCCTGGACTCGCCCGCCAAGACCCTCGCCGAACTGCGCGAGGCGCTGGCCCTCGGGATCGCCGTCAACGCCGACAACCCCGAGGAACTCGCTCGTATCGACGCGCTGATGGCCTCAGCGCCGAGCAGCGCGCCCATCGGTCTGCGGGTCAACCCCCAGATCGGCGGCGGCAGCATCGGGGCGATGAGCACTGCCACGGACACCTCGAAGTTCGGCGTCGGGCTGCGTGACGAGGGCGCCCGCGAGTGGGTCGTGCAGGCCTTCCTCGCCCGCCCGTGGCTGACCCGGCTGCACGCCCATGTCGGCTCCCAGGGCATGCCCTTGGAGCTGATGGCAGCCGGAGTACGGGCCCTTTTCGACCTCGCCGAGGAGATCAACGAGAAGGCCGGCCGGCGCCAGATCGACACCCTCGACATCGGCGGCGGCCTGCCGGTCAACTTCTCCTCGGACGCCACCACCCCGACCTACCGCGAGTACGCCGCGCTGCTGCACGCGGCCGTCCCCGGTCTGCTGTCCGGACGCTATGGGATCGTCACCGAGTTCGGCCGCTCGCTGCTGGCCAAGCACGGCACGGTCCTCGCCCGTGTCGAATACGCCAAGTCGGCCGGCGGCCGGCCGATCGCCGTCACCCACGCCGGCGCCCAGGTCGCCACCCGTACGGTCTTCGTTCCCGAGGCCTGGCCGATCCGGATCGCGGCCTACGACGCCGAGGGGCGCCCCAAGACGGGGGCTCCGGTCGCCCAGGACATCGCGGGACCGTGCTGCTTCGCGGGTGACCTGGTCGCGGAGAACCGTCCGCTCCCTCGCCTGGAGTCCGGCGACCATGCCGCCCTGCTGGACACCGGCGCCTACTACTTCTCCACTCACTTCGCCTACAACTCCCTTCCGCGCCCCGGGATTTACGGCTATGCGGCGGACGCGGACGGCACCGTCCGCTTCGCGACCGTCCGCACCCCGCAGACCCTGGAGGAACTCACCGCGGAAAGCGGCGGCGCGCACGCGGAGTCGCTGGGCGAGCTCGGGAAGCAGTAGGTGAGAGGCGGCAGTGGACGGCGCGCCCACCGGGCGCCCGCCCGCCACTCACCGCCGGTCAGGGGCGGAGCCACCACCGTGACGGCGGAGCCACCACCGTGACGCCCGCGCCGTAACGCCCACGCCGTGACACCCAGACCGTGACACCCACGCAGTGACACCCACGCCGTGACGTGCGGCCGCCACCCGGACGGATGACCTCCGGCCCGGCTCGGCCCGGTCGGGACCGTGCGAGCCCGGTCGGGACCGCTCCCGCCACGCCCCCTACGGGACTCCCCCACCGCAGCCTCGCTCCCCACCCCTGCCGTCCCCTGCCCTGCCCCGCCCTGCCCTGTTCTCACTTCACTCCACGAACAGCCCCCGCGCCGCCGCTCCCGCGTCGAACTCCTCCAGGCGGGCCTGGGCGTCCGGGAGGACGTCGCACATCGCTTCCAGCAGGACGCGGCCCAGCAGCATGGGGGCACAGGCCGTGTCGAAGGCGAGGCCGGTGCCGACGGGGGCCGGAAGGAGGAGGTCGGTGTGGTGGGCGACGGGGGCGAAGGCGCTGTCGGCGACGGTGACCACGGTCAGGCCGGCCGTGCGGGCGTGGTCCAGGGCGTCGACGACCTCGCGGGGGTGGCGGGGCAGGGCGAAGCAGAGCAGCGCGCTCGCGCCGGCGCGTACGGCGGCGTCGATGCGGTCGGTGAGCATGGTGCCGCCCTCGTCCAGAAGACGGACGTCGGGGTGGACCTTGCGGGCGAAGTAGCTGAAGCCGGCGGCCTGGGCGGTGGCGGCGCGCAGCCCGAGGACGGGGAGCGGCCGGGAGGCGGCGAGGAGGCGGCCGGCCTCGATCACCGGCGACGGGTCGGCGAAGGCGGCGGCGAGCTGGCGGAGGTTGTCGATCTCCGCCTGGACGGCCTGCTGGTACTCGTTGTGGGAGCCGGTGTCGCCGGGCTTGTCCGTGGGTGCGACCTCGCGCAGATGCCGGCGCAGCGCCGGGTAGCCGTCGAAGCCGAGGGCGACGGCGAAGCGGGTGACGGACGGCTGGCTGACGCCGGCCAGTTCGGCGAGTTCGACGCTGGAGAGGAAGGGCGCATCGGCGGCCCGGCGCACCATGCAGTGGGCGATCCGGCGCTGAGTGGGTGTCAGCCGGTGGCCCTCGAAGAGCTTCTGGAGACGGGCGGCAGTACCGGTGTCCGCTCCGGCGACCGCGTCCGGGCCGGCGACCGCGTCCGGGCCGGTCTGCGCGCCCCGCGCCCCGTCGACCCCGGCCTTCGCGGCGCCGCTCTGCACGCCGTCCCCCTGCGCGCCGTCGCCCTGCACGCCGTCGCCCTGCGCGCCCTCGTCGTGAGTGCCCTCGTCATGCGCGCCGTCATCGTGCGCGCCGCCGATGTCCCTCGCCCCGTCGTCGGCCGGGCCGCCGATGCCGCCGTTGTCCCCGTCCCCGCTCATCGCCTCTTCTTCCCGGCCCGGTCGGGGGCCTTGTCCTGTGTCGACCGACTGTACGGAATTCCTGGCACTCTCCGGTCCGGGATACGCGCCGCGATCCGGCCGAACGGCATCACCCACCCCGGCCTCCCGCGGCCTCCGCCGTAGTGGGCACACGCGGAACCACGCCTCCCGCAGTCTCCGCCGCAGCGGTCACCCGCGGAACGCCACACCTCCCACGGCCGCACGGAACCGCCCGCCTCCCGGGGCCACACGGAAACATCACCCCACCCACGACCGCACGGAAACCCCACCCCACCGGCGACCGCACGGAACCGTCACCTCTCCCCCAGCCACACGGCACACGGCACACGGCACACGGCACACGGCACACGGCACACGAAACCCCACCCCTCGCCGGACCGCACGAAACCGCCACCCCCACCCGGCCCCCGTACGGCGCCACCCCACCCCACCCCTCACCACTCCGCCAGCCCGTCCAGCAGCCCCGACGCCACGGCCACGTCGTCGGTCAGCGGTCGGTCCTCCATCCGCGGGTCGAGGGCGTCGGCGGCGCGGGCATAGGCGGAGGCGAGCGGAATGTCCGGGTCGGGTTCCAGGGAGCGCATCCGCAAGGCCCGTACGGCGGCGACCAGTTCGCAGGCGAGGATCTGGCGGTAGTACGTGCAGGCGCGCAGGGTCTGGCGGGCGCCGAGGGAGGCGAAGCTGGCCTGTTCCTCGACGCCGCGGGAGAGCACGGCGTGGCCGAGCGAGGCCGGGTGGGAGACCGCACGCATCTCGCCGAGCGCCGCGCCGGCCGCGTATTCGAGGATCATCACGCCCGAGCTGGCGGGCGCCGGGTCGCCCAGGAACGGCCGCAGCCGGGTGAAGTCGGGCTCGGAGAGCGCGGCGAGCCGGGCGGTGGACAGCCGGGCGGTCTGCAGCACGGCCAGCCGGAAGGCGTCCAGGGCGAGCGCGGCATGTGCGGCGTAGAAGTTGCCGTGGTGGTAGGCGGCCTGGTCCTCGATGCTGATCAGCGGGTTCTCGGCGGCGGCGTTCACCTCGACCGTCAGTACCTCGTCCAGGGTGTCGGCGGCGTCCAGCGCCGGGCCGTGGATCTGCGGGATGCAGCGGAAGCCGTACGGGTCCTGGATACGGCCGAGGGGCGGGGTCGGGCGGGGCGGGACGCCGGAGAGGGTGCGCAGCCGGGCGGCGGCGGCCGCGGAGCCGGGGTGCGGGCGGGCGAGCATGACCGGTTCGGCGAAGGGCTCGTAGGAACCGCCGACCGCCAGCAGGGAGAGCGCGGCGATGGGGAGGGAGGCGGCCAGCAGGCGGCGCAGCTCGTCGAGGGCGAGCGCGGACTGGCCGAGGGTGAGGGCGTTGCTGCTGATCAGGGCGAGGGCGTCATTGTTGTCGAGGGCGATGGGGGCGGGGGCCCGGCCGCCGCGCACGCAGCGCCAGGGGTGTTCGCCGGCCAGCGCGAGGCCGGTCTGGGCGAGCGCGGCCAGGTCGCCGGTGCCGACGGCGCCGTGTTCGTTGACGACGGGGTGTGCGCCGGCGTCCAGGGCGGACAGCAGGGACGTGATGACGGCGGGGTTCAGGCCCGCGCCGCCCGCCAGCAGCTGGTTGGCCCGTACCGCGAGCATGGCACGGACCTCGCGGGCGGGCAGCGGGTCGCCGATCGCGCCTGCGTGGCTGCGCAGCAGCCGCAGTCCGTGGTCGGCGTCCGCGGCCCCGACGTGCTCCGTGCGGTTGGCGCCGACGCCGGTGCTGCGCCCGTAGACCCGGCCGGTGGCGGCGAGGCGGCGCGCGGTCTCCCAGGATTCCTCGGCGCGGGCGAAGGCCTTGGGGTCGGGCGTCGCGGGGTGCGCGGTGCGGTCCGCGAGGGCGGCGATGTCGGCGGTGTGCAGACCGGTGCCGTCGAGTGTGATGCGCCGGCCCGTGCGGGGACGGTTGTCCAGCATGTGAGAAACCAAGGGGCTCAACTCCCTCTTATAACGCGCTTTGTGGACGGAAGTCCGACACCTCGTTCCGTACGGTGAGCCGAAGCAACAGGCGATGTAACAGGCGATTTACTTCCGCCTATTGACTTCTATTCACGCGCCTAAGACTCTGCATGACACTATGCAGGCCGGGCAAGGGGCAGCGGATGATCAAGTTCGACGCAGTCAGCAAGCGATACCCGAATGGCACCACCGCCGTGGACGAACTGTCCCTGGACCTCCCCGAGGGCGGTGTCACCGTCCTCGTCGGCTCGTCGGGTTGCGGCAAGACCACCACCCTGCGGATGGTCAACCGCATGGTCGAACCGACCTCCGGGACGATCAGCGTCGGCGGCCGCAACATTCTGGAGGCGGACGCCGCCGAGCTGCGCCGCGGCATCGGTTATGTGATCCAGCAATCCGGTCTCTTCCCTCACCGTACGATCCTGGACAACATCGCGACGGTCCCCCTGCTGCTGGGCTGGGGCAAGCGCAAGGCCCGCGCCCGCGCCGCCGAGCTGCTGGAGCTGGTCGGCCTGCCCACCGATGCCGGCAAGCGCTATCCGCACCAGCTCTCCGGAGGTCAGCAGCAGCGCGTCGGCGTCGCCCGCGCGCTGGCCGCCGACCCGCCCGTGCTGCTGATGGACGAGCCCTTCGGTGCCGTCGACCCGGTCGTCCGCACCCAGCTGCAGAACGAGCTGCTGCGGCTCCAGGAGGAGCTGCGCAAGACCGTCGTCTTCGTGACCCACGACATCGACGAGGCGGTCCGGCTGGGCGACCGGATCGCGGTCTTCCGTACCGGCGGCCGGCTCGTCCAGTGCGCCGAGCCCGCCGAGCTGCTGGCCCGCCCCGCCGATGACTTCGTCGCCGACTTCCTGGGCGCCGAGCGCGGGCTGAAGCTGCTCTCGCTCACCACCCTCGCGGACGTTCCGTACGCCCCCGGCCGGGCGATACGCGCGGACGAGCCGGTCGGCGGGATATCCCGCGCGGACGGCCGCTGGCGCGTGGTGACCTCGCCGGGCGGGGAACCGCTGGGGTGGCTGGACACCGACGCGCTGCCCGCCGGCGGGACGGCCGGCGAGGCCCCGCTGGAGGCCGTACGGCCGCTGCGCGACACCGATTCGCTCCTCTCGGCGCTCAACGAGGCGGTCTCCTCCCCCGCCGCCGCGGTCGCCCGGGTCACCGAGGACGGGGTGCTGACCGGCCTCACCTCCCGTGACGCCATTCACGACCGGGCGGGCCGCAGCCACGCGGAGGCGGGACGGGCGAAGGCCGTCCCCGCCGACCCCGCCGACCCCGCGACGCCGGACTCCGAGGACGCCGCGCCCCTCAAGACCGTCTCCGCCACGGAGCGCCCCGCATGACCATCGAGTGGGGCTGGTTCCCCGACCACGCCGACGAGATGGCCCGCCTGACCGCGGACCACCTCGCCACCGCCGTGCCCGCCGTCCTCCTCGGCCTGCTGATCGCGCTGCCGCTGGCGGTCCTGGCGCACCGGGTACGGCCGCTGCGCGGCTTCGTCCTCGGCGCGTCCAACATCCTCTACACGATCCCGTCCCTCGCCTTCTTCGTCCTCCTCCTGCCGGTCACCGGTCTCACCCGCACCACCGCGATCGTCGGTCTGACCGCGTACACCCTGGTGGTGCTGGTACGGAACACCGTCGAGGGCCTGGACGCGGTCCCGGTCAAGGCCCGTGAGGCATCGAAGGCGATGGGGACCACGCCGCTGCGCACCCTGCTCACCGTCGAGCTGCCGCTCGCCCTCCCGGTGATCATGGCGGGCGTACGGGTCGCCACCGTCATGTCCATCTCCCTGGTCAGCGTGGCGAGTTACATCGGATACGGCGGCCTCGGCCAGCTCTTCACCGACGGCTTCCAGCGCAACTACCCCACCCCGGTGATCGCCGGTGTGGCCCTGACCCTGCTGCTCGCCCTGGTCGCCGACGCGCTGCTGGTGACCGTCCAGTGGCTGTGCACCCCCTGGCGGCGCGGCACCCCCCGGCAGCGCACCTTCAAGTGGCGGAAGGCAGCGTGACGCGCCGATGCTCGAACTCCTGAAGAACCTCTTCTCCTGGCTGACCAGTCCGGCCCAGTGGGCGGGCCCCGAGGGCATCGCCAGCCGCATCCTGGAGCACCTGGAGTACTCGGTGCTCGCCACCCTCGCCGCGGCCCTGATCGCGCTGCCGGTCGGGCTGCTCATCGGCCACACCGGACGCGGCGCCTTCCTCGCCGTGAACCTCTCCTCCTTCGGCCGGGCGCTGCCCACCGTCGGCCTGGTCACCCTGGTGTTCCTCGCAGGCGGGCTGAGCGTATGGCCGGTGTATGTGTCGCTGGTCGCGCTCGCCGTGCCCGTGATCATCACCAATACGTACGCGGGGATGGCCGCCGTCGACCCCGAGGTCAAGGACGCCGCCAAGGGCGTGGGGCTGCGCGGCCGCCAGATCCTCTGGCAGGTCGAACTCCCGCTCGCCCTCCCGCTGATCATGACCGGGGTGCGGCTGGCGACCGTGCAGGTCGTCGCCACCGCCACCATCGCCGCCTATGTCAGCTTCGGCGGGCTGGGCCGCTATGTCTTCGACGGGCTGGCGCAGCGCGACCTGGTGCAGGTCCTCGGCGGGGCGGCCCTGGTCGCCGTGCTCGCCGTCGTCGCCGACCTGGCCCTGGGCGGCCTGACGCGGCTGCTGTTCCGCGGCCGCCCGGCCACCGCCCGCTGAGCACCTTGCCGCCCCGCCCGCTACGTACGTCCCGAGGAGCCCCGTCCATGAACCGTCGTACCGTCCTGACCACTCTCCTCGCCGGCGCCTCGGCCCCGCTGCTGGCCTCCTGCTCCTCCGGCATCACCTCCCTCAAGGGGGACGGCGCCGGCGGCGACAGCGGCAGCAGCAGCGGCGGACTGGTCATCGGCACCGCCAACTTCACCGAGAACCAGATCCTCGGCTACCTCTACGCGGGCGTGCTGAACGCCGCCGGGGTCAAGACCACCGTCAAGCCCAACCTCGGCTCCCGCGAGATCGTGGTGCCCGCACTGCGCTCCGGCGATATCGATCTGCTCCCCGAATACCAGGGCAGCCTGCTGCTCTACCTCGACAAGAAGGCCACCGAGACCGAGGCGGGCGCGATGCAGAACGCGCTGGCCACCGTGCTCCCCGACGGCCTCGAAGTCCTCCCGTACGCGGCCGCCGAGGACCGCGACAGCTTCGCCGTGACCCGCGCGACCGCCGACCGCTACGGCCTCAAGACGCTCGCCGATCTGCGCAGGACCAACGGCAAGCTGGTGTTCGGCGCGGCCGCCGAGATGAAGAAGCGGGTCGTCGGGGTCGTCGGCCTCAAGGACCAGTACGGCGTGGAATTCAAGGAGTTCAAGGCGCTGGACTCGTCCGGGCCGCTGGTCAAGGGCGCGCTGAAGAAGGGCGACATCGACATCGCCAATGTGTTCACCACGGATGTCGACACCGCGGAGAACGGCTGGGTGCAGCTCGCGGACCCCAAGCACCTCATCCCCGCCCAGCACATCGTCCCGCTGATCGCCGCCCGCAAGGCCGACTCCAAGGTCCGCAAGGCCCTGGCCCGTCTGGGCAACACCCTCACCACCGCCCACCTCACCGAGCTCAACCGCCTCGTCGACAAGGAGAAGCAGGACCCGGACCGGGTGGCCGAAGCCTGGCTGAAGAAGCACAAGGTGGACTGACGCGGGGCGGGGCGGGCGGCCGCCGTACCGCCGTCGCCCGATGAGTTTCCCCGCCCCGCACGGTCTCTTCTCCTGTGCTGCCCACGCCGCCCCGGGCCGTCGTCTGGCGCCTCGGCCCGTCGATCGCCCGCGCCGAGATCCCCGCGCTGTGCGACCGCCTCCGCCTGCTGCTGTGCGCCCGCCCGGGGACGACGGTCCGGTGCGACGTACGGGCCCTCGCCCCCGGCGCCACCGCCGTCGAGGCCCTGCTCCGCCTCCAGCTCACCGCCCGGCGGCAGGGGCACGTCATCCGGCTGTGTCACGTACCGGACGGACTGAACCGGCTGCTCACGGTGACGGGGCTGACCGAGGTCCTGCCGGCCGACCCTCCATCGGGGACGCCACCGCACCCTCCGTAGCGGGCCCGCCGTAGCACATCGGCAGTCCGAACAGTGGGAACAGCCGCTCGGTGTCCAGGAAGCACTGCAGCGCGGTGATCCGGCCGTCCGTCGTCTCGATGACCTGGATCGCCCAGGGCTCGCCGTCCGCGCGGTACTGCCCGAACGCCGGCCGGCCGTTCGCCGTGACCGGCACCAGATGCGACCCCTCGCAGCCGCAGCCCGGCCCCAGCAGCCACTTCACGATGTCGTCGCGGCCGCGCAGCCACAGCTCGTACGGCGGCATGGACAGCGTGGAGTCCTCGTGCAGCAGGGCGGTGAGCGCGTCCATGTCGAACCGTTCGAAGGCGTCGACATAGCGCTGGAGCAGCGCCTGCTGTGCGTCGTCCAGCTGCTGCGGCGAGGCATCGGCGGCGGTGTCACCGGACGCGGCGAGGGTCGCACGGGCCCGCTGCAGCGCGCTGTTGACCGAGGCGACCGAGCTGCCCAGCAGCTCGGCGACCTCACTCGCCGACCAGCTGAGCACCTCCCGCAGGATCAGCACCGCCCGCTGCCGGGGCGCCAGCCGCTGCAGCGCGGAGATGAACGCGAGCCGGACCGACTCCCGGGCGACGGCGGTCTCCGCCGGGTCCCCCGCGGACGCCAGCACCCGCTGGTCCGGTACGGGCCCGATCCAGGTCGTCTCGGGCAGCCCCGTGCCGACCGGGGTGTCCACGCTCGACGCCGAGGCGAGATCCATCGGCCGGGCCCGGCGCTGACTGCCCTTGAGCAGGTCCAGGCACACATTGGTGGCGATCCGGTACAGCCAGGACCGCAGGGACGCCCGCCCCTCGAACCGGTCGTAGCTGCGCCAGGCCCGCACCATCGTCTCCTGCACGGCGTCCTCGGCCTCGAACGCCGAGCCCAGCATCCGGTAGCAGTAGCCGGTCAGCTCCGTGCGGTGCGCCTCCAGCCGGTCCGCCAACTCCCCCTGCGGCGCAGGCGGTCCGCCGCCGTCCGCCGTTGCGCCTCCGGCTGCCGCCGTGGTTTCGCTCGTCGAGGACCGTTTCATCGAGGACACCCGCCCATCCGCCCGTCGGCCGACCACCGGCACGCGCGCCCGACGCTACCGGAGCATCGGGCACCAGTCTGCTCCTCGGCGCGGGGCGCCGCAGCCGGGGCCGGACGCGGGGAGAACGGCGGAAGGACGGACCGGGCACCATGGCCCGGCCCGTCCCCGCACCTCAGGTCATCTGCGCAGCTGCACGCCGCGCAGCACCCCTCCGACGACCGCACCGGCCAGCACGCTCAGCACAAGCCGACCGGGTTCCGTCAAACCGGAGAACACGGCGTGCGTGAGCGCAAAGACGACCACGACCGCGAGAATTCCGGCGATCAGTGCCTTTCTCATTTCTTGCCCATCATCAGCAATCGGAAAGCGAAAGCACCGCACCGGAGACCAGGCCCCCGAAAGCCCCCGCCGTGGCGCCCGCGGCACACCCGGTCTCGGCGCCTGCTATGCACCCGCCTATCCCGCCGGACACCACATAGTCCCTGATCTTGTCGTTGGCGCACCGGGAATAGCTCTCGGCCGCCATGCCCCGCGCGGAGAGGCCGAGCTGCCGGAAGCTACGGGTCGCCCGGACCGTCACCGTGGCACCCTTGGCGCGATACCTGACGTGCGCCGTTTTGCCGTTCTTCAGTTTGATCGCGGTGCCCAGCCGGCCCACCGTACGGTGACCGGGCCCGACCAGCGCCAGCTTCTTGCCGGCGACGGTGAAGTGGTAGCCGGCGGGCAGGGAAAGAGTGGCCGTCAGTGTTTTGCCGTCCGGCGACCTGAGCGACTTCAGCTTGAATCCTTTCGCGGCACTCACCGGTTTCGCGGAATGCGGTGCACTCTCCGCCGAGGCGGGACCGGCCACCCCCGCAAGAGCCAGGGCGGTGAGCGCGGACGCAGCGGTCTTCCGGAACCTCATACATATCCCCGTTCCCCGTGTGGATCGATTCCGCGATCAGCCTATGAGCGAGGCCGCAAATGCATGATCCATGGCGGGCAATTTCCGGGCAAACGCGTCCGGTTACGGGGCAGTTCGGCAGCCGGGCGGGCTGACGGGGCGCCACCGGCCGTGCACGGGACGGCCCTTCGGGCGTGGGACTTAACTCCGCGGCGGCGCCGCCGACCCCCGCTCCGAGAGGCGCGGGGCACACAGGATGCGCTTGCGGCGGACCCGGCGGCCCTCGATGGCGGCGACCGCGAGCCGGGCGGCTTCCTTGGCGATGTCGGTCAGGCCCCAGTCGACGGTGGTCAGGGGCGGGGTGAGGACGCGGGAGACGGGGTGGTCGTCGAAGCCGACGACGGAGAGGTCACGGCCGACGGTGAGGGAGGCCTCGGCGGCGGCCGCGTAGACGCCGTAGGCGATCGAGTCGGAGAAGCAGAAGACGGCGGTGGCCGGGGCGGGACCGGCCGGCCGGCGACCGTCCGGGCCATGGGTCAGCACGCGGCGGGCCATCGCGGTCGCCTCGCCCAACTCCTGCGGGCAGGGCAGGACTTCGGCCTCGATGCCGAGCCGGTCGGCGGCCTCGCGCACATAGACGTCGGCGGGACGGTCGGGGGTGGAGGGGCCGGTGGGGGTCAGCACGGTGACCCGGCGGTGCCCCAGGCCCCGGAGGTAGTCCAGGACGGCGTCGATGCCGGCCCGGTTGTCGAAGAGCACCTCGCCCGCCGTACGGGCCCGGCTCAGGGCGTCACCGATGGAGACCACCGGCACGGCGTCGGCGATCTTCGACCAGCCCTCGGCGGACGGATCGACGGGTGAGACCAGGAGGCCGTCCACCCGCTGGTCGCGCAGCTGCTTGGCGAGGGCCAGCTCCCGTTCGGGGTCGCCGCCCGCGTCGAGGATCAGCGCATAGCGGTCGCCGGCCAGCAGCTCACGCCCTATCGCCGCCATCAGCTGCTGCTGCCACAGGTCCTGCAGATCACCGGCGAGCACACCGACCGTGCTCGTACGGCCGCTGGCGAGGGCGCGGGCGATCGGGTCGGCCTCGTAGCCGAGCTCGGCGGCGGCCTTGCGCACCCGCTCCTCGGTTTCCTTGGAGACGTGCTTGCCGCGCAACGCGTAGGAGACGGCCGCGGTGGAGAGGCCGGTGGCCTCGGCCACCTCGCGGAGGGTGGTGCGCTTATTGGGCCTGGCCATGTCCGGAAGCCTACCCAAGGAGGGCGCGGCACCCGGCCACGATGCGGCGTTCGCCGGGCGGCGTTCCCGAGGGGACAACGGCCCGGCGGATCCGGCACGGCCTTGACAGCACCGGTTGTTAACCGCTTCACTTAAACGTATCAGTTAAGCGATTAAGTGAAGCGGTTCAAGGGCGGCGGGCCACGGCTCGCCCGCGGCCCGTACGACCGTCCCGCACCCCGAGGGAGGCCCGTGCCCACCGACGTCCACCAGCACATCTGGCCGCCCGAGTTCCTCGCGCTGCTGCGGTCCCGCAGCGCGCCGCCGCGGCTGGAGGGCTGGACGCTGCACCTGCCGGGCGAGCCCCCGTACGCCGTCGACCCCGCCGACCACGACATCGCCGCCCGCGCCCGGCTCGCCCGCGCCGACGGCCTCGACCTGGCCCTGGTGTCACTCTCCAGCCCGCTCGGCATCGAAGAGCTGCCGCCCGCGGAGGCCGCGCCGCTGCTCGCCGCGTTCCACGACGGCGCACTGGACCTGCCGGCCCCCTTCGGCGTCTGGGCCTCGGCCTGTCTGTCCGCGCCCGAGCCGGACGCCGACGCGCTGCGGCGCGAGCTGGCCCGCGGCTGCGTGGGGCTGCAACTGCCCGCCACGGCACTGCTCGACGCCGCCGGGTGGGCCCACTGCGCACCACTGCTGGACGCCGCCGCCGAGCAGGACGCCCCGCTGTTCATCCACCCCGGCCCGGCCCCGTCCGCCGGCCAGGACACGCCCGCCTGGTGGCCCGCCCTGGTCCCGTACCTCCAGCAGCTGCACGCCTCCTGGTTCGCCTTCCGCGCCTTCGGCCGGCCGCGCCACCCGGATCTGCGGGTCTGCTTCGCGGCCCTGGCAGGCCTGGCACCACTGCACGGCGAGCGGCTGGTCGCCCGCGGCGGCGGCCGGGACCGCGGCCGGGTGGACTGCAAGGCGTTCTACGAGACGTCCTCGTACGGGACCCGGGCGGTCGATGCACTCGTCCGGGCCGCCGGTATCGATGTCGTCGTCAGCGGCAGCGACCGCCCCTATGCCGACCCCGTCCTCCCCGACCTCGGCGCCGAAGCCGCCGTCCACGCCCTGCGTACCGCCAACCCGGCCCGCCTGCTGGGCCCGACGAAAGGAGCCCGCCCATGACGTACCGCACCTCCCTGGCCGACACCGCCCGCGAGGTCCCCGACGGCGAGGAGCCGTTCACCGCACTGCCCGAGCGCAACCTCGACAAGCGTGAGCTGCAGAACCTGGTCGGCGCGCTCGCCACCCGCCCGGACCTCTGGCACGAGCAGGTCGCGTTCTCGGACACCGAGCGGCACTACGCCTCCCTGTACCGCGATGAGTTCGTCGATGTCTGGCTGCTGTGCTGGACCCGGCAGAACGACACCGGCTGGCACGACCACGACCTCTCCTCCGGGGCGGTCCATGTCGTCCAGGGGGTACTGACCGAGTCCAACCCCCGGATCGGCGGCGAGCATCTGGCCACCGCGGTCGGCACGGGCTCCTCCTTCTGCTTCGGTCCGGACCACATCCACCGGCTCACCGGCGCGACCGACGATGCGGTGTCGGTGCACGCCTACTCGCCGCCGCTGTGGCGGCTGGGCCAGTACGACATCACCGACGACGGGCTGATGCGACGGGTCTCGGTCTCGTACGCCGACGAGCTGCGGCCGACGGACGGGACGACCGCGGCCTGAACGGCCGGGCGGCCCGCAGGCTCGGCCCGGATCCTCGGCGGCCGGGGTGCGCCGGCCCCGGCCGGGCCACGCCCGTTACCACGAATTAACCCCTGCCTATTGACCTTCCATTCATCGCCATCGATCCTGCATGAATCCATACAGGCGGCGACGCGAGGCGGACTCATGGCAGGTGTGGTCGAACAGCGCTCCATCGACGTCGTCCCCGACGACGAACGGCACGGCAGCGCGGTCAGCCAGTTCACGCTCTGGCTGAGCGCCAACCTCCAGATCACCGCCGTCATCACCGGCGCACTGGCCGTCGTCTTCGGGGCGAACGCCTTCTGGTCGCTGATCGGGCTGCTGCTCGGCAACCTCCTGGGCGGTGCGGTGATGGCGCTGCACTCCGCCCAGGGGCCGCGGCTCGGGCTGCCCCAGATGATCACCTCGCGGGCCCAGTTCGGGGTGCGGGGCGCGGTGGTCCCGCTGGCGCTGGTCATCGTGATGTACATCGGGTTCTTCGCCAGCGGCAGCGTGCTCGCCGGGCAGGCGGTCGGCGAGCTGACCCATCTCGGCGAGACACCCGGGATCGTCCTCTTCGCCGCGGTCACCGCCGTCGCCGCGGCCGTCGGCTACCGCCTGATCCACACCCTCGGCAAGATCGCCGGCCTGGTCTGCGCGCTGACCTTCGTCTACCTCGGCATCCGGCTGCTGCAGCGCGCCGACCTCGGCACCCTCCTCGCCGACCACCGCTTCGCGCTGCCGGTCTTCCTGCTCGCCGTCTCGCTCTCGGCCTCCTGGCAGCTGGCGTTCGGCCCGTACGTCGCCGACTACTCGCGCTATCTGCCGCGGCACACCTCGGCACGGGCCACGTTCTGGTGGACGCTGTCCGGCTCGGTGCTCGGATCGCAGTGGTCGATGACGTTCGGCGCGCTGGCGGCCGCCGCGGCGCCCGCGGCGTTCGTGGGGCACGAGGTCAGCTATGTCGTGGGCCTGGGCGGCGCCGGACTGATCGCCTCGCTCCTCTACTTCGTCATCGCCCTCGGCAAACTCACCATCAACATCCTCAATACCTATGGCGGGTTCATGTCGCTGGTCACCAGCGTCAGCGGCTTCCGGGGGCAGCGCACCCTCACCCCGCGGGGCCGCTCCGCGTACATCGCCGGGATCATGGTGGCCGGCACCGCCGTCGCCCTCCTGGGCAAGGACTCCTTCCTGACCTCCTTCAAGGACTTCCTGCTCTTCCTGCTGACCTTCTTCACGCCCTGGTCGGCGATCAACCTCGTCGACTACTACCTGATCTCCAAGGAGCGCTACGACATCCCGGCGCTCAGCGACCCGGCCGGCCGCTACGGCGCCTGGAACGTGCGGGCGCTGACGGTCTACGTCCTCGGGGTGGTCGCCCAGCTCCCGTTCCTGGCCACGCACTTCTACACCGGCCCGCTGGTGGAACCGCTCGGCGGCGCCGACATCTCCTGGCTCGTCGGGCTCGCCGTGCCGGCCGTCCTGTACTGGCTCACCGCCCGCCGCGACACCGCGCGCACGGTGGAACCGGCCGCGCGCCAGGGAGACCGGGCTCCCGCCGAATCGGGGGGCTAGCCCTACCGCGCCGCCCGCCCGGCGCCCGTAGTCTCGGCGTCATGGCGACACACGACCCCGACCTGCGCAAGGAACTCGACGCGACCCTCCAGACGCGCAAGGAGCTGGGGCCGGAGTACGAGTCGGAGCTCCTGGAGTCCTTCCTGGAGAAGCTGGACCGCAGCGTCGACCAGCGGGTGCGGCGGCAACTTGCCGAGCAGCAGGTCCAGGTGGCGCGCGGTGCCCGGCCGCCGCGCCCCGGGGGCGGCGGCAAGGACGTCTGGGAACGGTTCGGGCTCGCCGCGCTCTCACTGGTGCTGGCCGTGCCGCTGTCCGCGATCGCCGCGACCCAGGCCGGGCAACCGGGACTGCTGATGTGCTGGGCCGGGATCGTCGGCGTCAACGCCGTGTACCACAGGGGTCCGCACAAGCTGCTGCGCTCGCGTACGGACCGCGGCGACGGCGCCGAGGACTGAGGCCCTCGGACAGGCCCCGGTCGGAAGCCGGATGTTGCGGGGACCGCCACGACAGGCCCCGGGCGGAAGCCGGATGTTGCGGGGACCGCCACACCCCGGCGAGCCGGGGGCGGGACGACGGCGGTCCCCGCAAGGGACGCGTACCGGGTCAGAGCCGGGTGTCGCATCCGGTGGCGATGGTGGAGGTCCGGGAGCCGCTCCGGAGTTCCTTATCGCCGTGACATCAATGTGCCCGACGAGTGTTAAGCCCGTGCTGCGAGCACATGACGCATACGTACACCTTGCGCCGACGGCCCGTTTCCTGACGGCCACTTGACGCCGTGACGGGTGCGGGAAGAGGCGGCGGCCGGGGCGCGGGGCGACCGCCCTGCGCGACGGCCGCCGGGCCTCGCCGCTACTTGCCGGCCTCGCGCGCCAGATAGGCCAGCAGGTCCTGCCGGCTCACCACGCCCTTCGGCTTGCCCTCGACGAGGACGATCGCCGCGTCCGCGTTCTCCAGGACCGCCATCAGATCGGCGACCGGCTCGCCCGAGCCGACCTGCGGCAGCGGCGGGCACATGTGCTTCTCCAGCGGGTCGGTCAGCGAGGCGCGCTGGGTGAACAGTGCATCGAGCAGTTCGCGCTCGACGACCGAGCCGACGACCTCGGCGGCCATCACATCCGGGTGCCCGGCGCCCGGCTTGACGATCGGCATCTGCGAGACGCCGTACTCGCGCAGGACGTCGATCGCCTCTCCGACGGTCTCCTCCGGATGCATGTGCACCAGCGAGGGCAGCGCGCCCTCCTTGTGCTGCAGCACCTCGCCGACCCGGGCCGCGGGGCCGCCCTCCTCCAGGAAGCCGTAGTCGGCCATCCACTCATCGTTGAAGATCTTGGAGAGATAGCCACGGCCGCTGTCCGGCAGCAGCACGACGACCACGTCGTCCGGGCCGAGCTTCGAGGCCACCTCCAGCGCACCCACCACGGCCATCCCGCAGGAGCCGCCGACCAGCAGGCCCTCCTCCTTGGCGAGCCGCCGGGTCATCTGGAAGGCGTCCTTGTCCGAGACCGCCACGATCTCGTCCGCGACGGTGCGGTCGTAGGCCGTCGGCCAGAAGTCCTCGCCGACGCCCTCGATCAGATAGGGGCGCCCGGAGCCGCCGCTGTAGACCGAGCCCTCCGGGTCGGCGCCGATCACCTTGACCCGGCCGTCACTGGCGTCCTTCAGATAGCGGCCGGTGCCGCTGATCGTGCCGCCGGTGCCGACACCCGTCACGAAGTGGGTGATCCGCCCCTCGGTCTGCGCCCACAGCTCGGGACCGGTGGTCTCGTAGTGGGAGCGCGGATTGTTCGGGTTGCTGTACTGGTCCGGCTTCCAGGCGCCGGGCGTCTCGCGCACCAGCCGGTCCGAGACGTTGTAGTACGAGTCCGGGTGCTCGGGGTCCACGGCGGTCGGGCAGACCACCACCTCCGCGCCGTAGGCCCGCAACACATTGATCTTGTCCGTGGACACCTTGTCCGGGCAGACGAAGATGCACTTGTATCCCTTTTGCTGGGCGACGATCGCCAGGCCCACACCGGTGTTGCCGGATGTCGGCTCGACGATGGTCCCGCCCGGCTGCAGCTCACCCGACTGCTCGGCGGCCTCAATCATCCGCACGGCGATCCGGTCCTTGACCGATCCGCCGGGGTTGAAGTACTCGACCTTCGCCAGGACGGTGGCCTGGATCCCTCGAGTGACGTTGTTGAGCCGCACGAGCGGGGTGTTGCCGACTAGCTCAATCATCGAATCGTAAAACTGCACGGTGGTCTCCGCGGTCGGGGGCACGCTCTCCTGCGCCCGTGCGGCCAGCCTATTGCCCGGGTCCGTTAGAGGAAGGATGCGTTGCGTTCCGTGCAGGAACGGGCAACACCCTGTTGTAGGAGTTCTTGCCGATTCATGAGCGCGTCCGGCCCCGCGGGCCAGGGCGCGCCCGCACTGCGCGGGGAGGTGCCCGGCCCATGCCGATGACGATGTCCAGGGCCAGAGTGGCGCGGCGGATCGCGACTGCCGCCGCCTTCGGCGGCGGCGGGATCGGGCTGCTCGGCGTGGCCACCGTCGGCGTGCTGCTGACCGAGGTCCGCCTGGCGCGCCGTACGGTCGGCGGCTCCAGCGACATTCCGCCGTGCGCCGACGGCCGCTACGGCGCCGCCTTCGACCACCGCACCGACCGTCCGCCCCTGCGACTCGGCTTTCTCGGCGACTCCACCGCCGCCGGCCAGGGCGTCCACCGCGCCCGCCAGACTCCCGGCGCCCTGCTCGCCTCCGGCCTGGCCGCGCTCTCCGAGCTGCCCGTCGACTTCCGCAATGTGGCGCTGCCCGGCGCACAGTCGGACGACCTGGAGCGCCAGGTGGAGCTGCTGCTGGCGGACGGCACCGAGATCCCGGACGTCTGCGTCATCATGATCGGCGCGAACGACGTCACCCACCGGATGCCGCTCGCACAGTCCGTACGCCATCTCTCCGAGGCGGTGCGCGCACTGTGCGCGGCAGGCTGCGAGGTGGTCGTCGGCACCTGCCCCGACCTGGGCACCATCGAGCCGGTCTACCAGCCGCTGCGCTGGGTGGCCCGGCGGCTCTCCCGGCAGCTCGCCGCCGCCCAGACCATCGGGGTGGTCGAGAGCGGCGGCCGTACGGTCTCGCTCGGCGATCTGCTCGGCCCCGAATTCGAGGCGCATCCACGGGAGCTGTTCGGGCCGGACAACTACCACCCGTCGGCCGAGGGCTATGCCACCGCCGCGATGGCCATCCTGCCGACGCTGTGCGCCTCGCTCGGCCTGTGGCCGGAGAAGGAACAGCCGGAGCCCTCGCGCGGCGAGGGTCTGCTGCCGGTCGAGCAGGCGGCCGCCGAGGCAGCCGCCGAGAGCGGCACGGAGGTCACCGCCTCCCGCGCGCCCTGGGCACTGCTCAAGCACCGCAGGCGCCGCCAGCTGCCGACGCCGGAGCCGACGGACCCGTCCTCGGTCACACCGTGACGGGACGGCCGCCCGGCATGCCCCGGGCGGCGCGCGACGGCCGGGGAGAGGCCGTGGGGGAATACCCTGCGGCCTCTTTCCGTTCCCATAAGCGCCCGCTTAGAAAAGAGGCCCGCATCACAGCACGGACCCCGTGACCTCAGCACTACGTGCAGGTAACTTCCCTCACAGTCCGCCCTTTTCCCGCGCACTTGGAGCCGTGTGATGCCCGAAGCCGTGATCGTCTCAGCCGCCCGCTCCCCCATCGGCCGCGCCTTCAAGGGCTCGCTCAAGGATCTGCGGCCGGACGACCTGACCGCGAAGATCATCGAGACCGCGCTCGCCAAGGTCCCCGAGCTGGACCCCAAGGACATCGACGACCTGATGCTCGGCTGCGGCCTCCCCGGTGGCGAGCAGGGCCACAACCTCGGCCGCATCGTGGCCGTCCAGATGGGGATGGACCACCTCCCGGGCTGCACCGTCACCCGTTACTGTTCCTCCTCCCTCCAGACGACCCGCATGGCGCTGCACGCCATCAAGGCCGGCGAGGGCGATGTCTTCATCTCGGCCGGCGTCGAAACCGTCTCGCGCAGCATCAAGGGCAGCTCCGACGGCCTGCCGGACACCCACAACCCGCTCTTCGCCGACGCCGAGGCCCGCACCGTGGCGCGCGCCGAGCAGGAAGGCGCCGACTGGCACGACCCGCGCGAGGACGGTCTGATCCCGGATGCGTACATCTCCATGGGCCAGACCGCGGAGAACCTCGCCCGCCTCAAGGGCGTCACCCGCCAGGACATGGACGAGTTCGGCGTCCGGTCCCAGAACCTCGCCGAGAAGGCGATCAACGACGGTTTCTGGGAGCGGGAGATCACCCCGGTCACGCTGCCCGACGGCACGGTCGTCTCCAAGGACGACGGCCCGCGCGCCGGCGTCACCGTCGAGGGCGTCTCCGGCCTCAAGCCGGTCTTCCGCCCCGACGGCCTGGTGACCGCCGGCAACTGCTGCCCGCTGAACGACGGCGCCGCGGCGCTGGTCATCATGTCCGACACCAAGGCGCGCGAGCTGGGCCTGACGCCGCTGGCCCGGATCGTCTCCACCGGCGTCTCCGGCCTGTCCCCCGAGATCATGGGCTACGGCCCGGTCGAGGCCAGCAAGCAGGCCCTGCAGCGGGCCGGCCTCTCGGTCTCCGACATCGACCTGGTCGAGATCAACGAGGCGTTCGCCGCCCAGGTGATCCCGTCCTACCGCGACTTGGGCATCGACCTGGACCGCCTGAACGTCAACGGCGGCGCGATCGCCGTCGGCCACCCCTTCGGCATGACCGGCGCCCGGATCACCACCACCCTCATCAACTCCCTCCAGTGGCACGACAAGCAGTTCGGCCTGGAGACGATGTGCGTGGGCGGCGGCCAGGGCATGGCAATGGTCATCGAGCGGCTGAGCTGAGCTGCAGCGGAGGGTAGGGGTCGGGGTGCGAGGAACGAGTGCCCGGCACCTGCCCGCAGCGGAAGCGAAGCTCAGCGCGACCACAAACACGCGCGGCTGAGCTGAGCCGTAGCGGAGGGTAGGGGTCGGGTGCGAGGAACGAGTGCCCGGCACCTGCCCGCAGCGGAAGCGAAGCTCAGCGCGACCACAAGCACGAGCGGCTGAGCTGAGCTGCAGCGGACACAAGCACGAGCGGCTGAGCTCAGCCGCAGCGGAGGCGAGAGGCCGGGGCGCGGGAGCGAGCGCCCCGGCCTCTCCCCGCAGCGGAGGCATGTTCAGCGCGAGCACCACCCGAAGCCCGGCGCGATCACGGACACGGACGACCGGCTCGCACCGCTCGAAGGGGAGCGCGACAAAACGGACCAACTCCCGCCCGGCGCACACCCTTCGCCATCGTTCGGATACGGGCGGCGACACGGCGTGACCTGTGCCACTCGTTAACGAGATCGCGACCCAATCTCCCCCAGGATTGTGACCAACGCCCTGGGGGAGAGGCGTTCTTGCAGGTCAGCGAGGGGTCACCCGGACGTACGGAGGCCTGAGCCCCCTCCTTTCCGGGACATAGCGCACCGGGAGCGGTCGCCGACCACCGGCAGGCTGATGTAGGAAGTCGGAGAACATTCTGCTAACGGGAGTACGCCGGTGAGCAAGGCGCTACCAGGAGTGACCCCGTGAGCGAGCGCATCAAAGGGGTCACCGCGGCCGAAGGCCGGGGGAAGTCCGAACACCGATGCGTGGCCCGTCCGAAGAGGGCCGCCGAGCGAAGTGGGGAGGACGCATGAGCGAGCGCCGCATGGGGATCATCCCGGCCGAAGGCCGGGAGCGCATCACCACAAAGTGCGCGTCTCGCGCATGCGAGACCGAACAAAGAGAGGTTTCGGCATGAGCGTCACCACCCTCGTCCTGCTGCTGGCCGCGGCGGCCGCCGTGGCGCTGGGCGCCGCCGCCCTGCACACGGCCCGCGCCCTGCGCCGCCAGATCGCCGAGCTGCACGCCGAGCTCAGCGCGGCCCGTCAGGACGCCGTCGCGGGCACCGAGGCGGTGCACCCGGCCGTGGCGAGCATCCCGGCCGCCCGCACCACCCCGTCCGCCGAGACCCCGCTCGCCGACATACGCGCCGCCGTCGCCGATGCCCTGGCCGAGGAGCGCGAGCGCGAACTGGCCGAGGCCCGCGCCTTCTGGGCCGCACAGGAGGCCAGGGACGCCGCCGACGCCCCGTCGCTGCTGGGCGGCCTCGTCGGCCTCGGCGACGAGGGCCTCCTCGACGCCCGCGCCGACCAGCGCGAACTGCCCGAGCGCCAGGAGACCGACCGGCTCGACACCCAGCCGTTCCTGCCCCGCCAGGCGGACCTGGCCGGCCTCGAACCGCTGCTGGGCCGGGACGCCCTGGAGGCGATGGACGCGATGGAGTCCATGGACGCCCTGGACGCGCCGGAGTTGGAGCCCGTCGAGGAGACCGAGTCCGCCGAGCTGGCCGCCGCGCGCCGGCGCCACCCCTCGCACCCCGACTTCGCCCCGTCCCCGGCGATCAGTGATCACGAGCGCACCGTCGCGCGCCTGGAGGAGCTGGCGCAGCAGGCGACCCCGCTCGCGGACGTACGCCCCGGCCCGCTGGGCACCCTGGACGTCTATGTCTTCACCGACGGCACCACGCTCTGTCTGACCCCCGGGCAGCGCGAGACCGCGGAGCGCGTGGCCGGCGCACTGCACGCGGGGCTCACTCCCGTGCTGCTGGGCGGCTCCGGTATTTCCGGTGCGTATGCACTGACCTTCTCCTGGGGCGAGAGCCGCGAGGACAGCGTCTACATCCTCGCCGACCGCGTCATCGCCTCGCTCTGACCTGGCGCGGCGGCGCGCGTCAGCAGCGTTCCGCCGCCGCTCGGACGTATCGCACGGCCTCCGCCAGCTCTTCGGCGGGGGCCACTTTCGCGTCAGAATCCCCCGTTCCGTCGGCCATCCGTACCGCCGCGGCCCGCAGCGCCTCGACAAGGTCGTGTCCGGCCACCGCCAGCTGGTCCCCGGCCGCGAACATCCCGGCGTCCGGCAGCTCGTACGGGGTCTCCCCCGGCCGCTCGATCAGCTGCGCCCGGGTCGCCAACTGCCGCGCCAGCGCGAGCCCTTCGGCCGCGGCACCGCGATGCATCCTGCTTTGCGGCAGCGATCTGAGGCGGTCGGCGAGGGCGTCGACGGCGGTCTGCAGGGGGGTCACGTCAAGCACGCCGCGAGCCTATGCGCCACCCCGGGGTGGTTGCCAACGCCCCAACGCTCAGGCACGGTGGGCTGAAGAACCAGCATCGACCGCGTCCGGAGGCGCCGATGTCTCAGCTCTTCTCCGAAGAGACCCACCGGAACATGCTCTCCCGTATCCCGCATTGCACCGGCCGGGAAATCTCCGACTGGCTCCGCACCGTTGAGGAAGGCCCCGCTCTCTTCCGCTTCGACGAAAAGGTCAGCTGGCTTCGTGGCGAGCACAACCTCGCCTACGGCCACGCCAAAGCAATCGTCCATGAACACGACCTCAGGCGCGCCGCGCGCAAGTTCTGATCCGCGGTGACGGGGCTCGGTCCCGGTCCGGCTCGGAACACTCCTCACTCACCACGCCGAAGGGCCCGCGGGCACATTGCCCGCGGGCCCTTCGTACGGCGCGTACGGCGCATCCCGCGCCGCGGCGTCGTGCGGGGTCAGTCGCCCCGGAGGATCGAGATCAGCCGCAGCATCTCCATGTAGATCCACACCAGCGTCAGCGTCAGACCGAACGCCGCCAGCCAGGACTCCTCGCGCGGAGCGCCGTAGGCGATGCCGTCCTCGACCTGCTTGAAGTCCAGGGCCAGGAACAGTGCGCCGAGGACCACGCCCACGATGCCGAAGACGATGCCCAGGCCGCCGCTGCGGAAGCCGAGGCCGTCACCGCCGCCGAACACCATGAACAGCAGGTTGACCATCGACAGCAGGACGAAGCCCAGCGCGGCGATCATCACGAAGCGGGTGAAGCGGGCGGTGACCCGCACGATCCGCGTCTTGTAGGCGACCAGCATGGCGACGAACACCGCCATCGTGCCCAGCACCGCCTGCATGGGGGCGCCGTTCATGTTCGGCAGGCCGTTGATGAAGCCGCTCAGCGCGCCGAGGAACACGCCCTCCAGCGCGGCGTACGCCAGGATCAGCGCGGGCGACGGCTTGCGCTTGAAGGACTGCACGAACGCCAGCACCATCGCGACCAGACCGGCGCCGATCGCGAAGCCGAGGCTCTGGGTCAGGAAGAGCCAGCCGACGGTGGCGCCCGCGATGACCGTGCCGAGCGTCATGCCCGTGCGCGCGACGACATCGTCCATCGTCATCGGGCGGGTCTGCGGCGCGTACTGCGGCGGTGCCTGGGTGGCCTGCTGCTGGTCCTGGGCGGACGGGTTGCCGCCCTGCGCGTAGGGGTTCGCTCCGGCGTACGGGTTCGCGGCGCCCCCGGCCTGCGGCGGCGCGTTGAAGCCCGCGTAGCCGGTGTCGCGGCTGAACCCCCGACGCGAGAAGACCGGGTTGCTGCTCCTCATCTCACTCCTCCATGGCCGCCCTGCGCGGCCTTGACGGCAAGCGTAATGGCTTGGCAAAGGGGCGTCGCTACTTCTTGAGCAGGATCTTTCCCTGAACCCGCCCGGACGCCTCCTCCATGAGGAGGACGTATGAGAGGGCGCAGAGGTGCCCGGAGCGGGGCCCGGACGCCCGGCACACGACCGGCCGGCGGTCCTGCCGTTACACCGTAACGTCGTCCCGTCACCGGCATTCCGGGTATTCGATCTCTTGCTGTGCTCTTGCCGTTGCCTCGCCGAGCTCTTGCCGTCCTCTTGTCGTCGTCTGTTGTCGTCGTGTGATGCCGCCGTGCCCGAACTGCCATTTCCCTCGGCTTCCCCGGGGACTCCTTCCCGCTGCCGCTTCGCGCGGAATCCGATAAATGTCTGATCGCAACGGACGTCACATGACGGGGCAGGCAACCGATTCGCGGGGGGTCCCGTCTTCCCTGCCGGCCGGAGCCTGCCCCGGCGGGTGGATCTGCGGGGCTGACACATGGTCAAGATCCGAACGCCGGAGTGCCCCTTCTCGATGCTCCCGTGGCTCACCATCCGTAGCGCCATGGACGCGATCGGTTGTTATCCGGGAGGACAGATAGGGCTATTCTGGCGGGAAACAGTAGCGAAAGAGGGTTGAGGTGCCTGTGCCTGACGTCTCAGTAGTCGTCATCGTCTACAACGACGCCGACCGGTTGCCGACCGCGGTCCAGTCCGTGCTGGATCAAACGCTCCGGGACGTCGAGGTGGTGATCGTCGACGACTGCAGCACCGACCGTTCTTTCGAAGTGGCGCAGCAACTCGCGGCCGATCATCCCGGGCGGGTCAGAGCCTGTCGGCTGCCGGAGAACAGTGGTGCGGGAGGCGAGCCGCGGAACGTCGGCATCCAGCACACCGAGGGCCGGTACGTCATGTTCCTGGACAGCGATGACGTCCTGGAACTCAATGCGTGCAGAAATATGCTGGAGGCGGCGGAGGAAACCGGGTCGGACATTGTTTCCGGACTGACCGTCCGGCTGCACATGGACACCCGGAACCAGAAGCGCGACGAGTGGTATGCCTGGTTGTATTCCACCACCCGCACGCTGGAATCCGTCACGGAATTGCCGGACCTGTTCGTCTGGGACACCCTGTGCACCAATAAATGCTATCGCCGGGCATTCCTCGTCGAGAACAATCTCCTGTTCCCCAAGGGAATGTTCTACGAGGACCTGGTATTTATCGCCGAAGCCTATCTTGCGGCACAGCGCATCACCCTGATTCCCAATCAGGTCTACTTCTGGCACGTCCATGAGCAGGCCGCCGTGAAGTCGGTGACGAACCGGCGGCACGAAATGAGTAACTACTCCCACCGGCTGGAAATTCACAGACGCATCGATGCCATGCTGGCGAAGCGCGGGCTGGCCGAGATGAAGCTCGCCAAGGACGTCAAATTCCTCAAGCACGACCTGGTGCTGCATCTGCGGGATCTGCCGTTCCGCGACGATTCCTACCGCCAGGAGTTCGCCGAGCTCTCCCGGGAATACCTCGAAAGCATCGCCCCCGAGGCGTACGAGCGTGTGCAGCCGATACAGGCCATCTGTGCGTATCTGCTCCAGCAGGGTGACTGGGACAACCTGATCCCGGCGGTCGACACGCTCATCAACCGCGACAAGGTCTCCTCGCCGCTCGCCGAACACGACGGCCGGATCTTCTGGTGCGACGGCTACACCGACGATGCGTTCGGGCGCGCCGTACTGGACGTGACCGACATCGGCTACCACGAGAAGCCGGTCAACCAGCTGTTCCTGCGCAATCAGCTCACCGGCTTCGGCGAGTCCGGCAGGTCCGTCTCACTGACCGGCCGGATCAACAATCCGCTCGGCATCATCCCGCCCGGGGCGCAGCTCAGGGGCGAGCTGGAGTTCAGCGCCCGGCGGCGCAGCCTGCAGTCCTTCCACTTCCCGGTGCGGGAGCTGCGCCACGAAGGTGACGCCATCCACTGGGAGACCACCGCCGACCTCACCGCGAAGCTGCGCCCGCTGGGCATCGTCGACACCATCTGGGACGTACGGCTGCGCCTGGACGTGGACGGGGTGCGCACCACGAGCCGGCTCACCGTCGCCGACACCGAGCTGTCCGGTGGGCTGCCGGTGCGGCCACGGCTGTCGCGGATGGTCGCCGATCGCCTCGAACCGCATGTCTCGGCCAAGGGGCATCTGGCGTTCCGCCTGGTCAGCGAGAGCCGTAACGCCGAGCGCGTACAGGAACTGATCGCCCGCGGGGTGCACGGCAGGCCCGGGACGCTGGCCAAGACCGGCTACCGCAAGGCGAAGGAGCTGCGCAAGAAGGTCACTTCCGGCGACAACAAACTCCGCGCCTATCACGAGGTGTTCAGCCGGCTGCCGATCAAGAAGCGCACGGTGGTCTTCGAAAGCCACCTCGGCAAGCAGTACAGCGACAGCCCGCGCGCGATCTACGAGGAGATGCGCCGCCAGGGCCTGGAGTTCGAGGCGATCTGGTCGTACACCGGGTCCCCGAAGGAGTTCCCGAAGGGCGTCACGCTCGTACGGCGCTGGTCGCTGCCCTATCTCAAGGCGCTGGCGCAGGCCGAGTTCTGGGTGGACAACCAGAGCTACCCGCTCAAGCTCACCAAGCGCCCGGAGACCACCTACCTCCAGACCTGGCACGGCTCGGCGCTGAAGAACATGGGCTTCGACCAGCCGTCGCTGAAGGCGCAGACCCGGCAGCAGCAGGCGGAGCAGCAGCGTTCGCTGGACCGCTTCGACCGGTTCCTGATCCGCTCCGAGCACGATGTGCACACCCTGGCCAAGGCCTTCCGGCTCAAGGAGAAGACCCTGCTGCGGGTGGGCTACCCCCGCAATGACGCACTGGTCCGCGCCCGGCAGCGGGAAGCGGCGCTGGGAGCGCGTGAACGCGGGGCGCTGGCCGCGGAGTTGGGCATTCCCGACGACAAGACCGTGCTGCTTTACGCGCCGACGTTCCGTAAGGCGGGCGGGCGGCACGGGCGCTTCGAATTGCCCTTCGACGTGGAGCGTTTCGCCGACCAGTTCGGCGACCGCTATGTCCTCCTGGTGCGCTCGCACTACCTCAATCATGTGGTGCTGCCACCGACCGTGGAGGGCCGGGTCATCGACGTATCGGCGCGCCACGATGTAACACCCCTGCTGGAGCTGGCCGACGGGCTGATCACGGACTATTCCTCGGTGATGTTCGACTATGCGCTGCTCGACCGGCCGCTGGTGTTCTTCACCTACGACTACGACGAGTATGTGCACGAGGGCCGTGGCACCTACTTCGATCTGCTGGAGCATGCACCGGGCCCGGTGATCCACACCGAGGACGATTTCCACGAGGCGATCAAGTCGTTCGAGTCGCAGTCTTTGGAATACGCGAAGAGCCGCAAGGAATTCGTCGCCAAGTTCGGGGAATACGACCGGGGCAACGCCGCCCAGAGCATCGTCGATCAGTTTTTCGCGCAGTGGAGCCGTTGATGACCAAGTCGTACGCAGCCGAGCCGCGGGACATCTTCTTCGTCTCCAACAGCGTCAACGAGATGGGCGGCATCACCAGTTGGTCGCACCAGATGGCGCGCCTGTTCAGCGAGCAGGGCCACCGGGTGCACATCGTCGGCGTGGTGCCGCCTCCCGAGGGGCGGGGCCACGAGCTGGCGGCCGACCTGCCGTACCGGACCACCACGCTCTACACCGAGCATCCGCCGGCCGTCCGCCCCGTGCGGGGCCTCAAGGACAAGCTCAACCTCGCCGAGCAGCGCCGCCGGACCGCCCGCGAGGCCGGTATGCAGGAGCAGGCGGCCAAGATGAGCGCGCTCTTCCGGGCGGCGAAGCCGGACGGCGTGGTGATCGTCACGCAGGTGTGGGCGATGGAGTGGGTCGCCCTGGCCGACACCGCGGGTCTGACGGTGATCGGGATGAGCCATGAATCGTTCGACACCTGCCGTAAGTCGTCCCGTTTCGGCCGGGTCAAGCGGTTCTACCAGGGCGTCGACCGGATGCTGACGCTCACACGGGAGGATGCCGACCGCTGGATCCGGCAGCGGATGGACAACGTCGGCTTCATGCCGAACCCGCTGCCGTTCTTCCCCGAGGTCCCCTCGGACCGCTCCCGCAAGTGTGTGGTCAGCATCGGCCGGCTCCACGAGGAGAAGGGCGTGGACCTGCTGCTGGAGGCCTGGGCGAAGGTCGCACCGCAGCACCCCGACTGGATGCTGCGGATCTACGGCTCCGGCGAGGAGGAGGAGGCGCTGCGCAAGCAGGCCGCGGAGCTCGGGATCGCCGCCACGGTCGCCTGGATGGGCCGGACGGCCGATGTGCCGGGCGCGCTGCGCGAGAGCGCGGTCTTCGCGCTCAGCTCGCGCGGCGAGGGCTTCCCCCTGGCGCCCATGGAGGCGATGGCGACGGCCGTGCCGTGTGTGGCCTTCGATGTGGCGCCGGGTGTCCACGAGATCATCTCGGACGGCGTGGACGGGCTCCTCGCGCCCCCGGGCAATATCGCCGAATTCGCCCGGCACCTCGACACCCTGATGTCCGACAAGGACCTCCGGGACTCGATGGGCACCACGGCCCGGGAGAACATCCAGCGCTTCTCCACGGACGAGATCCTCGGCCGCTGGGAGAGCCTGTTCGCCCTCGTGGAGCGGTGACGCTCATGGAGCGCTGAGCCGACAACTCCGCGTACGGAGGGGCCGCCACCTGCTGTCGTGGCCGGCCCCTCCGGCACGTCGGTCTCCCGGTGGGTGAGCCGCTCGATGCGCGCCTGCGGGGCCGGGGAATCCGGCCGTCCGGTGGCACCCCTCGATGAGGCGACGGCCCGCGGTGGGGTGATGCATGGCCCGGCCGGCCGCCACCACTTCGACGGCCCACGTCCCCTGCCCCCGCAGGACCGGCCGAGTGGCCGTGGTCACTTGGTGAAGACCAGGCTCACGTTGTGTCCGCCGAAGCCGAAGGAGTTGGCCAGCGAGGCGTTCCACCGGCCGGTGCGGTTCTCGCCCTGCACCACGTCCAGGTCGATCCTCGGGTCCAGTGCGTCAAGGTTGCGGACGGCGGGCGCCACGCCGTCCTTGAGTGCGAGCAGCGCCGCCAGCGCGCCCACCGCGCCGGAGGCCCCCAGCATGTGGCCGGTCATGGACTTCGTGGCCGTGACCGCGGCATGGGTGCCCACGGCGCGGCCGATCGCCTCGGCCTCCGCCAGGTCGCCGGACTCGGTGGAGGTGGCGTGGGCGTGCACATGGCCGATGTCCTGCGGGGTCAGTTCCGCATCCCGCAGGGCCAGTTCGATGGCGTGGACCTGGCCTGCCGCGTCGGAGGCCGTGATGTGGTTCGCGCTGGAGCTCACGGCGCTGCCGGCCAGCGTGCCGTACGTCTTGGCACCGCGGGCCCGGGCGAACTCGGCGCGCTCCAGCACCATGATTCCCGCGCCCTCGCCCATGACGAAGCCGCTGCGGGCCACATCGAACGGGCGGGACACCGACTCCGGGTTCTCGGACTGCGTCGAGAGCGCCTTCATCTGGGCGAAGGCGGCGAGGGTGAACGGGTGCAGACAGGCCTCGACGCCGCCGGCGACCACCACGTCGACCCGCCCGGCGCGGAGCAGATCGAGGCTCATCGCGAGCGCCTCGGCACCGGACGCGCAGGCGCTGACCGGCGTCCTCGCCCCGCCCTTGGCGCCCAGGTCCATGCTCACCCAGGCGGCCGGTCCGTTGGGCATCAGCATGGGGACCGCGAACGGCGAGAGCCGGCGCGCCCCGGACTTCTCGAAGAGGTCGTCCTGTCCGAGGGTGGTGAGCACACCGCCGGTGCCGGTGCCGATGACCACGGCCAGCCGTTCGGGCTCGACACCGGGAGCGCCGGCATCCTGCCAGGCCTCCCGGGAGGTGAGCATCGCGAGCTGCTCACCGCGGTCCAGCTTCCGGGCCTCCACACGGGGCAGCGCGGCGGCCGGGTCCTCGGTGAGTCCGGCCGCAATGCTCACCGGGAGGTCAGTGGCCCACTCCTCCTCCAGCGCGCGCACACCGGACTTTCCCGCCAGCAGCCCCGACCAGGACGAGGACGCATCGGCGCCGACCGGAGTCATCGCTCCGATACCCGTCACCAGCACCTGACCGTTCTCGGCCATCTTCGTCTCCTCTGATCTCATAGACACTGCACAAAACCCATGACGCTCTTGTAGAGATCATCTCAGCAATCCACTTGCCGAACAGGCGCGAAGGGGACCGATGCGCCGTCTGCGAGTTGTGAGACCTCCACAACCGACCGCACCTTCTCCGCGCCCGGGGGAACCACGATCCGCCCGTCCATTCCGGCCCGGTCCTGTCCGGGCCTGTCCGGGCACAGGCCGGGCCGGAATGGACGGGCCGGGCCGGGCCGGACGGGTCTGCTCCGGTCGCGGTATGCGTACGCGATCCCTCGGCCGGCCCCAGGGCCGCCCTCCCGCGCAGCCGCCACAACATCGCCCCCCAAGGCGATTCCGTGCTTTTCTTTCGCGCCGCGGAACTCCCAAAAGTCCGATGCCCGGCGGGTTCACGAGGATTCCACGCCCCTCGACGGACGGGACTTACGCCGGAAAACCGGAAACGCGGACAGCGCTCCGGCCCAGGATCCGCCCCTCCTCAACCGGGATCCCGGTACGGACGGCGCACAGGGCCGAGCGCGCGCTCCCACTCACTCCCCCGGCGCGAAGAAGACGAACGCGGTCCCGGGCAACAGAAGAAGCGCCACACATTCTCCCTCCGGACGGACAGATGACCTCGGTGAGGAAGTACGCGGTGCCGCCTATGCCGCACTCACCGAAGGCAGAAAAATCCAAAATTCAAGTTCCCTGGGGTATGCGTCACGGGTACGCCCTCCAATGCCGGTGCGGCGCGTTCCACGGCATCGTGAAGGTGGGGAACCGAACGGAGGCCGCCGCCCGCCTCTTGGGCGGCCACTCAGCCGCGTTCCCGGCCTCTTTCCGAAGGCCGGTGCGGCCCGGCCGAGTTGACGCGGCCTCAGCGGCTCCGGGCGGCTTCGGCCCCACGGCCCCCGCGAGCGGCCGAGGCGCTTCCCGGGTGCCGTCATCGCAGCACTTCGCTTGGTAACCCATGATATTTCCGGCACGGCTTTTCCGTGCGAGGACTCTTGCCCCGCACACCGTCAAAGGCTCATGCGTTCCCGCGTGTTCCGGCGAGCAGCATGAGCCTCGGCTCTATATGGTTGTTTGTTCAAGGTCTCAAGGCTGCGGCTGAGCAGTGCCCGGAGCCGGACTTGAACCGGCACGGCCCGTAGGCCAGCGAGGTTTAAGCTCGCCGTGTCTGCATTCCACCATCCGGGCCTGGGATCCCCCATGCCACCTCAAAGAGGCAGCACGAGCGTAGCCCGCAGCGCACGACACAGATCGGCCGCTCTTCCCGAGGTTGTCTTATTTTATTGGCAACTGAGGACGCATCAGCGACGGGTACAGGCCTTGGGCACATGCCTGAAGGCCACCTTCGCCATGACGCGCCCCAGCGCAATTCCGTGCCCGAATTGACGGAAACTCGATGCCTCCTCCGGACCCCCGTCGCTGACACGGGGTCACCCGTCCGACTGCTGCGGACGCGGCAGTGCCCTCAGGGTTCGAGTCCTCCCCAGGGATGACCACGTGATCTACGGCTACCTCCCAGGTGTGGCTCAGGACGGGCACAGGGGTTGACGTCCGCACCCCTCGGGCTGTCCCACGATGGAGAGGTCCGCTTCCGTCCGCGGCAGGAGCCCTCGTGGCCGCCGCGGAATCCGATGGTCCTTCGTCCCGACAGGAGCCCCTTCCCGTGACCACCACCCACTCCGGTGTCGCCACCGCCACCCGCACCACCCCGGCGGCCGCCCGCGCCACGGACCTCAGCAAGGTCTACGGACAGGGCGAAACCCAGGTGGTCGCCCTGGACGCGGTCTCCGTCGAATTCCGGCAGGCCCAGTTCACCGCGATCATGGGCCCCTCCGGGTCCGGCAAGTCGACGCTGATGCACTGCATGGCAGGGCTGGACGCGATCTCCGGCGGCTCGGCCAGGATCGGCGACATCGAACTGACCGGGCTGAAGGACAAGAAGCTCACCCAGCTCCGGCGCGACAAGATCGGCTTCATCTTCCAGGCGTTCAACCTGCTGCCGACGCTGAACGCCCTGGAGAACATCACCCTGCCCATGGACATAGCGGGCCGTAAGCCGGACCGTGCCTGGCTGGACCGCGTCGTGGAGACCGTCGGCCTGGCCGGCCGTCTCAAGCACCGCCCCAGCCAGCTCTCCGGCGGCCAGCAGCAGCGGGTCGCGGTGGCCCGCGCGCTGGCCTCCCGGCCCGAGATCATCTTCGCCGACGAGCCCACCGGAAACCTCGACTCGCGCTCCGGCGCCGAGGTCCTCGGCTTTCTCCGCAACTCCGTGCGCGAACTGGGCCAGACCGTGGTGATGGTGACCCATGACCCGGTCGCCGCGTCCTACGCGGACCGCGTGGTCTTCCTCGCCGACGGCCGGATCGTCGACGACATGGCCGGCCCGACCTCCGACCTGGTGCTGGAACGGATGAAGGGCTTCGACGCCAAGGGCCGTACGAGCTGACCAGCAGTCGCCACCCTCACTTCGGACCTCTCCTCCAGGACTGACCCACCATGTTCCGTACCGCCTTGCGCAATGTGCTTGCGCACAAGGCCCGGCTGCTGATGACCGTCCTCGCCGTGATGCTCGGCGTGGCCTTCGTCTCCGGCACCCTGGTCTTCACCTCGACCCTCTCCGACGCGTTCCAGAACAGCTCCCAAAAGGGCTACGACAACGTCGACGTCGCGCTCCGGCCGCACTCCTCCGAGCGGGCCGCCGGCGCCCCCGGCCAGGAGCCGCAGCTCGACCGGAAGCTGCTCGACAAGGCCGCCCAGGTGCCCGGCGCCGCCTCCGCCACCGGCACCGTCTCCGGCTTCACCGCCATCGCCGACAAGAAGGGCGAGCTGATCGGCAACGGCTTCTCGACCCTCGGCGGCAACTACTTCCCCGGCAAGGACGGCAAGGACGCCCGCTACCCGATGCGGGACGGCTCGGCCCCCCGGAACCCGCACGAGTTCGCGCTGGACGCACACACCGCGGACCGGGCCGGCTACAAGGTCGGCGACACCGTCCGGATCTCCGTCGACGGACCGGTCCGCAAGCAGCGGCTGACCGGCATCTTCACCACCGACGACGGCACGGTCGCGGCCGGCGGCAGCCTCGCGCTGTTCGACACCCCGACCGCCCAGAAACTGCTGGCCGTAGCCGGCTCCTTCGACGAGATCGACGTCAAGGCGGCGCCGGGCACCTCCCAGAGCGCCCTGAAGGCCGCGCTCGACAAGGCGCTGCCGAAGGACACCGCCGAGACCACCACCGGCAAGAAGCTCGCCGACGACCAGGCCAAGGCGATCGCCCAGAGCATGAACGGCATGAAGACCGGCCTGCTCGCCTTCGCCGGGATCGCCCTCTTCGTCGGCATCTTCATCATCGCCAACACCTTCACCATGCTGGTCGCCCAGCGCACCAAGGAGCTGGCGCTGCTGCGCGCGGTCGGCGCCGCCCGCCGCCAGGTCACCCGCTCGGTACTGATCGAGGCGTTCGTCGTGGGCGCGGTCGCCGCGGTCACGGGACTGGCCGCCGGTATCGGCATCGGTGCCGGACTGCGCGCCCTGATGGGCAACTTCGGTGCGACGGTGCCCGACGGGCCACTGGTGATCTCGCCGGGAACGGTCCTGGCCTCGCTGGTCGTCGGCATCGTCGTGACCGTACTGGCCGCCTGGCTGCCGGGCCGCCGGGCCGCGAAGATCCCGCCGGTCGCCGCGATGAACAGCGTGCACGCCACCGCCACCACCAAGTCGCTGGTGGTCCGCAACACCATCGGCGCGCTGTTCGCGGGCGCCGGTGCGGCCGGTGTGCTGATCGCCACCGGCATGGACGACGGCAAGGCCGTGATGGGCGGCGGCGCGGTGCTGCTGCTGATCGGCGTGTTCATCCTGACGCCGCTGCTGTCCCGCCCGCTGATCGCGCTGGCCGCGCCCGTACTCCGCGCCTTCGGGATCTCCGGCACCCTCGCCCGGCAGAACGCCCTGCGCAATCCGCGCCGTACGGCCGCCACGGCCTCCGCGCTGATGGTCGGGCTGACGCTGATCACCGGCCTGACGGTGATCGCGGGCAGTGTGCAGAAGGGCATCGACAAGATGGCCACCGACTCGCTCAAGGCCGACTATGTGGTCTCCATGGCCGGCCGGACGCCGCTCTCGCCCGACGTGGCGAAGAAGATCAGCGGCCTGGACGAGGTCACCGCATCCACCCCGCTGCGCAACTCCCCCGCCCGTGTCGGCACCGGCACCGCCTACCTGACCGGCGTCAACGGCAAGGACTTCGGCCAGGTCACCCGGCTTGACTTCACCAAGGGCTCGCTCGGCACGCTGCAGGGCGGCAGGGCCGTCGTGGACGACGCCACCGCCAAGGAGAAGGGGTGGCGGCCCGGCTCCCGCCTCCCGGTGACCTTCGAGGACGGCAAGAAGGGCACCCTGACCGTCTCGGGTGTCTACCGGGGCAACCAGATGATCAAGGGCATCCTGCTCGACAACGCCGCCCTTGCCCCGCACCAGCGGCACATCTCCGATATGCAGGTGATGGTCAAGACGAAGCACGGCGCCACCGACGCCAGCAAGGACACGCTGGTCAGGGCGCTCGGCAAGAACCCGGCGATCTCCGTCTCGGACAAGAAGGACGTCTCCGACGGCATCGCCAAGATATTCACCCTGATGCTGAACATGGTCTACGGCCTGCTGGCCATGGCCGTGATCGTCGCGGTGCTCGGCGTCATCAACACCCTGGCGATGTCGGTCTTCGAACGCGCACAGGAGATCGGCATGCTCCGCGCGATCGGTCTGGACCGGCGCGGTATCAAGCGCATGGTGCGGCTGGAGTCGCTGGTCATCTCGCTCTTCGGCGGGGTGCTCGGCATCGGCCTGGGCGTGTTCTTCGGCTGGGCGGCCGGTGAGCTGATCGGCAGTACGCTGCCGACCTACGAACTGGTGCTGCCGTGGGGCCGGATGGGCCTCTTCCTCGCCCTCGCCGCGGCCGTCGGCGTCCTGGCCGCCCTGTGGCCCGCCCGCCGCGCGGCCGGACTGAACATGCTGGCCGCCATCAAGGCGGAGTAACGCCCGCCACCGGCACCGCACGCCGGTCCTGTCGCCCGCCCACCCGCTGCCGTGAAGGAGCGGGTGGGCGGGCGGCGTTCAGCCACGGTGCGCGCCGGTGCGCCAGTCGCGCGCCCGCAACGGCACCCCCGAGGCCCCGGATTCCGGCGTACGGACGGCCAGCACCTGGTTGACTCCTATCCGGTTGCGCTCGAAGGACAGCGCGGACGCGGCCATGTACAGCCGCCACACCCGGGCCCGCCCCACGGAGGTGAGCCGCGCCGCCTCGTCCCAGTGCTCCTCCAGGTTGGCGACCCAGTGCCGCAGCGTCAGCGCGTAGTGCTCCCGGATCGCCTCCACGTCCCGCACCTCGAACCCGGCGTCCTCCAGCTGGCCGACGGTCCGGCCGAGCGGCGCCAGCTCACCGTCCGGGAACACATAGCGGTCGATGAAATCGTCGACTTGGTACGCGTCCTCGTCCACGACCGGCCGCCGGGCGATCTGATGGTTGAGCAGCCGCCCGCCCGGCTTCAGCAGGGAGTGCAGGGCGCCGGCGTACTCCGCGTACTGCGTCCGGCCGACATGCTCGGCCATCCCGACCGAGGAGATGGCGTCGAACGGCTCGTCGTGGATCTCGCGGTAGTCCTGCACCCGGACCTCGATCCGGTCGGCCAGCCCGGCCTCGGAGATGCGCTTACGGGCGAAGGTGGCCTGCTCCTCGGAGAGGGTGATGCCGACCGCCCGTACGCCGTACTCGCGGGCCGCGTGCAGCACCATCGAGCCCCAGCCACAGCCGACGTCGAGCAGCCGCGCGCCCTCCTGGAGGCCGAGCTTGCGGCAGATCAGGTCGAGCTTGTCGCGCTGGGCGTCCTCCAGGGTGGCGGCAGATTCGCCGGCGGCTTCGGGAGTCCCCCAGTAGGCGCAGGAGTAGACCATGGACGGGCCGAGCACCAGGGCGTAGAAGTCGTTGCCCACGTCGTAGTGGTGGCTGATGGCTTCCTTGTCGCGCCGCAGGGTGTGCAGCGGTCCACGGCGGCGTCTGACCTCTTCCGCGGGCGGAGTGGGCGGAACCGGCGCGCCGGCCAGGGTCAGCAGCTCCCGGGCGGCGGCGCGGACCTCCGGACGGACCAGGGCGCGCAGCGCGGCGGCGCGCTTGGGGGCGTCGTTGCGCTCCCAGATCAGTCCGGCGAGCCGGTCGAGCGCTTCGTAGAGATCGCCTTCGATGTCGAGGTCGCCGGCCACCCAGGCGCGGGCCAGGCCCAGCTCGCCCGGCTTGAAGAGCAGCCGGCGCAGCGCCCTTCGATGGCGGATGACGAGTGTGGGTGCCCCCGGCGGGCCTGACTCGCTACGGTCCCAGGCGCGGATGCGCATCGGGAGCGGGGCTCCCAGCACCTCCTCGGCGAGCTTGGTGAGCCGTCCAGCGGCGTCGGCCATGTCGCACACCTCCGTGTTGACGAGTCGGGCAAAGAAGTTTCACCCACCACGTAAACGCCAATGGGGCGCCCAGATAGTCCCGTTCACACGCAAGAGAACCGCAAACCGCCTGGTTTTCGCCAGAGCGGACACGCCAAAGGGCGCCCGCCCCACGGATGGCGGACGCCCTTCGGGCTGGTCGGAGTACCCGACCGGGGATTCAGGAGGCCTTGGCCTTGGTCTTGTCCCCGGCCTCGGCGGCGGTCGGCGGGGCCGGCGCCGGCTTGGCGGCCTCGTAGAACTCCTCGCGGGGGTTCTCCATGGCGCCGAGCGAGACGACCTCGCGCTTGAGGAACATGGCAAGCGTCCAGTCGGCGAAGACCCGGATCTTGCGGTTGAACGTCGGCATCGCCATGCCGTGGTACGCGCGGTGCATGTACCAGGCGAGACGGCCCTTGAGCTTGATCTTGGTCTTGCCCAGGACGATCATCGCGACGCCCTTGTGCAGCCCCAGACCGGCGACCGCACCCTTGTTGGCGTGGCTGTAGTCCTTCTGCGGGAAGCCGCGCATCCCGGAGATGACGTTGTCGCCGAGGACGCGGGCCTGCCGGAGCGCGTGCTGCGCGTTCGGGGGGCACCAGGCGTTCTCGTTGCCGCCCTTGCGGCCGACCATGTCGGGGACCTGGGCGTTGTCGCCGGCCGCCCAGATGTAGTCGGTGCCCTGCACCTGGAGGGTGGTCCCGGTGTCGACGTGGCCGCGCGGGCCGAGCGGCAGACCGAAGCGGGACAGCGCCGGGTTCGGCTTGACGCCGGCGGTCCACACGATGGTGTTGGAGTCGACCTCCAGGCCGTTGTTCAGCACCACGTGGCCGTCGACGCAGGAGTCCATGCCGGTCTTGAGGTAGACCTCGACGCCACGGCTCTCGAGGTGCTCCTTGCCGTAGGCACCGAGCTTCGGGCCGACCTCGGGGAGGATCTTGTCGGCGACGTCGACCAGCAGGAAGCGCATGTCCTCGCGCTTCACGTTGTTGTAGTACTTCGCGGCGTCGCGGGCCATGTCCTCGACCTCACCGATGGTCTCCGCACCCGCGAAGCCACCGCCGACGAAGACGAAGGTCAGCGCCTTGCGGCGGACCTCCTCGTCGGTCGTGGAGTCGGCCTTGTCCAGCTGCTCCAGGACGTGGTTGCGCAGGCCGATGGCCTCTTCCACACCCTTCATGCCGATGCCGTTCTCGGCCAGGCCGGGGATCGGGAAGGTACGGGAGACCGCACCCAGCGCGATGACCAGGTAGTCGAAGGGCAGCTCGTACGCCTCGCCGACCAGCGGGGCGATCGTGGCAACCTTGCGGTCCTGATCGATGGTGGTGACCCGGCCGGTGAGAACCTCCGCCTTGGGGAGCACACGTCGTAGCGGAACCACGACGTGGCGGGGGGAGATGCTGCCGGCTGCAGCTTCAGGGAGGAAGGGCTGGTACGTCATGTACGAGCGCGGGTCGACGACCGTGACGGTCGCCTCGCCGTACCGCATCTTCTTGAGGATGCGGCGTGCCGCGTACAGGCCTACGTACCCACCGCCTACAACGAGGATCCTGGGACGCTCCGTGGTGCTCATGCAATCGAGTATCCACCCCCACATGGGGGGTCGCTCGTGAGCCCCTTCACAAGCAACCGGGGGGCATCTGCTACACTCCGCCGGCTTCGTGACCGACGCCATAGTGTGGACCGGAACCAGCGTGTTACGCGAGGCGTTGGAGACCCCCGTTGATCAGGGATTGTCGTCCGTCGGACGGGCGAACCACTGCCTCCGCGAGCGCGCCGCCCGCCCGCCGGGGACCGCGCATTTTCCGGGTCGAGGGGACCTAAGACCTTCGAATGAGGGTCCGACGATCCGATTGTTCGCCCAACGGGAGGCTTTTTCATGTGAAGGATTTCACGAACTTTCTTCGTGGGCTCCTTCCCGGCCCCTCCTGAAGGCCCCCAAGAGGCGCTCAGACGGGCATCCCACCCGCTCAAAGGGCCATTCGGCAGAGGCCGTTGCCACCCCCTGCCGGCGCTCGGCCGCCCGGCACACCGGGGCAGGGGTGCGGCGGCAGGTGTCCTCCCTCCGCACGCACGCGCCCCCGGGCGGGATCCCTCCCCCACCGAGGGCGCCGAGGTGTGCCCACCGCAGGTCGGTTGCCCTTCGCCGCGGCCTCTGGTGTACGGCTGCCAGGGTCAGCCGGCGATGCTCCAGGCGATGCCGTCCAGGATGTCGTGCTCGCTGACGACGACCTCGCCAGCGCCCGACCGCTCCATGATCGACAGCAGCACCAGCGCGCCCGCGGCGATCACATCGACCCGGCCCGGGTGCATGACGGGGATGGCCGCGCGCTCGGCATGGGTGGAGGACAGCAGCCTGCCGGTGATCTCGCGGACCTTCGCCAGGGAGATCCGGGAGTGGTGAATGGCCTCGGAGTCGTACCGGTCCAGGCCGAGCGCGATCGCGGCGACCGTGGTCACGGAGCCGGCCAGGCCCACGAGGGTGGCGGCCTCGCTCAGCGGGACGGTCTCCTCGGCCCGGTCCAGCGCCGCGGCGATATCGCTCTTCATGGCGCTGATCTGCCCCGGGGACGGCGGGTCGCTGATACCGCCCTCGTGCGCCAGATGCCGCTCGGTCATCCGTACACAGCCGACGTCGACCGAGCGCGCGGCGCGTACGGAGTCGCTGCCGAGGACGAACTCGGTCGAGCCGCCGCCGATGTCGACCACCAGGAAGGGCCGCTCCAGATCCGCGCGGCCGGTGAGCTCCTTGGTGGCGCCGTTGAAGGAGAACTCCGCCTCCTGGTCGCCGGTGATCACCTCGGGCTCCACGCCCAGGATGCCGACCACGCCGCGGACGAAGTCCTCGCGGTTCTCCGCGTCCCGGGAGGCGGAGGTCGCCACGAAGCGGACCTGCTCGGCGCCCAGTCCCTTGATCACCGCGGCGTACTCGCGGCAGGCCGCGAAGGTGCGCTCCAGCGCCTCGGGCGCCAGCCGCCCGGTGCGGTCCACCCCCTGGCCCAGCCGGACGATCTGCATCCGGCGGTCGAGGTCCTTCAGCTCGCCCGTCGCCGGGTCGGCGTCCGCGACCAGCAGCCGGATGGAGTTCGTACCGCAGTCGATGGCGGCGACCCGCTTCACGTGGCGTCTCCTTCGGGGGCGTCCTGGGCCCGGGAGGTGTCCGGGCCGTCCGAGGTGTCCTGACAGGGGGTCACACACGGCCCCTTCTTCCACCACTCCGGCAGCATCGCCAGGGCCTCGTCGCCGAGCGGATTGACGCCCGGCCCGGCCGCCAGTGAATGGCCGACGAGGACGTGCAGGCACTTGACCCGGTCCGGCATGCCGCCGGCGCTCGGGAAACCCTGCAGCACCTCGATGGCGTCCCGCCGCCGGAGGTAGTCCTCATGGGCCGCCCGGTAGGCGGCGGCCAGCTCCGGGTCGCTCGCCAGCCGCTCGGTCATCTCCTTCATCACGCCGTTGGCCTCCAGCGTGCCGATCGCGGAGGCCGCGCGCGGGCAGGTGAGGTAGTAGAGCGTGGGGAAGGGCGTGCCGTCCTCCAGGCGCGGCGCCGTCTCGACGACATCCGGCTGCCCGCAGGGGCAGCGGTGCGCGATGGCGCGCAGGCCGCGCGGCGGGCGGCCGAGCTGTTCCCGGAAGGCGGCGATGTCCGCGTCGGTGGGCTCGGTGGGCTCGGTCTGGGGCGGGGGGGTGTCCATGTGCGCTTTCGGTGAGGTGAGTGGTGAGGTGGCGGCGGGACGGGCCGTCGCCGACAGTACGGGCTGCGGCCCGGCGGTGGTACGGGCAGGGCGCGGCTACCGCTTGTCGGCCGCGTCGACGGTGTCCCACAGATTCTCGTACCAGGGGCGCTGCGCCGCTTGCGGCCCCTTCGGTGCGGAGCCGGTGCCGGAGCCGTCCTGGACGATGTATCCGGTCTCGCCCGGCATGACGTAGTGCAGATGCCGGCGGGCTTGCTGGCGTACGTAGTCCGGGTCCTGCCAGCGGGCCTTCTGCTCGCGCAGCCGGTCCAGTGCGGCGCCGGCGTCCTGGGCCTTGCGGCGCTGGTCGGCGATGTCAGAACGCTGGGAGATGTACTGCCTTATCGGATACGCGAGGGCGACGACCAGGGAGCACATCACCAGCGCCAGCAGGGCGGCGCGGCCGGTGAGGCGGTTGCGGCGGGGCGGGCGGGCTCGGTAGACGCGGGCGGCGGCCTGCTCGCCGAGCGCCTTGAGTCGGGTCGCGGTCGAGAACCGGTCCGCGGGCACGTCGTCTCCCCTTCACTGGCTGACGCCTGACTGCTGAAGCAGGTACGTCCCCGGCAACGGTACGGGACCGTCGCCGGGGACGTACGGGGTGCTGGGCGGTTGTCTCGCCCGATTAGCCCCTGCTGCCCTGATCGGCCCGGCAGCGGGCCGCACTGCGGTCAGCTGCCGTGACGGAACCGCGGGAAGGCGGAGCGGCCGGCGTAGACCGCGGCGTCGTCGAGGATCTCCTCGATGCGCAGCAGCTGGTTGTACTTGGCGACGCGCTCGGAGCGGGCCGGGGCACCGGTCTTGATCTGGCCGCAGTTGGTGGCGACGGCGAGGTCGGCGATGGTGACGTCCTCGGTCTCACCGGAGCGGTGCGACATCATGCACTTGAAGCCGTTGCGCTGGGCCAGCTCGACGGCGTCCAGGGTCTCGGTCAGCGAGCCGATCTGGTTGACCTTCACCAGCAGCGCGTTGGCGGAGCCCTCCTCGATGCCGCGGGCGAGGCGCTCGGGGTTGGTGACGAACAGGTCGTCGCCGACGAGCTGGACCTTGGCGCCGAGCTTGTCGGTGATGACCTTCCAGCCGGCCCAGTCGTCCTCGTACAGCGGGTCCTCGATGGAGACCAGCGGGTAGGCCGCCACCAGCTCCTCGTAGTACTCGGTCATCTCGGCGGCCGAGCGGTCCTTGCCCTCGAACTGGTACTTGCCGTCCTTGTAGAACTCGGAGGCGGCGACGTCCAGCGCGAGCGCGATGTCCTGGCCGGGGGCGTAACCGGCCTGCTTGACGGCCTCCAGGATGAGGTCGAGGGCCTCGCGGTTGGAGCCCAGGTTCGGGGCGAAGCCGCCCTCGTCACCGAGGCCCGTGGACAGACCGCGCTCCTTCAGGACCTTCTTCAGGGTGTGGTAGACCTCGGCGCCCCAGCGCAGCCCCTCGGAGAAGGACTCCGCACCGATCGGGGCGATCATGAACTCCTGGATGTCCACATTGGAGTCGGCGTGCGAGCCGCCGTTCAGGATGTTCATCATCGGGACGGGCAAGACGTGCGCGTTCGGGCCACCGAGGTAGCGGAACAGCGGGAGGTCGCTGGCCTCGGAGGCGGCGTGCGCGACGGCGAGGGAGACGCCGAGGATGGCGTTGGCGCCGAGCGAGCCCTTGTTGTCGGTGGCGTCCAGGTCGAACATGGCCTGGTCGATCAGCCGCTGCTCGGTCGCGTCGTAGCCGACGAGCTCCGGGCCGATCTGCTCGATGACGGCCAGGACGGCCTTCTCCACACCCTTGCCGAGGTAGCGGTTCGGGTCGCCGTCGCGAAGCTCGATGGCCTCGAAGGCGCCGGTCGAGGCGCCGGACGGCACGGCGGCACGGCCCGTGCTGCCGTCGTCGAGGCCGACCTCGACCTCGACCGTGGGATTACCTCGCGAGTCGAGAATTTCGCGGGCTACGACGACGTCGATGGACGGCACGTTGTCTCCTTCGTGGGTGTCTGGAGTCTGCAGCACGAGCCTAACGGCCCCGGGCACGTCCGCTTGCCCTTGGCCCGCTCTGTGGGATGGAAAGACCCGGAAAGCTCCCCAAAAGCCCAGTTCACGGGACGTTTGGGCGCATTGTTCGCCGAACGGGAGAAACGCGGAACGGAACCGGTTACCGGTGTGCGGCCGCCATGGGTGCGACCCGGGCGCGGCCGGGCAACGAGAAGCCCCGCCGCGACGCGCTGGGGGAAGGGCGCGCCGGGCGGGGCGGTCTCACCGAGGAAGGGGGCCCGCCGCTCGGGCCCGCCGGATTCCCGCTGAGGGGTGGACTCAGACGTTGAGCTTCTGGCCCGGGAAGATCAGGTTCGGGTTGCCGCCGATGACCGACTTGTTGGCCTTGTAGACGGACTTCCAGTCGGCACCGTGCGCCTTGGCGATCTTGGCGAGGGTGTCGCCCGCCTTGACGGTGTAGTTGCCGTGGCCCATGGACTTGCGCTCGGTGGAGCGCGAGGCGTGCCGCTCGGGAGCGGCCGGGGCCTTCTTGGCCTCGGTCTTGGCGGAGCCCTCGTCCTTCTGGGGCGCGGACTTGGTCTGCGCGGAGCCCGAGGTGTCGACGTCGGCGGCGGGGCCACCGGCGGTCAGGTTGCCGGCACCGGCGCAGGACCAGGCGCCCGGGCCCTGGATGGCGAGGAGCTTCTCGGCGGCGGCGATCTGCTGGGACTTGCTGGCCAGGTCGGCGCGCGCCGCGTACTGGGTGCCGCCGGCGGCGGCCCAGCTGGAGTTGGAGAACTGCAGGCCACCGTAGTAGCCGTTACCGGTGTTGATCGACCAGTTGCCGCCGGACTCGCACTGGGCGACCTTGTCCCAGGTGGCGACGGAGGCGGCGGAGGCGGAGGTGGCGCCCATCAGCGGGACGGCCACGGCAGCGCCGGCGATGCCGGCGAGGGTGGCGACGCGGACGGCCTTGGACGGACGACGGTGCTTGCCCTTGATGATCAGCATGGTTCGTTCGTTTCCTCACCGACGCCTACGAGGTGAGCTGTCGGGTTCGGGCCGTGAGAATCGCCCGGCCTCGTGCGCGTGGCGCACGTGGCTTCACCCCAAGCCGGTTGACCCGCTTTCACGGGTGGGGCCGGCACTTACCTTGGGTCCCCCGCTCCTGCCTTCGGCGCTTGCGCGTCAACTGCCTCCGACCACCGGCAGGATTCGGCGTGTGATCGAAGGGCCCGCTTTGGCGAGCGGTCCTGACGTTAAGCAGTAATCCCCTTGGGGTTCAAACCCCACCATCTGAACCAAGTTGACCGTTTTTGATCACGGGCGGGTCACATACCCGCAGGTGAACCCCGGTTTGCCGAGGCGGGACGAACCGGGGTTCACCACGGTCAACGAGAGCCTTGTCTCACTTTCCCAAAAGCGGGCGAAGGGCGGCGAATTACCCCGCGGAGTGCCCGAGATCGAGCAGTTGGCCCGGCTTGATCAGGTCCGCGTCGGAGCCGACGACGCCCTCGTTGTGGTCGTAGAGCGCGGGCCAGCCGCCGGGCAGCCGGTGGGCCGAGGCGATGGCTGACAGCGTGTCACCCGGGCGCACGGTGTAGTCGCCGTCGCCCGCCGGGCCGGTGCGCGCCTCGTCGCCGCGTGAGGCATGCCGGCCGGCGGACCTGCCGCCGTCGTCGTCACCCTCGTCGCCCGAGCCACCGCGGTGCTTGCCCTTCGCGGGCTTCTCCTGCGGCGTGCCGGTCGTGTCCGTGCGGCTGCCGTCGTCGGACGGGTCGGCGGACTGCGACGGGTCGTCGTGCCCCTTGCCCGGCGTCGCCGAGTCGGACGGCGCCGGGTCGGTGGACGCGTCGCCGGAGCCGGCGGAGCCCGGGGCATCGGGCGAGGGCGCCGGATCGGACGACTCGTCGCCCGGCTCGTCGTGCGTGCCGGCGGAGTCCGAGCCGTCGTGCGTGCCGGACGCATCGGACGGGTCCCAGGGGTCCGAGGAGCCGTCGGCGTCCGACGGGGCGGGCGAGGGAGTGGCGGTGCTGCCCGGGTCGACCTCCGGCGCGCGCCCGTCCTTGGTCAGACCGGCGCTCACCGCGCAGCTCGACCAGTTCTCCGGGCCGCGGTCGTCGAGGATCGATTCGGCCACCGCGATCTGCTGGGAGCGGCTGGCGAGGTCGGGGCGCGAGGCATAGGCCGCGCCGCCGTAGTCGTCCCACATCTCCTGGGTGAGCTGCAGCCCGCCGTAGTAGCCGTTGCCCGAAGCCGCGCTCCAGACGCCGCCGCTCTCACACTGGGCGACCTTGTCCCAGGTGGCGGTGTCGGCGGCGTGAGCACCGCTCGCGCCGAGCAGTGGCAGGGCAATACCGGCGCCGGTCACTCCCGCCGTGACAAAGATGGCCGGTGCTTGACGGGGGCGCCGGTGTCGGCCGTTCCCGGAACGCATGCGGATGCCTTTCGCGCGGCGGTTGAGTTGTACGACGAGCTCTTCGAGCTGCTCGACGGGTTACCCGGGCCGGCCGACGCGCACGAGGCACACCGTTACACCGGTCCCCCACATCACCGCTTCGGCCGATCGAGTGAAGCCCGTCGATCGTCGGTCGAAAGGTAGCCGGGGTCACGGGTAGTCACAAGTCGGTGTAGCGCAGATCACGTAAAGGTCACACGGCTGACTCTCTGTCACTTTTGACCTTGTTGCTGGTCAGGGCCGTTCGGGCGGGAACTCCACGGGCAGCGACCGCAGTCCGCGCATGATGAGCCCGCCGCGCCAGCGCAAATCGTCCGGTTCCGCGGCAAGTCGGATGTCCGGGAGCCGGGTCAGCAGTGTCGCCAGAGCGGTCTGTCCTTCGAGCCGGGCGAGCGGCGCACCCAGGCAGTAGTGGATGCCGTGCCCGTATCCCAGGTGCTGGTTGTCACGACGGGTCAGATCGAGGACATCCGGCTCGCCGAAGCGTGCCGGGTCGCGGTCGGCGGCGGCCAGCACGACCAGGACCGGGTCGCCCTTCGCGATCCGCTGCCCGCCCAGCGTCAGCTCCTGCGTCGCGAACCGCCAGGTCGCCAGCTCCACGGGGCCGTCGTAACGGAGCAGTTCCTCGATGCCGGTGGTGAGCAGCTCGGTGTCGCCCGCCGCCATCGATTTCTGCAGCAGCTCGCGCTGGGCGGGGTGGCGCAGCAGCGCATGGATGCCGTTGCCGATGAGGTTGACGGTGGTCTCGAAACCGGCGAAGAGCAGGATGAAGGCCATCGCGGCGGCCTCGTTCTCGGTGAGGTGCTCGCCGTGGTCCGAGGCCCGGATCAGTCCGGAGATCAGGTCCTCGTCCGCCTCCGCGGTGTCGCCCAGGGACTCGCGCTTGCGGTGGATCAGCTCGGCGAGATAGCCGCGCATCTTCTTCACGGACCGGGCGACACCGCCGCGCGGCCCCCCGCCGTGCCGGATCATCATGCCCGCCCAGTCACGGAAGTCGTCCTGGTCCTCGCGCGGCACCCCCAGCAGATCGCAGATCGCGTAGATGGGCAGCGGGAAGGCGAACTCATGGATCAGATCGGCCTCGCCGCGCTCCGCGAAGCCGTCGATGAGGTGGTCGGTCAGCTCCTGGACGCGCGGGGCGAAGGCGGCGACCCGGCGCGGTGTGAAGGCCTTCGAGACCAGCCGGCGCAGCCGGGTGTGGTCCGGGGGGTCGATGTTGAGCAGATGCGTCATCAGGTTCGCGCTGCGCTCACCGGGGATGCCGACCTTGCCCTTGCCGTGCGCGGCCTCGCTGTGGTGCACCGGGTTCTTGGACAGCCGGCCGTCGGCGAGCGCCTGCCGTGCCTCGGTGTAGCGGGTCACCAGCCAGGCCTCGACGCCGCTGGGCAGCTCCGTCCGGTGCACCGGCGCATGCTCCCGCAGCCAGGCGTACGCGGGGTAAGGGTCGGCGGCGAACTCCCAGGTGAACAGCGCGGGGGCGGGCGCGGCGGCGGGGCAGCCCGCGGGGGCGTCGGCGGAGGTGGCGTGGGGCTTGTCGTGCACCTTCCGACCGTAACCGGTGGGCGCCCCCGGGCGCGCCCGCGCACCGGCGGGGGCCCGGCGGGCGCCTGCGCTACGCCGGATCCACCCCCAGCCCCGTCAGGAACGCCACGGCCGCCGGCGACGGGCCGAGACTGCTCCACACCACCCGCTCGGTACGCTCGGGCGCCGGCCGCACCCGCACGATGTGCAGCCCGGCCAGCTCGGAGGCGATGGCCTCCGGCACCATTCCGACGCCCAGGCCCGTCCGCACCAGCTTCGCCAGGAACTCGACCGTGGTCACCTCGAACGCCACCTGCGCTGTCAGCCCCGCCGCGCGGAACGCCTCATCGCGCTGCCGGCGGGCCGCGGACCCCGCCGTGAAGTCGACAAACGTCTCCCGCGCCACCCGCGACAGCGTGGTCCACTCCCGCCCCGCCAGCGGATGCCCCGGCGGCACCACGGCGACCAGCTCACCGCGCGCCAGCTCCTTCTCCCGTACGCCGACGGTACGGGCGCCGGGCGCCAGCCCGACGAACGCGACGTCCAGCACGCCCTGCCGCACCTGCTCGATGAGCTGGTCGCTCATCTCGGTCTGCAGACTGATCCGCACCTGGGGGCAGCGCGTCCGGAAGGCACCCAGCTCACGGGCCAGGTCCACGGCCGCGACGGTGGAGATCGCACCGACCGCGAGCCGGCCGCGCACCACGCCGGTCGCCGCCGCCACCTCGGCGCGGGCCCGCTCGGCCGCCTCCAACGCCTGCCGGGCGACCGGAACGAAGGCCTCACCGGCGACGGTCAGCCGGACACTGCGGCTGGTCCGGTCGAAGAGCCGGGCACCGAGCTCCTTCTCCAGCCGGGCGATCTGATGGCTGAGCGCGGACTGCACCACATGACAGCGCTCGGCGGCCCGGGTGAACCCACCGGTCTCGGCGACCGCGACCACATAGCGCATCTGCTGGAGCTCCATGCCCACCGATCCTAGCCAGCATTGATCATGATTCGCGATGGATGCGATGACAATGATGTGTTGGACTCATCGATCGGACCGGGCCCAGGCTGGGGGATGCCCGCCGCCACGGTGGCCGTGGGCGGGTGAAGGGGAGGCATGCATGGAGACCGAGCGCGGAGCGGAGCCGGCCAACGGGGGCCCGGCGGACCGGCGGCCGGGCCCGGGGCGCGGCACGCTGCTGCTGATGTCGGTCGCCGCCGGACTGTCCGTCGCCGGCAACTACTTCGCCCAGCCGCTGCTGGACGTCATCGGCCGCGATCTGCACCTCTCCCCGTCCACCGCCGCACTGGTCGTCACCGTCGCCCAGGTCGGCTACGGGCTCGGCCTGCTGCTGCTCGTCCCGCTCGGCGATCTGCTGGAGCGACGCCGGCTGGCCGTCACCCTGACCCTGGCGACCGCGGCCTTCCTCACCGTCACCGCGAGCGCGCCGAACGCCGCCCTGCTGCTGACCGGCACCGCGCTGACCGGCCTGACCTCGGTCGCCGCCCAGGTCGTGGTGCCGTACGCGGCGACCCTGGCGGCGCCCGCCGAACGCGGCCGGACCGTCGGCACCGTCATGACCGGGCTGCTGCTGGGCATCCTGCTGGCCCGTACGGCCGCCGGGCTCCTGGCCGAACTCGGCGGCTGGCGCACCGTGTACTGGGTGAATGCGGGGCTGATGCTGCTGATGGCGGTGCTGCTGCGGCTCCGGCTGCCCGCGCTGCGCACCACCGCCGGCCTGCGCTATCCCGCGCTGCTGCGCTCCACGCTGGCGCTGTTCGCCCAGGAGCCGGTGCTGCGGTGGCGGGGCGCGCTGGGCGCGCTGACCTTCGCGGGCTTCAGCGTGCTGTGGACGGCGCTGGCGTTCTTGATGTCCGGGCCGGCCTACGGCTGGCAGGAGTCGGCCATCGGGCTGCTGGGGCTGGTGGGCGCGGCCGGTTCGCTGTCCGCCTCGGTGGCCGGGCGGCTGGCGGACCGGGGTCTGGCGCACCGGGTCACCGGCGCCGCGGCGTTCCTGCTGCTGGGGTCCTGGGGCCTGCTCGCGGCCGGCGGGGCGGGTGGCGGCTGGTCGCTGGCGGCGCTGCTGGCCGGGGTGATCGTGCTGGACCTGTGCGCGCAGGCGGTCCACATCAGCAATCAGAACCTGGTCTACGCGGTCCGCCCCGAGGCCCGCAACCGCCTCAACTCGGCGTATATGACCAGCTACTTCGTGGGCGGGGCGGCGGGGTCGGCGCTGACGTCGGTGGTGTGGGGCGTCGGGGGCTGGGGCGGGGTGTGTGCGCTGGGCGCCGCGCTGGCGGTGACGGTCGTGGGGCTCTGGCTCGCCGACCGGCTGCGGCGCCGTCCTGCGGCAGGCGTCCGCGGGCAGCAGGAGCCGGTGGCCGTCGCCGGGACGGCGAGCTCCGTCGCTCCTTGACGGTTCGGCGCCGCGTCCTGCGCCCCGCGTCCGAGGGCGCTCCGGCAGCAAGGCGCGTTCCGGCAGCCCCGGGATCACGCCGGAGCGGATGACGCAGGCCGGAGCGCCGTCACGCCGGCCTACGCGCCGCCGCAGTGTCGCCGCCGCGCCGAAGGTGTCAGGAACCGGCACCGCCCTCGGCGGCCACCACCGCATCCCGGTAGGCCCGCGCCGCCGCCCGCAGCGCCGCCTCCGGGTCGATGCCGTCCGCCTCGGCCCGCATCGCCAGTGCCAGCAGCTCGTATCCGATGCCCTGCCCGGCCGGGGGCGCGACATCGAGCCCCGCCGTGCGGACGCGGGAGGCGAGCTTCGCCGCCAGCGCCAGTCCGGGCTGGGCCAGCGGTATGCCCTCGGTCACCGAATCGCGCTGCTTCTCCTCCGCCTTCGTCCGCAGCCAGTGCGCCTTGACGTCCTCCGGGGTCGCCGCGTCCTCCTCCCCGAAGACATGGGGATGGCGGTGAATCAGCTTCTCGACGATTCCGCCCGCGACATCGTCGAGGGAGAACGGCTCGTCGGGGTCGTCCTGGGCGATCCGGGCGTGGAAGACGACCTGGAGGAGGACATCGCCCAACTCCTCGCGGAGCGCCTCGCGGTCGCCCTCCTCGATGGCCTCGACCAGCTCGTACGCCTCCTCGATGCCGTACTTGGCGAGGTCGCGGTGCGTACGGATGCTGCTCCAGGGGCAGGCGGCGCGGATCTGGTCCATGACCTGGACGAGGTCGAGCAGCCGGGCGCCGGGCAGGTCGTAGGAGCCGGGCAGCAGCTCCAGGTCCGGCATGGTCTCGCGGCCGGAGCCGGCCAGCCTGGCCAGGCCGTCGGTCAGCGCGCTCTCGCCGTCCGCCGAGGTCAGGACGACGGCCGTACGGTTCCCCGCCACGCAGTGGTTGACCAGCTCGCGGGCGGCGGGGGCGGCCGTCTCCACCTCGATGCCGGCCTCCCGCAGATAGGGCAGCTGGGGATGGTCCGGGTCGGCGCACAGCACTCGGTCCGCCCCGCGCAGGATCTGCCAGGCGGGCCAGGACAGGAGTCCGGGGGCGACCCGGTGGCTGGTGGTGAGCAGGACCAGGCGTCCGGTGCCGGTGCCCTCGGGGCGGGCTTCGGCGCCGGTGTCGGCGGCAGAGGCGTCAGCGTTCACGCCTCGAACGTAACGCACCGCACCGACAACGCCCGGCGCCGGTGGGTGAGGGCCCGGACGCACCCTGACCCCCGCCGGGGACGCCTCCTTACGGACCGCCCCGTACAGACCGCCCGCTCAGGCCTGCTGCCTCGCGGGCTCGGTGGTGATCCACGGGTCCTTGGTCTCGCCGAGGATGACCTGGTGGTCGTCCCACTTGCCGAACCGCGGATTGACGTCGATCCCCATGGACCGGGAGGTCTTGGCCAGCGCCTGAGCGAGCTTCTGCTGACCCTGCGGCTTGCCGCGGTCCGCACCGAGGTGCCGGGCGACGCCGTCGAGCAGCAGCTGGTTGCGGACCATGGCATCGATCTCGTCGGGGGCGACGCCCTGCTGGAGCCACATCGCCTTCAGCCGCTCCCCGCCGCCGGACTGCTTCTCGGCCTGGGCCCGCCAGCGCTGGACATCGCGGCGGCTGACCGTCACCCCGGCGTCCTTCGCGCCGCGGGCCAGCACCTCGTCGAAGATCATGCCGTTGAGGGTGGCCAGGCTCAGCCGGCCGGTGTTCATGATGAGCTGGCCGCCCTGCGGGGACTTGGCCTGGGCGGCGCGGACATCCTTCACCTTCGCCTGCAGCTGGGAGACGGTGATCCGCTTCCCGTCCACGATGGCCGCGGCCCCGGGGTGGGCGTCGCTGCCGCAGGCCGCGAGCAACGGGGCCCCGGCCAGCAGAGCGGCGGTGGCGGATACGGAGAGCGCTGTCCTACGGCGGAACACATGGCCTCCCGGCAGATCGTGCGACGGAGTCTCGACCTTGGTGGATCGATGCTATGGAGTCGGCGTGGCCCAGGCCACTGCTTCGGCCAACGATCTGGGGCGGGGTCGGTTTCTCCGCATGCGTACGGACTGCCCGGCGGCCCTGATCAACTGTGGTGATGCCCCGCTCACCGTGCGTCTCCTGTCGGGTTCCGTTCCGCCCGCGTCTGCGCGGATGTCGGTGCCCCGGGGTCCTTCCCCGGCCACTCCCGGCTCCAAGGCCCCGCCTCCCTCAGGCCTGGACCTGCCCCAGCCAGTACAGGGTGCGGCGCAGTTCCTCCGGGAAGGGGTGGTGGGGGCCGTGCAGGCGTTCGGCGTCGTAGAGGAGCCGGGAGAGGGATTCCTGGGCGGCGCCGCGTTCGCCCTGGGCGAGGAGCAAGTGGCCTATGGAGCGGCGGATTTCGAGCGGGCGGGCGGGGTCGTCGGCGTAGTGCTCGAAGTACGGGAGCAGCGCGCGGTACTCGTCGAGGGCTTGTCCGACCTCGCCGAGCTGTTCCAGGCACTGGGCGGCCTCGTAGTGGAACTGGAGCGACTGGCGGGTCGCCCCCGCGCCGGACTCCTTCGCGAACTCCTCGGCCAGCAGCCGGAGTTCGGGCAGCGCGCGGCGGTACTGGCCGTCGTCCATGAGGGTGGCGGCGTACTGCTTGCGCAGGGTGCGGACGACCGGGGAGTTCGCTCCGTGCCGCTCGGCGGCGGCCGGCAGGATGCCGCCGAGGATGTCCACGGCGTGCGTGATCCGGCCCTGGTCGAGCAGGTTCTTGACCTCGTCGACGGCGGCCGCGACGTCCGGGCCGCCGGCGGCGGAGGTGCGCGGGTCGGCGGCGGCGGTCCAGGCACCGGGCCGGGAGGTGCGGGCCGCGGGGACGGCGGAGGCGCGGGGGTCGGCGGCCGGGCGGCCGGACCCGGTGGCCGCGGGGACGGCACCCGGACGGAGTGCGGCGTCCGGAACGAGCGGCGTGGACAGCGCGGTGGGAGTCGGGGCCGGCGCCGGGGCCCCTTGGGAGCGCACCGGCCAGGGGGCCTGCGGCTGCCGGAAGGGGCGGGTGGGGTCCATCGGGGCGAGCGGAACGGGCGGGGACTGTGCGGCCTGCGGCCCCGTGGTGGCCGCGGGCAGCAGCGGGGCCAGCGCCTGGTAGACCTCCTGGGCGTCGGCGGGGCGGGCCTGCGGGTCCTTGTGCAGCAGGTGGAGGACCAGCGCTTCGAGGGCCTCGGGGACGTCGGGGCGCAGCCGGCGCACCGGGACCGGCTCCTCGTGCAGATGGCGGTGGAGCACGCCCAGGGCCGTCGAGCCGGCGAACGGGACCTCGCCGCTGAGGAGTTCGTGCAGCAGAATTCCGAGCGCGTAGAGGTCGGTGTGCGGGCCGACGGTGCCGCCCATCGCCTGCTCGGGCGCCATGTAGGCCGGGCTGCCGATGGGGGAGCCGGTGTGCGTGAGGCGGGTGGTGTCGGTGTCCAGCGCGGAGGCGATACCGAGGTCGAGGACGACCACGGAGCCGTCCGGCCGGATCATGACATTGCGGGGCTTGAGGTCGCGGTGCACGATCGGCACCGCGTGCACGGAGGCCAGCACGGCGCACAGCTGGGCGGCGACGCTGACGGCCCAGGGCCAGGGGTAGGGGTCGTGCTCGGCCAGGTGGTCGGAGAGGTCGGCGCCCTCGACGTACTGCATCACCAGATACAGGTCCTCGTCGTCGCTGCCGGCGTCGTGGACGGTGACCAGCCCGGGGTGGTCGACCTGCGCGGTGACCCGGCATTCGCGGACGAAGCGGCGGCGCATCTCCTCGCCGTCCGGGGTGCCCGCCACCCGGTCGGGGCGCAGCAGCTTGACGCCGACCCGACGGTCCAGACGGCGGTCGTAGCCGATCCAGACCTGACCCATACCGCCCTGGCCCAGCAGCGCGGAGAGTGCATAACGCTCGCCGATGACCCGGCCGTTCACCGCCCCTCCTCCTTGCGGAGGTAGTCGCTGAGCTCATCGAGCTCGGCCCGCACCCGGTCGATGCGCTGCGGCTGCGGCCGCTCCTGGGGCGGGGTGGGCCGGTACGGCGCCGGGGCGGGTCGGCCCGGCGCCGGCTGCGGGGGCAGCCGGGTCTCGGTCACGGCGTACGGGTTGGGTTCCGGCGAACCGTAGGGGGTGGGGTCCTGCGGCCCGTACGGGTGGGTCTCCTGGGCGTACAGCGGGAGCCGCGCGGGCGGCTGCGGCGGGCCGTAGGGGTGCGGTGCGGGCCCGGTGGCCGGTGCGGCACCCGGACCGGCCGCCGGGGCGGACCCGTAGGCGGGCCCGAACCCCGGGCCGGGCACCGGAGCGGGCAGTGGTCCGTTCGGCTGCCCGGCCGCCCGTACCGCGCGGATGTCGACGAAGAGGTAGTACGCCACGGTGCCCGCCATCTGCAACAGCAGCACCGCCACCGCGACATCCGTGCGCCAGTCGGTCTCGGGGTAGCCCTCCGACCACAGGCTCGTGCCGATGACCAGGGCCAGATCGCCGGCGAAGAGCCACCACCCCAGCGGCTTGCGCTGCACGATCGCCGCCCGCAGCAGCGCGGCCCAGGCCAGGAAGCCCAGGCTGAGAACGGTGCCGGCCACGAAGAGCACCCGCAGCAGGATGATCGTCCCCTGCGCCGGGGGGCGGTGCGCCGGGTGGGCGGGGACGGGGCCGTGCATTGCTGCTCCTGATGGATCGTTCGTGGCGGGCGGGGCGTGCCGCAGCGGCCGGTGGGGTGGCACCGCCCCCTCGCGCGGGCGGGCGCGGCTGCGCGTGCGTGCCTGCGAGCGTATATACGACGCCGACCGCGCGTGCGGGGTTGTACGGAATGGCCGGCCCGATGTGCCGGCTCCCGTGCGCCGCCGCCCCCTCCGGACCCGGTCGGTCCGGTGGGCCCGGTCGGTCCCGTCAGCCCGATCGGTCCGCTCAGTCCGGAGCCACCGAGCCGTCCGTCAGCCCGTCGTACAGACCCCGTACCAGTTGTTCGCCGAGCCGGGACGCCAGCCGCAAGGCCTCTTCGAAGGCGGCCAGTTCACCGAACCGCTGCCCGTAGCGGCGCTGCTCGGCGAGCGGCAGCCGGGGCAGCTGGAGGCGGCGGACGTCGAGCCGGGTGGCGGTGGAGGCGTAGCTGCTGGCCTGCCGGTTGTTGGCGGTGCCGCGCAGGAAGCCGGCGAGGAACCAGGGATCGACGGCGGCCGGGTCGGGCCGCAGCAGGGTGAGGTTGCGGCCGAGGGCGGCACCGGCGGTGGCCTCGTCGACGACCCGGGCGACGGCGCCGCCGCCGAGGACCGGGACGACGACATCGCCCGCGCGGACCAGGACCGGTTCCTCGGCGGGCCCGGAGGCGGGGGCTTCGGGGAGGGTGCCGGAGGGGGCGCCGCCGCCGATGACGTCATGGTCGGTGAGGACCGCGGGCCCTCCCCCGAGCTCTCGCGTTCCGGCGCCGCCCGCGCGCAGTACCAGGGCGCCGGCGCGGGCGAGTTCGCCGACGGTGGTCAGCGGCCAGCGGGAGGCGGCGGCGAGGTCCGGGAGGGTGTCGCCGGCCGCGGGCCGCGGGGTGAGTTCGGTGGTGCGGGCGAGGGTGGCGGTCAGCCGGTCGCGTACCCGGACGAGTTCGGCGGGACCGCCGGCCGCTGCGGGCGGCGGGAGGTGCCGGGCCGGGGCGAGGTCGACATCGTCGTCGAGGAGGTCGATGGCGGCCAGTGACCTCCGTACACCGGGCACTTCCTCGATGCCGCCGTCGCGGTCGAAGGCCCGCCAGGCGTCGAGAGCGGTGGCGCGGACGGTCGCCCAGTCGGGCTTGTCGCGGCCCGTGGCCGCGCCGACAGCACCGACGGCGAGGTCGGCGGTGTCGACGACGAGGAGGTGCGGGGTGGGCGGCGGGCCGCCGCCTGGCTTGCGCAGCACCCACAGGTGCAGCGGGATGCCGTTGGGCGGGGCGGCGCCGGCCGGCAGCGCGATGACGGCGCGCAGCGCGCCGCGGCGCAGCAGGTCGGCGCGGATCCGGCGGCCGGAGCGGCGGGAGGCGGCGGCGGGCGGCATCAGGAGGACGGCGGTGCCGCCTTCGCGGAGCCGGGCCAGCGCGTGCTGGACCCAGGCCAGTTCGGACTCCGTACGGGCCGGGAAGCCGTACTCCCAGCGGGGGTCGTAGGCCAGTTCGTCGTGGCCCCAGTTGCGTTCGTTGAACGGCGGGTGGACCAGGACGGCGTCGGCGGCGAGCTCCGGGAAGGCGTCGGCGCGCAGGGTGTCGGCGGCGCGTACCCGGACCTGGGCGTCGGGGGCGCCCAGGGCGAGGCGGAGCGCGGTGAACGCGGCGAGGTCGGGGTCGGCCTCCTGGGCGTGCAGGGTGACGGCGGCGCCGGAAGGGTCCGTGGCGTCCTGCCCGGCCCGCTCCTGGGCGGCGGCCAGCAGGGCGCCGGCGCCGCAGGCCGGGTCGAGGACGGTGTGCAACGGGTCGGCCAGGGCGGCCAGTTCGGCCATCAGCGCAGCCGGCGCCGGCGGGGTCAGGGTGTACTGCCGGGGGTTGGCGTCCAGGTGGCGGCCGAGCAGGAACGCGTACGCCTCGGGGGCGCCGTCCTGGGCCGCGAGGTCGCCGGCGGCCCGTACCAGTGCGGCGGACGGGGCGAGGGCCTCACGGGTCAGGCCGCGTACGGGGTGCTCGGGGCCGAGCCGGGCGGCGAGGACGGAGTCGAGGATCGCGGGCAGTACGCCGGTCAGCTCGGCGTCGTCGGCGGCGGCGCGCAACTGCCGCCAGGCCGAGGGCCGTTCGCGGACCAGCAGCAGCACGGCGCCGGCCTGCCGCAGCGCGGCCGGGGCGCCCGCCGGGTGCCCCACCAGCTGCTGCCAGACCCGCTCACGCAGCGGCACCTCGGCGAGTTTTCCCTGGTCGCGCAGCCATTGCTCGATGTCGCCGAGGGCGAAGGCGGGGCTGGTCTCGGTGCCGCCGACCGGCTTGGGGAAGTCCGCGTGCCGGCGCCGCCAGTTGCTGACCGCGGCGCGGCCGACGCCGGCGAGCCGGGCGATACCGGCGGCGGTCACCTCGGTCGGGCGGCTCCCCACCGCCGCCTCCGTCGCCCTGGTGTCCGTCGCATTGTCCGGCGATGCACTGTCCGGCACCTGGCTGACTCCCATCCGGTGACCCCCGACCTCCGTGAACCCCCGACCACTGTGTCGACAAGCATACCCACGCACGATCAATACCCCCCTTCACATCGTGAACTCTCCAAGTTCATCCATTCATGTTGACTCGGTTCACAGCCTCTGTTGTTATTGACCCATCGCTTCGGCGGAAATCGATCCGAGTGCCCGGAAGGGGCCCCTTCGCATGTCTCAGCAGATGCACTACCAGCCCGCCCCGCAGGGGCCCACCGGCGCTCACGCCCCCCAGGCGGCCCGCAACGGCCTCGGCGTCGCCGCCCTGATCCTCGGCATCATCGGCGCGCTCAGCGGCATCCCGATGATCCTGTTCTGGCTGGCCGGACCGCTCGGCATCCTCGCCCTGATCTTCGGCCTGGTGGGCCTCAGCCGCGCCAAGAAGGGCCAGGCCACGAACAAGGGCGTGGCGGTGACCGGCACGATCCTGGGCGCGGTCGCGCTCATCCTGTCGGTCATCGGCGTCATCGTCACCGTGGTGGCGGTCAACAAGGCCGTCGACGAGGTGCACAAGCAGGTGGAAGAGAGCTCCGGCCAGCCGAAGAACGGCTCGGGCCAGAGCGCCAAGGAGCTCACCCCGGGCTCCACGGCGAAGTACAACAACGGCGTCGAGGTGACCGTCTCGAAGCCGAGCCCGTACACCGTCGACCCGAACACCGTCGTCAGCGGCCACACCGACGGCAACAAGGCGTACAAGCTCACCGTCACGATCAAGAACGCCGGCAGCAAGGTGTTCGACAAGCCGCTCGTCCAGACCAAGGCCCGGGTCAACGGCAAGAAGGCCGAGGAGGTCGACGACGACAAGCACGGCATCCTCCACCACGACTTCGGCGACTCGATCAACCCCGGCGCCACCGCCGACGTGGAGATGGTCTTCGACGCGCCGCCGACCGCCAAGGAGCTCGACGTCGAGGTCACGCCGGACCTCCTGCTCGACTCCGTGCACTGGAAGCTGGCCCTCTGAGCCTGCGGCTCCCCCCCTCGCTCCACAGCCCCCGGCCCGGGGAACGGACGGCCCCGCAGCGACGTCTGAATCACTGCCGTACCACTGCCGTCCCGGCCACCCCGCGACGCAGCGGCCACCGGACCGACCGGCTGGAAGTTTCGAGTATCTTTTCGGCAGTTGAGAGTGAGGACCCGCATGGAGACGGCCGCAGCGACGGCCGGTGCCGCCGGACGGAGTCCGGGGGAAGCCGGCGGCACCGTGCCACCGCCCCGGGCCGCCGACCCGGCCGGCCCCGCGACCGCCACCAACGGCACACCGCCCGGCGGCCCCGGGCGCCTGCGGCGCAGCGCCCGCCGCTTGCGCGACCGGACGGCTCCCCTGCGCGTCCCCCGCCTCGGCCCCTACTGGACGGCGGGGTTCTTCTTCGTCGCCTTCGCGCTGCTGTCCGTCATGCGCTTTTGCACGCTGTCCACGTCCTCCTGGGACCTGGGCATCTTCGAGCAGGCCATACGGGGCTACGCCCACTTCCGGGCCCCGATCGTCGACCTCAAGGGTCCCGGCACCAACATCCTCGGCGACCACTTCAGTCCCGTACTGATCGTGCTCGCTCCCTTCTACCGGCTGTTCCCCTCCCCCCTGACCCTGCTGATCGCGCAGGCCGCGCTCTTCGCGCTGTCCGCGATCCCGGTCACCCGCGCCGCCGCCCGTTCGCTGGGCCGTGTCCCGGGCCTGGCCCTGGGCATCGCCTACGGCACGTCCTGGGGCGTGCAGAAGGCCGTCGACTTCGACTTCCACGAGATCGCCTTTGCGCTGCCGCTGATCGCCTTCGCCCTCGAAGCGGTCCTGCGCGGACGGTGGACGGCGGTGGTGTGCTGGGCCGCGCCCCTGGTGCTGGTCAAGGAGGACCTCGGGGTGACCGCGGCCGTCATCGGTGCGCTCGCCCTGATACGCACCCGGCGGGCCAGTCCGCTGGCCATCGGCCTGGTCGCCTTCGGCATCACCGCCACCGCCGTCACCCTCGGCGTGCTCATACCGGGTTTCAACGGCTCGGGCTCGTACGACTACTGGAGCAAGTTCGGCGCCGACGGCGGCGGCCTCACCATCCCGCTCGACACGGCCGTGCGCACCACCCTCTGGGTCCTGCTGCCCACCACCGGCCTGCTCGCGCTGCGTTCCCCTCTTCTGCTGGTCGCGCTGCCCACTCTGGGCTGGCGTTTTCTGTCCCACGAGCCCCACTACTGGGGCATCGACTGGCACTACAACGCCGTCCTGATGCCGGTGGTCTTCCTCGCCCTGATCGACGCCCTGCCCCGGGCCCGGGTCTCCGCCCGCCCCTGGCTGCGCTCGTACGCCCACCATCTGCCGGCCGCCGTGGTGGCCGTGGCCCTCGCGCTGACGACCACACTTCCGCTGGCCCGCCTCACCGAGTCCGCCACGTACCGCATACCGCCGGACGTCACCGCCGCCGAGCAGTTGCTCGACCGCATACCCGACGGTGCGAGCGTCGAGTCCGACATCCGGCCGCTGAGCCGCCTCACCAGCCGCACCCGGGTCTACTGGACCGGCGACACCGACGGTCTGTCGCCCGACTACGTCGCCGTGCAGCTACGCGACAACCACACCCCGCGGCAGGCGCTGGCGGACGCCACCGCCCGCCACCCCAAGTCCACCTACGTCGTCCTCGGCGGCGCCGCGGACCTCGTCGTACTTCACCGGACCTCCGCCCACTGACCACCTGCGGCCCGTCCGGGCTCCCGGCCTGAAGTGCCGCACCGCCTAGGGGGCGTTCGACCGTGACTGTGGTCACTTCCCAGGTGTGATCTTTCGCAGCAGACTGGCCGTATGTGGACGCAGACAGCCATGGCGGCCGGAGTGCTCGCCCTGTTGACCGTGGTACCGGGGCCGGACATGGCCGTGGTCACCAAGCGCGCGATCGCCTCCGGCAGGGCGGAGGCCCTGCGCACCGCTGCCGGAATCACCACCGGGCTCCTCGTATGGGGCGTGTTCACCGTCGTCGGCCTTGCGGCGATCCTCGCGGCCTCGGCGCAGGCGTACTTCGTCGTCAAGATCCTGGGCGCCGCGTACCTGGTCCTCCTCGGGCTGCAGGCCCTCCGGCAGAGCCGTCGCTCCGCGCCGCGGACCGCCGCGTGGACGGCCACCGGCTCGGGGCGCGTCTACCTGACGGGCCTGACCACCAACGTCCTCAACCCGAAGATCGCCGTCTTCTACACCGGTCTGCTGCCGACCCTGACCCCGCACGGACTGCCCACGGCGGCCGGCATGGGCCTGCTGGTTCTGCTGCACGCGGTGCTGACCCTGACCTGGCTCGGGGCTTATGCCTACCTCGTCTCCAGGGCGCGCTCGTTCTTCGAACGGCCGCGCGTCCGGCGTCTGCTGGACCGCGTGACGGGTCTGGTGCTCATCGGCTTCGGGGTGCGGGTGGCCGCGGAAGCCAACTGACCACCGACTCGCGGAAGGGACGGACATGGGCACGGTGCTCGGCACGATCGAGCGGATCTGGCGGTACCCCATCAAGTCGACCGGCGGTGAGCTGTTGGACGAGGCCGCCGTGGATACCCGGGGCCTCGTCGGCGACCGGCTCTACGCGGTGCGGGACGCCGAGGGCAAGTTCGGCTCGGGCAAGAACACGCGCCGGTTCCGGCGCATGCCGGGACTGTTGCAACTGCAGTCCCGATACCCCGGGGGAGCGGCCACGGAGGCCCCCGAGCTGCTGACGCCGGACGGCGAGCCGGTAGCGGACCCGACCTCCTATGTGCGGCACTACCTGGGCCGGAACGACGTCGAAGTGGCCCGCGAGGGCGCGGTCTCGCACTTCGACCAGCTCCCCCTCAGCGTCTTGACCACCGCCACCGTCGACTGGGTCCGCGCGGCCGTTCCCGGCGTGCCGGTCGACGAGCGCCGGTTCCGGCCGAACCTGCTGGTAAGGACACCGCCGGGCACGCCTCCGTTCGTGGAGGACGAGTGGTTCGGCAGCACCGCCCGGATCGGCGGCGCCCTGTGCCTCCGGTTCGAGCGCTCCAGCGAACGATGCGTGATGACCAACGAGGCCCAGCAGGACCTGCCGCACTCCGCGCTGGTCCTGCGAGTCATTGCCCAGGCACACGACATGCGGCTGGACGCCCTGGCCACGGTCGCACGGCCGGGACGTGTACGACTCGGGGACACCGTCGAACTGACCTGAAGCACCCTCCCCGGCACGCGCCGCTGGGCCCGCTGCGCGTGGTGCGCGTGGTGCGCGGCGGGCCCAGCCTCATGCCGGTCGCCGGATGCCGGGCGTTCCCGGCAGACAGCGGATCCATCAGACATCGGATCCGTCAGACAGCGGATCCATCAAGCCGCGGATCCGTCAGGCCGCGGATCCGTCAGGCCGCCGATGTGTCACGCAGCAGACGCCGTGTCATGGGTTGACGAGCCGGCCGCAAGGCTCCACCGGCAGCTCGGTGACGGGCACAACTGATGGTGGTGGAGTACGGAGACCACGGCGGCCTGCAGCCGGGAGCTCTTGCCTATCTTGATCAGGATGCGCGAGATATGTGCCTTGACCGTCCGCTCGGAGATCTTCAGCCGGCGGGACAGTTGGCCGTTGGTCGGCCCGCCGCCCAGGAGCAGGAGCACCTGCTTCTCCCGCTCGGTCAACCGGCTGAGATCCACCGGGCCTTCGAGCGGGCCGTCGTCAGACCCCTGGTACGGACAGGGCATACCGTCCCGTGCACGCAAGGACGTCTTCATTGTTTTCCCCCTGGTCCGGGCCCGGCAAGGTGGAACACCGCCAGGTCGGGCCCTGATTGCGCGTCAGTGGTCCGGCACGGTCCCCCGGTCCGGGTTCCGGCCCCAACCCACTGCCACTGCCACTGCCGAACGCCTGAGTGCCGTGACACCCAGGCCCTCCTCGGTAGGAGCACCTCCTCCCTCCCGCATGGCGCCGGAAGCAGGATCCCGAACGGTGCATCGGCTCCCCGGCGTCCCCGCGCCGGCCTGCCCCGTACCCATTCGCCTTCCCCAGCCCCCGTCGACACCACCGTCACATCCGCCGAAGCGACCCGCATGAGTACCCGTACTTACTTCACAAACCCCTTCACGACCTCAGCACACACCAGTTGACCTGCGATGACGAATGGTTTGGCGGGGCATTATTCGCCGACGGCGCAGGAAGGTGACGCATACTCAGAAACTGCCGGACATCAGCGGAAGAATCGACGGAAACCCGAGGAGCGCCGCCCCCGCTACCGCGCAGGGTGCGGCGCTCGGCTTCCGTGTGAACCGTCCGCGTCATACCGGCAATTCTCACCGCGACCACTGACAATCACCGCCCTCGGGAAACCGCGGCGGCAGCGTGCCGGCCGACTCCGCCGGCGGAGCCCAACGGCCCGCCCGGCTGGGCCCAACGGCCGGTGCCGAGCGCCTACGAGCCGAGGATCGTGGTCAAGAACTCCCCGACCCACGACAGCAGTTCGCGGCCGACCAGCGGCTTGCCGCCGATCTTTCCGGTGGTCGGGCGCGGTACCAGGATCTGGCGGGTGGCCGGCTTGAGGACCGTACGGGGGTACAGCCGCTTGAGCCGCAGCTCCTGCGACTCGCGCAACTCCACCGGGCCGAAGCGGACGTTGGAGCCCTGCAGGGTGATGTCCGAGACGCCGCAGGAGCGGGCCAGCATGCGCAGCCCGGCGACCAGCAGCAGATTCTCGACGGGCTCGGGCAGCTTGCCGTACCGGTCGACCAGCTCCTCGCGGACGGCCGCGACGTCCTCCTCCGAGGAGGCGGAGGCGATGGCCCGGTACGCCTGGAGGCGCAGCCGCTCGCCGGGGGCGTAGTCGTGCGGGACGTGGGCGTCCACGGGGAGCTCGATCTTGACTTCGAGCGGGGGCTCCTCCTCCACGCCGCCTTCCAGGGAGGCGCGGTAGTCGGCGACCGCCTCGCCCACCATCCGTACATAGAGATCGAAGCCGACGCCGGCGATATGGCCGGACTGCTCGCCGCCGAGGAGGTTGCCCGCGCCGCGGATCTCCAGGTCCTTCATGGCGACGTACATGCCCGCGCCCATCTCGGTGTGCTGGGCGATGGTCGCCAGCCGCTCGTGGGCGGTCTCGGTCAGCGGCTTCTCGGGCGGGTAGAGGAAGTAGGAGTAGCCGCGCTCGCGGCCGCGGCCCACCCGCCCGCGCAGCTGGTGGAGCTGGGAGAGACCGAAGTTGTCGCCGCGCTCGACGATCAGGGTGTTGGCGTTGGAGATGTCGATGCCGGATTCGACGATGGTGGTGGAGACCAGGACGTCGAACTTCTTCTCCCAGAAGTCGACGACGACCTGCTCCAGCTGCGACTCGCCCATCTGGCCGTGGGCGGTCCGGATACGTGCCTCGGGCACGATCTCGCGGAGCCGGGCGGCGGCGCGGTCGATGGACTCGACGCGGTTGTGGATGTAGAAGACCTGGCCCTCGCGCAGGAGTTCACGGCGGATGGCGGCGCCGATCTGCTTCTGCTCGTACGGTCCGACGAAGGTGAGGACCGGGTGCCGCTCCTCGGGCGGGGTGGTGATCGTGGACATCTCGCGGATACCCGTCACCGCCATCTCCAGGGTGCGGGGGATGGGCGTGGCGGACATGGTGAGGACGTCGACGTTGGCGCGGAGCTTCTTCAGCTGCTCCTTGTGCTCGACGCCGAACCGCTGCTCCTCGTCGACGATGACCAGGCCCAGGTCCTTGAACTTGGTCTCGGAGGAGAACAGGCGGTGGGTGCCGATGACGAGGTCGACGGTGCCGTCGCGCAGCCCTTCGAGGACGGCCTTGGCCTCGCCGTCGGTCTGGAAGCGGGACAGCGCCCGGACGTTGACCGGGAACTGGCCGTAGCGCTCGTTGAAGGTGCCCAGGTGCTGCTGCACGAGGAGGGTGGTCGGGACCAGGACCGCCACCTGCTTGCCGTCCTGGACCGCCTTGAAGGCGGCGCGGACCGCGATCTCGGTCTTGCCGTAGCCGACGTCGCCGCAGATCAGGCGGTCCATGGGGACCGACTTCTCCATGTCCTCCTTGACCTCGGCGATGGTGGTGAGCTGGTCGGGCGTCTCCGCGTACGGGAAGGCGTCCTCCAGCTCGCGCTGCCAGGGGGTGTCCGGGCCGAAGGTGTGGCCGGGCGCCGCCATCCGGGCGGAGTACAGCTTGATGAGGTCGGCGGCGATCTCCTTGACGGCCTTCTTGGCGCGCGCCTTGGTCTTGGTCCAGTCGGCGCCGCCGAGCCGGTGCAGGGTGGGGGCCTCGCCGCCCACGTACTTGGTGACCTGCTCCAGCTGGTCGGTGGGGATGTAGAGGCGGTCGCCGGGCTGGCCGCGCTTGGCGGGCGCGTACTCGACGAGGAGGTATTCGCGGGTGGCGCCCTGGACCGTGCGCTGCACCATCTCGATGTAGCGGCCCACACCGTGCTGCTCGTGCACGATGAAGTCGCCGGCCTGCAGGGTCAGCGGGTCGATGGTCTTGCGGCGGCGGGCCGGCATCCGCGCCGCGTCCTTGCCGGCCGCCTTCTGGCCGGAGAGGTCGGTCTCGGTGAGGACGGCGAGCCGGAGCGCCGGGTCGATGAAGCCGTTGTCGAGGGAGCTGCAGGAGACATGGACGACGGACGGGGAGATCTCCGTGAGGTCGGCGTCCAGGCGGGCGGGGATGCCCTCGCCGCCGAGGACCTCGACGGTGCGGGCCGCCGGGCCGTGTCCCTCGGTGAGGAACAGGGTGCGCCAGCCGTCGGCCAGCCACTGCTTGGTGTCGGCCAGCGCCCGCTGGGTGTCACCGCGGTAGGTGTCGGGGGCGTGCATGCCCAGCTTGAGGGTGTCGCCGTCCGTCACCAGCTCCTCGTCGGCCGCGAAGGGGCTGACCGACCACCACATCATCCCCAGCTCGCGCGCCCGGTCCCGGACGTCCGCGAGGCCCCACAGGGAGGCCGCGCCCACGTCGATCGGCGCCGCTCCCCCGCCGGCGCTCGCCGCCCAGGACGCCTGCAGGAACTCCTGGCTCGTCGCCACCAGGTCGGCAGCCCGGCTACGCACCCGCTCCGGGTCGCACACCATCGTCATGCTCCCGGCGGGCAGCACGTCCAGCAGCAGCTCCATGTCGTCCACCAGGACCGGAGCCAGCGACTCCATGCCCTCGACGGCGATCCCCTCGGCGATCTTGCCGAGCAGCTCGCCCAGCTCGGGATGCTGCTCGGCGAGCGCCGCGGCCCGCTCCCGGACGTCGTCGGTCAGCAGCAGCTCACGGCACGGCGGCGCCCACAGGCCGTGCTCGGCGACCTCCAGGGACCGCTGGTCGGCGACCTTGAAGTAGCGGATCTCCTCGATGTCGTCGCCCCAGAACTCCACCCGCAGCGGATGCTCCTCGGTCGGCGGGAAGACGTCCAGGATCCCGCCGCGGACGGCGAACTCGCCGCGCTTCTCGACCAGCTCGACGCGCGCGTACGCGGCCGCCGCCAGGCCGTCGACGATCTCTTCGAGGTCGGCGCTCCGGCCGGTGCGCAGACTGACGGGCTCCAGGTCGCCCAGGCCCTTGACCTGCGGCTGGAGCACGGAGCGGATGGGGGCGACGACGATGGAGACGGGGCCTGCCGTCGGGTCGTCCTGGCGCGGGTGGGCGAGCCGGCGCAGCACCGCGAGGCGCCGGCCGACGGTGTCCGAGCGCGGCGAGAGCCGCTCGTGCGGCAGTGTCTCCCAGGACGGGAACTCCACGACGGAGTTGTCCTCGCCGGCCGGCATGAGGCTGCGCAGGGCGGCGGCGAGATCCTCCGCCTCCCGGCCGGTGGCGGTCACCGCGAGCACCGGGCGGCCGGACTCCCGGGCCAGCGCGGCGACCGCGAGCGGGCGGGCGGCGGGCGGTCCCACCAGATCCACATGCGGCCGGTTCCCGTCGGCCGCGGCCTGCAGCGCTTCGGCGAGCGCCGGGTCCCGTACGACGGCGTCGAGCAGACCAGTCAGGCTCATCAGAAGGTTCCGTCCCAGCGAGGCGAACAACACAGCAGCCCGACACGTCTCACGGGCCGGGGTTGCCAAGCGTACGCCCGCCCGTCACCCGGGCGGGCCGCAAGCCCGGGACGGCCCCGGCGCGCCGGACAGCGCGCGCCGGGGTCGCGCTCCCGGCCGCGGCGCGCGCCGTCAGCCGTGAGCGGCGGAGGTCAGCCGGCGACCCTGACCGCGGCGTAGTACTTGTTCGCGGTCTTGAGGCATGCGGCCTTCATTTTCTTCCGCATCGCCGGGGTGAGCGGGTCGGCCCAGGGCTTGTACTGGCAGGCCTGGCGCATGTCCTGCAGGAATACCTCATCGATACGCTTCTTGTGATCCCTGCGCCATGCGGTCTTCCCCACAATGGTTTTGTAGTTGCGGTAACCGAAGTCGTGGCGGTAGCAGGAGTAGGTGAAGTCGTAGCCGCCCGGCAGCTTCTCCGGCGAGCTGTTGCAGCCGTTGGTGGTCCAGTTGAACCGGAAGTAGTTCGAGCCCGAGCGGTACAGCCCGAGGTACTTGTACCAGTCCTGCCGGGACGCCTGGCCCTTGCTGGTCAGCGACTTGAGCTTCCGCAGCCGGTACGCCCCGCCGACCGCGGGACCGGTCACGTCCGCCGCGGAGGCCCGCTGCGCCACGAGGGACGGTCCGGCCTTGACCGCCGCCTCCGCCGGCGCCGCGGCGAGCGCGGGTGCCGCCGTCCCCAGAGCGAGGACACCGGCCAGTACGACACCTCCGAAAGAGGTCCGTATCTTGTTCACTTGTTTCCCTTCCCCGATTTCATGCTGCATGGGAAGCCGAGTCCGAAATCGGCTTCGGGAGGGAAAATAGCGCGGCCGTGCGGTGCTTCAGCGGGAATTAAAGGAAATGCCTGCGCATATCCTCAAAGGAACCTCAGATTCCGCAAGGACGGACATGGTGAATTAATAGCCAACTCGATCACTATGTCCGGATGCGCCCGGTGCGCAAAGCGGGTTCAATGCACATGAATCCCCGCCGTGCGTGCACCACTGTGACCTGAGACACCCCTCGCGTCACGGACGCCCACTCGACGCGTCCCCGAGCCCGCTGAGTCGCGTCGGCCCGGAAGTGCGGTTCCGCACTCCGCCCCCCGCATGGAAGGGTGCAGCGTACAAGGACCTGCGGAGGGGGAACGGTGAGCCACAGCGCGCGACCTGCCGGCCACAGCGAACGTGATGCCGTGCGGACGGCGGGCCCGGCGGCCGCGGACCCGCGGCGCCGCCCCGTCGTCGCCGCCCTCATGCTCGGTATGGCGCTGGCCGCGCTCGACTCGACGATCATCGCCACCGCCATCCCCCAGATCGTCGGCGACCTCGGCGGCTTCGCGGTCTTCTCCTGGCTCTTCTCCGGCTATCTGCTGGCCGTCACCGTCACCCTGCCCGTCTACGGCAAGCTCTCCGACACCTTCGGCCGCAAGCCCATCCTGATCACCGGCATCGGGCTCTTCCTCGCCGGCTCACTGGCCTGCGCGGGCGCCTGGAACATGGCCTCGCTGATCGCCTTCCGCGTGGTCCAGGGCCTGGGCGGCGGCGCCCTCCAGGGCACCGTCCAGACCATCGCCGCCGACCTCTACCCGATGAAGGAACGCCCCAAGATCCAGGCCAGGCTCTCCAGCGTCTGGGCCACCTCGTCGGTCGCCGGACCCGCGCTGGGCGGGCTGCTCGCCGCCTACGCCGACTGGCGGTGGATCTTCGTGGTCAATCTGCCGGTGGGGGCGGTGGCCCTCTGGCTGATCGTGCGGTACTTCTCCGAGCAGGAACGGGCCGGGGAGGGCTCCCGGGTCCACCGCCCGCGGGTCGACTGGCCGGGCGCGCTGGCGATCTTCGCCTGTGGCGGGCTGCTGCTGACCGCCCTGGTCCAGGGCGGTGTGGCCTGGGCCTGGCTCTCCGCGCCGTCGCTGCTGCTGTTCGCCGGCAGCGCGCTGTGCGCCACGCTCACCGTCGTCATCGAACGCCGTGCCGCGGAACCGATCATCCCGGGCTGGGTCTGGCGCCGCCGCACCATCTCCGCCGTCAACCTCGCCCTCGGCGCCCTGGGCCTGCTGATGGTCGCGCCGACCGTGTTCCTGCCCACCTACGCGCAGGCGGTACTGGGCCTGGGCCCGACGGCCGCCGGCTTCGTGCTCTCCGTCATGACCCTGAGCTGGCCGGTGTCGGCCGCCTTGAGCAGCCACGTCTACAACCGCCTCGGCATCCGCACGTGCGCCGTGCTCGGCATCGGCGCGGCCGGTCTGATCCTGCTCGCCTTCCCCCTGCTGCCCTACCCCGGCGCGGCCTGGCAGCCCGCCCTGATCATGCTGGCGCTCGGCGCGGCCCTCGGCCTCTTCCAACTCCCGCTGATCATCGGCGTCCAGTCCTCGGTCGGCTACGCCGAGCGCGGCACCGCCACCGCCTCCATACTCTTCTGCCGCCAGGTCGGGCAGTCCCTCGGCGCCGCGCTCTTCGGCGCCCTCGCCAACGCCACCCTCAACGACCGCCTCGCCCACGCCCCTTCGGACATCCGCCCCGGCCTGCCCGGCGACCTCGACGCGGTCTCGCACACCCTCCAGCACCCCGGCGCCCTCACCGCCCACGCCACCGACTACCTCCGCCGCGCCGTCGACACCACGGTCGACCACGTCTACCTCGGCGCCGCCGCGGCCGCCGCGCTCGCGCTGGCCGCGCTGTTGCTGCTGGCACCGCGGCACTTCCCGGTGCACACGGACGCCGGCGGTACGGGCGAGGGCGAACCGGGCAGGCCGTAGGGCCGGTCCCCGGCGTGGGCGGCCGGTGAGGTCAGGCGCCCGAACCGCCGCCCCGGCGCGGCAGTTGCGCCTCCAGGGTGTCGACGTCCTGCCCCTCGGGGCCGGAACCGGCGGCGCCGAAGCCGAGGGCAGCGTCCCGTCCGCCGCCCAGTGCCCGCCCGGTGTCCTCGTCGTGCCCCTCCGCCGCCGGTGCCTTCCCGGTGAGCACCGCCAGGCTGTTGCGGACATGGGTCATATGGACGCGTACCTCCTCGCGCTCCGCGTCGTGTTCGCGCAGGATCCGCTCCGTGGACCGCTCGATGCGTTCCACCTCCGCCCGTGCCTGGGACAGCAGTCCGGCGGCGCGGTCCTCGCCGTCCTGCTGACGGTGCCGGGCAGCCTCCTCCGCCTCCGCGTACAGCTGCCGGGCGTCGACGCGTACGGCCTTGCCGCGGGCATCCATCTCCGCGACGCACCGGTCCGTCTCCGCCTCCAGCGCCACGAGTTCCCGCCCGGCCGCGTCCCACTCCTCCGCCTGCCGCTTCTCCTGGTCGCGCAGCAACTGCACGGTGCGCCGGTGCACCTCCGCCAGCCCCTCGGCCGCCTCGCTCCGCAGCCGCTCGGCGTCTTCGGCCGCCACGGCCGCCAGCTCCGTGACCTCACCGCGCGCCGCCCGCTCCGTACGCCGGGCCCGGGTGTCCGCCTCGGCCCGCAGGGCGTAAGCCGCCCGCTCGGCCGCGTCCCGGACCTCATCCGCATGGGCGGCGGCCGCGCCACGCGTCTGCCCGGCCGCCTGCTCCGCCTCGCCCCGCAGCCGCGCCGCCTCGGACTCCGCGGTCGTCAGGATCAGCCGGGCCTCTCTGCCCAGCGACTCATACGTCTGCGGCGGCTGCTGCGCCAGATAGGCACGCAGCTCCCCGAGTTCGGCCTCCATCTCCTTGGACAGAACGGTGAGCCGTGCGGCGCGCTCCCAGCAGGAGTCGCGGTCCACCGAGAGCCCCGTGAGGCGGCGGTCCACATCCTCCGGCCGGTAGCCACGCCCTCGTACGGCCTCGAACCCGTGAGGCGAAACCGATGCACTCATCCCTCAAGCCCCTCTCCGCCGCGCACAGCAGTCGCGCGACCCGCAGCGTTCCGCTTCATTTCGCATGTTTCCGTGCGGCACTGTGCAGTTACGCGCACTTCCCGGAGATCGTGCCGAAGTCGCATCCTCGCGACACTCCGCCCAATCCCCCCACCAGGATGCGTTATTTATTGCCAGAAGTCGGAATCCGATCATCGGCGCGCAGCGCCTGGAACAACCGCCTCGCCCCGGTTTCGTCCCACTGCAGCACCGACCCGACACCGCTCACCATCACCCCTGGCCGGATCACCGGAACCGTCGTCGCCGTGCCGTCGCCCCCGGCGATCTGCTTCATCGACCAGCCCATATCCAGCACCCGCGCCATGTCCGCGCCCTCGTCGACGGTCAGCGCCGCCAGCGAGGTGTCCAGCACATGCTTCAGCCGGGAGGGATCGAGGTAGACGTCCGGGGAAGCCATCCCGTCGGCAACCGCACCGAGCAATTGCCGTTGGCGCTTCACCCGTCCGAGGTCACCGTCGGGGTCGGCATACCGCGCCCGTACGTACGCCAGCGCCTGTGTGCCGTTCATCCGCCGGCAGCCCGCCGGGAAGTCCGCCCCCGACTTCTCGTCCCGCAGCGGCTTGTCCAGACACAGCCGCACACCGTCCAGCGCGTCCACAACCTGCACGAACCCCAGGAAGTTCACCTCGGCATAGCGGTCGATCCGCAGCCCGGTCGCCTGCTCCACCGTTCGGGTGAGCAGCTGGGGGCCGCCGTCCGCATAGGCCTCGTTGATCTTCCGGCTGCCGTAGCCCGGTATCGGGACATAGCTGTCGCGCGGCAGGCTGACCAGCGAGGGGCCGTGATCGCCGTAGTGCAGCACCATGATCGTGTCGGTGTTGCGCACCTGGTTGTTGCCGACATGCAGATCCTTGCGCTGCCGCGGGGTCAGCGCGGCACGGCTGTCCGAGCCGACCAGCAGCCAGTTCGTGCCCTTGCCCACGGCCGGCCGCCCCGGGTAATCGCCCAGCGCATCCATGTGCCGCAGCTGCCGCCCCGCCGAGACATACAGCCACGCCCCGACCGCGACCACCGCGATGACCAGCACCAGCAGCGTCACCAGGAGCCAGACCAGCCATGCCCACCGGCGCCGGGGCGGGCCCGGACCGCGCAGCGACCTGGCCGTGCGCCGCCGGTGCCACCAGCGCGGCCGCCCCGCCCGGTACAGCGACGGCGACGGCGACGACTGCGACAACGGGGGTATCGGACGGCCCATATACGCATGGTCAGGGCACCCGACCCGTCCCGCAGGTCGAGCGCCCTGACCATGTCGCTACCGCGGCGCCTGCCGCCGGGGCCGGTTGCGCCCCGCCGCCGCTCCTACAGCAGCCCGTCCCACATCTGCTCCAGCAGCACCGACCACCAGGTCTCCGGCGAACCCAGCGCGGGCGGATCCAGCGCGACCAGCTGCGCCTGGAAGTCGACGGTCCAACGGCCCGCCTGCTCGGGCGTCAGCCCGTACCGCAGCCGCCACATCCGCCCCAGCATCGCCAGACAGCGCGCAAACTCCGGCAGACCGGAGTTCACGAACTGCGGCGTCGCGGGCGCACCGCCCGGACCGGCCTCCATCGGCACCGCCACGATGTGCGCGGTCCCGTACTGGACACACAGCTGACGGCCGAAGTCATTGCCCATCACCAGATACGAACCGGCGTCCGAGGCCGGCTGCACCATGCGCTCCGCCGCCAGCTCCGCCAGCGTCGGCACCGGACGGCCCGGCTGCGCCTGCGCCCAGAAGAACGGCCCGAAGTCGACCGGCAGCCCGGACCACACCAGCGTCTGCGCCACCACATCGGGCACCCCGTGCCGGGAGACCGCCCGCTGATCGAAACGGAAGATCCCCTGCGGCCCGAACGCCTGCTCCAGCTCCTGCCCGATCGCCTGCGGCGGCGCCGGGGGCACCGGCTGCACCTGCGACGGGTGCGGCAACGGCACCCGCACCGGAGCCGGCCGCGCCGGGCCGTCCGCGACCTGGTGCAACTCGCCCTGATGCTCAACGAGATGCCGTACGCCCTGCTGGCGCGAGCCATGGTCCCTGCCGTACGCGGCGGTATGGCTGATCCGCACCTGCGGCCAGTTGTCCCGGATCATCCGGGCGCAGTAGCCACCCGGCAGATCACAGCACTCCAGCTCCGTGTGCAGCTCCAGCACCTGCTGCGGGGGGATGTTCATCCCGCGCAGCTCGTGCAGCAGCTGCCACTCCGGATGCGGTGTACCGGGCGCCGAACGACGCACGATCTTCTGCTCGGAGCCGTCCGGCGCGCGATAGCTCAGTACGGCCATATAGCCCGGGCCGACGGTCGGCTGACCGCTGGGCGCCTGCGGATAGCCGTACGCGCCGCCGGGGACCTGGCCACCGGGGCCCTGCGCGGCGGGCGGACCCGGCACCGGTCCGGGCGGGGCGGGCTGACCGGGCGGGGGCGGGACGCCGGGCCCGGCCGACGGCGGCATACCCGCAGCGCCCGGCGTACCGGGGCCACCGGGACCGCCCGGCCCGCCGCCGGGCAGCGCCGCACCATCGGCGAGCATCGTCGCCGCGGCGTGCACCCCACCGCCACCGGTGCCGCCCGCGACGGGCGGCGGGGCGGAGGGCGGCGGCGGACCGTTCTGGCCGCCGGAACCCCGGCCGCCGGCGGACGCGGAGGGCCTGCCGGGCGGGCCGGGAGGCTTGGGAGCACCGGGCGGGCCGGGCGGCTTGGGTGCACCGGGCGGGCCGGGAGGACCGGGTGGCGGCGGTACACCGGGGCCGCCGGCACCGCCGCCCGGCCCGCCCGCACCCGCGAGACCGGCCTGCAGGGACGCGCCGTCGGCGAGCATCGTCGCCGCGGCATGCACCCCACCGGAGCCGGGGGAACCCGTGCCGCCGGAAGCGGAACCGGAACCCGAAGCACCGGCCCCGTCGGAACCACCCGCCGCACCCGTCCCGCCCGGCCCGTCCACCGCGCTGAGATCCAGATCCGCCGCATCCAGCTGCGAGACCAGCTGCGTCGGTACATAGCCACCCGCCGGGGCACCGGGCGCACCGGGGCCGGACGCCGCAGGCCCGCCGGGCGGGCGCACCTCGGCCTTCCCCGTATCGGCCGCGGCGGCCTGCGCCGGGTCCTGCGGTGCCCCGCCACGTCCTGCGCCGGGGGGACCGGGCACGCCCGGAGGCGGCGGCGGACCCGCGGCGGCGTTACCGGGCAGCGACGAACCGTCGGCCAGCATCGTCGCCGCGGCATGCACCCCACCGCCCGCGGGCGGGGCGGGCGGCACCCCGGGACCGGGCACGCCGGGCCCGGCCGCGCCGGGCGTACCGGCACCGGACGCACCGGTACCCGGCGGCGGCGGTACGTCGACGACCGGCGGCCCGGACGGCGGCGGCAGATCCGGCAGCCCGCCCACGGCAGGCGACGCAGCAGGCATCGGCGGCGGCACGGCAACGCCACCGGGCCCGCCGGCCGGGCGCGCCTGACCGGCCTCGGGCCCGGCCTCGTCCGGCAGCCCCAGCGCGGGTGCCACCTGGGTACGCGGCAACTGACTGCCGCCGTGCAGCAGTTCGGTCTTGGCCTCCGGCCGGGCGCGCGGCGTCGAGGGAGTGCCGTCCTCCTCGTCGAAACCGGCCAGTGGCGGCGCGAAGACCGTCGCGGGCAGCCCCACCGACCGGTCCTCGCCCCCCGTGCCGGCGGTCGTGTCCGTCCCGGCCCACGGCGTCGACGCCCCGGAAGCATCGGCACCCGGCCCCGGGGCCGCCTCCGCGCCGGACGGGGTGGCCCCACCGTCGGCGCCGTTGACGCTCACCCCGGCCCAGGCGTCCGAGGCCGACGGCGCGACAGCGGGCGCCGGCGCCGGGGAAGCCGCCGGGGCCTCACCCGCGGATCCCGTGGATCCCGCAGCCCCCGCGGCCCCCCGCCGGTCCGAAATGCCGATCGCATCCGCCGCCTCCTGCAGCCACTCCGGCGGCGTCAGCAGAAACGACGTGGCCTCCAGATCGATCCGCTGCGGCTGCGCCTCGGCCGCGCCGTACCCGCCGTCCACGGGGGCGCCGTACTCCTCCTCATAACGCCGGATCACCTCACCCACCGGCAGCCCCGGCCACAGCGTCGTCTCCCCGCTGTCCCGGGCGATCACCATCCGGGCCCGGCCGCCGTCCGTCGACGGACCGCCCTCCCGGTCCTCGGCCCAGGCCACAAAGCCCAGATCGAACTCCCGCACCCGCACCTCACGATGCAGCGGCGCCGGCACCTCACCGTTCACCCACTGCTCCGCGCGCTCCTGCGCCTGCGCGAACGTCACCACCGTGCTCAGCCCCCCACCGCAACCGCGTACGCAAAACCGCCGTCGACCATCAGGTTCGCCACGGTGTCCAGCTCCGGCGGATTGCCCGCCAGCCGCTGCAGAAAGTCATCGAAATCCGCGCCGCACGGCAACAGCAGCCGCTCCACCCGCTCCTGCACCGTCCACCCGTCCTGATCCCGCGCATCGTCGTACGGACAGAACCACACCGAACCGAGCGCCTCGCCGCGCACCTTCACCGCGACCACACCGCCCTGGACGAACGCCACGCCCAGATAGTCCTTGGAGAAGTGGTCCCGCAGACACTTGTTCACATAGACCAGATCATTGACCGCCGCGTCATCGCGCACCGTGAAGAACGGCTGGTCGACCAGCAGCCCCAGCTCCGGGTCCAGCGCCGCACCCACCGGAGCACAGCCGCCCGCGGCCTTCAGGAACGACCGGTAGGCACCCGGCAGCCGGTAGCCCAGCGCCTCCTCGGCCTGCGCCACCTGCTCCTCACCCACCGACAGCTCACGGTGCGGCAGCCCGAAATGCACCGGCCGGGTCTCCTGCAGCGGCCGGGTACCACGCTTGTCGTGCGCCACCGCAGTCGTCGCCAGCCCGCCGTGATGGCGCAACAGCGCCTTCACCTCGACCGGGATCAGCTCCATCCGCCGCGTACCGGCCACGTGATGCCAGGTCCAGCCGTGCGGCGTCGCCACCGCCGGCACATCTATCCACAGTTCGTGCCCCTGCGCGTGCAAGGCCGCATTCGCCGACACATAGTCCGTCAGCCGCAGCTCGTCGACGCCGAAACCCTCCGGCGGCTCGGCGATCTCCGCCGCGGCGCGCGCATACGGCGAGAACTCCGGGAAACCGCGCTCGTCCACCCGCACGCCGGCGGGGTACCGCGTGGCACGGACCGGGTCCGGAAAATGCACGACCTGTCCGGCATAGGCGGTATTCGGTGGGGCGGCGTCTCCCGCCGCCCGGGGGCCGGGGAGTGCCCCCAGCCCTTGCCGACTTGTCGTCATCGCGGTTGCCCCCTGGCTGAAGCTGGCTTTGGGGCACAGCCTATGCCGTACCGCAACACCCTCCCCCGCCCGCCTGCCCCCACACGTCAGCCCCGCGACACACCGGCGTCACCCACCGCCACACCACCCCCGAGCCCCCCGCGCACCACCCCGCCCACCAGCCGCGTTCCGCCCTGGCCGACGCCCCGTCAGCTCGCCGTGACATCCCCGACAGGCCGCCCGACTACCGCAACACCCAGCACATTTGGCAGGCTGACCCTCCCCCACCTACGGCGGGGGGACCCCCAGCACCACGGGGATTCGGGGAGGGAAAGCACCACCATGAGCACCACTGCACACCACCACAACTCAGCCGCCGGCGACCCCCGCATCGGCTGGAGCGGCACCGCCGACGATCATCGCGCGCCCGCCCTCCACCACCGCCGCGACGGCATCCTCCCCACCATCGGTGCCGCCCTGTCCGTACGCGGACAAACCCTCACCTGCACCGCGAGCAAGGCGGAACAGCCCCCCGCCCTGCACCCCCTGGTCCAGGACTTCCTCGACACCCTCCCCACCCCACAGCGCGAACGTTTCACCGGACGCTGCCCCGAAGCCGTCCTGCTCTCCCGCCACCTCACCGCCGTCGAGAGCAACCGCAGCAAACGCGCCTCCCGCAAAGCCCTCACCAATGGCGAAGCCCGCCGCTCCCTGAAACACTCCAAGATCACCGCATGCCATATCCGCGAGGCCGGCGACCCCGAGCACGGCAGCTACGCCCCGCCCTGTCGCTCCTGCGACGCACTCCTCGCCCACTTCGGCGTCATGCCCATCAGCGGCACCACGCCCACAGGAAGCTGACCGCCACCATGCCGCCCACCGCCCCCGGCCCCCGCAGCCCCGCCCACGACCGCGCCGACTCGACCCGCTTCCCCGCCGCCGTCGACGTCGCCCTCCAGGAAGCCGGCTGGCAACCCGGCCGCTGGGACATAAAGCAGGCGGAACACTGGGCCGACACCCTCGGCGCCCACGCCTCCCCCGCCGGCCACCGCCACACCGTCTTCCCCGCCGCCGTCGAGGCCTGGGCCGAATTCGGCGACCTGCACATCACCGGCCCCGGCCCCGGGCGTCACATCGCCCCCACTCCCTTCGCCATCAACCCCCTGCACGGGCTCCACCTCGCCCGCACCCTCGGCGACCTCGGCCGCGCACTGGAAACCGACGTGGCCCCCCTCGGCCGCGAAGAACTCACCGCCGACGGCACCACCTACAGCCAGGCCACCCTCGCCATCGACACCGAAGGCCGGGTCTACAGCCTCGACCACACCGGCGACTGGTACCTGGGGCCCGACCTCGACACCGCCCTGGGGACGTTGGTGTTGGGGGCGCGGCCGAGCCGGCTCGGCTTCGCGTCTTACGGCTGACGCCGTGGGCTTCTCTGGATTCTTTTCCCGCCTTCGGCGGGGGTGGGCCGGGGGCCGGGTGTCGCCTCCGGCGGGGGTGGTGGTTGGGCGGGGCCGGGTGTCGCCTCCGGCGGGGGTGGTGGTTGGGCGGGGGCCGCGTGTCGCCTCCGGCG
>NZ_JBSHAW010000030.1:0-116520 GCF_053611685.1 Streptomyces sp. NPDC054786 | reverse complement strand
TTGTTTAAACCACCCCGGGCACCGGGCGGGGGGGCTACCGCCCCCCCCCCCCCGGACCCTCGTACGCCCCTGGACGTCCTATGTCGCGGACCGGTCTTCCGCCTCCGGCGCCGCCCCGAACCTGCGGTCCCGCTTCGCGTACTCCAGGCATGCCTGCCACAGATTCCGGCGGTCGAAGTCCGGCCACAGAATGTCCTGGAAAACCATCTCGGCATAGGCGCTCTGCCAGATCAGGTAGTTCGAGGTCCGCTGCTCTCCGGACGGCCGCACGAAGAGATCCACATCCGGCATGTCCGGGTAGTACATGTACTTCGCGACGGTCTTCTCGTTCACCTTCGACGGGTCCAGCTTTCCGGCCCGCACATCCGCCGCGATGGCCGCCGCCGCATCGGCGATCTCGGCCCGCCCGCCGTAATTCACGCAGAAATACAGCGTCATGGCGTCATTGTTCTTGGTCTGCTCCTGGGCGACCTGGAGTTCCTGCACCACGGACTTCCACAGCTTCGGCATCCGGCCGACCCACCGGATACGAATACCCAGCGCGTCCATTTCGTCACGGCGCCGCCGGATCACATCGCGGTTGAAGTTCATCAGGAAGCGGACCTCGTCGGGCGACCGCTTCCAGTTCTCCGTCGAGAAGGCGTACAGCGAAAGGTTCTTCACGCCCATTTCGATGCAGCCCTTGAGGACGTCCAGGACGACGCCCTCGCCGACCTTGTGGCCCTCGGTCCGCGGCAGCCCGCGCTCCTTGGCCCACCGGCCGTTGCCGTCCATGACGACCGCCACATGGTTCGGGACGAGCTCACCGGGGATCTTCGGCGGCCGCGCACCGGAAGGGTGCGGCTCGGGCGTCACGTACTCACGTCGATTACGGCCCAGAATCCCGCGTCGTGCCATGCGGCCCACGTCTCCTATGTGTCTTGAGGGCGTTTTGCCTTGAGGGGCGTATGTGTCTTGAGGTGGTCTTCGCTATTTCTCTACGTACCGGAGGGAACGCAGGCCCCGCTCCAGATGCCAGTGCAGATACGCCGCGACGAGCCCGCTGCCCTCCCGGGCATGACGGGCCTCGCAGGCGTCCGCGGTCTCCCAGTCGCCGGTCAGCAGCGCGCTCAGGAGCCCGATGGCCTCAGAGGAGGGTACGACGCTCCCCGGCACCCGGCAGTCACCGCAGGTCACACCGCCCGCCCCCACGGAGAAGAACCGGTTGGGACCGGGCAGCCCGCACCGCGCACAGCCGTCGAAACTCGGCGCATAGCCGTTGACGGCGAGCGAGCGCAGCAGAAAGGCGTCCAGCACCAGATGCGGCTGGTGCTCGCCGTTGGCCAGCGTCCGCAGCCCGCCGACCAGCAGCAGGTACTGCTGCACGGCGGGCTCGCCCTCGTGGTCGGTGAACCGCTCGGCGGTCTCCAGCATGGCCGTGCCGGCCGTGTAGCGGGCGTAGTCCGTGACGATCCCGCCGCCGTACGCCGCGATCGTCTCGCTCTGCGTACACAGCGGCAGCCCGCGCCCGATCAGCTCGCTGCCGCGCGCGTAGAACTGCACATCGACGTGCGAGAACGGCTCCAGCCGCGCCCCGAACTTCGACTTCGTCCGCCGCACCCCGCGGGCCACCGCACGGACCCGGCCGTGCCCCCGGGTGAGCAGCGTGATGATCCGGTCCGCCTCACCCAGCTTCTGGGTGCGCAGCACGATGCCGTCGTCGCGGAACAGACTCATGGCGCCATTCTCGCGCATCAGCGGGGGCGGGTGTCCCTCAGGCCCGCTCTCCCCGGCTGCGCGCGTTCGCGTAGGCGGTCGCGATGCTCAGGCGCTCGGTGACGGTGTCCTTCCGAGGCGGCGACGACTCGGAGAGCGCCGGCGGAGCCTCGGCGAGCGCGTCGGTCAGCCGCCGGGCCACGTCCATCGTGCAGCGCCCCAGCTCCACGAGCGGCGGCAGATACCGATGCTCGTACGAGACGGGGTCGGGGCGCAGGGAAGGCAGCACGACGCCTGCACGGGCGAGGGCTTCCCGCAGATCCGTCGTCACGGTTTCCACGTCCTTGGGCTGGTTCATGATCGTCCGCACTCTCCGTGAGGGGTTTCACTGTTCGCATTCAGAGCGTGACGGTGCGGAACTAGGCTGGGCAAGGAGGTCGACGCTGCAACTGCCGGGCAGGGAAGGGACGTAGGCCATGGCCAATACTTCGCGACAGGCTGCATGGGAATTCTGGGGCACTGAGCTCAAACGCCGGAGGGAAGACGCGGGCTTAACCCAGGACGCACTGGGGCGGATGGTGTTCGTCTCCGGCGGCTACATCGGCCAGTTCGAGCAGGCGATCCGTAAGCCGCAGTTAGATGTGGCGGTGCGGATCGATGGCGTCCTACAAACCGACGGTTTTTTCGAGCGGATCTGGCGAAAACTGATCGACGACCAGCGGTACCCGGACTATTTCGCGGCAGCGGCGGAGCTGGAGCGGCTGGCCACAAAGATCAATGACTTCGAGTCGATGATCGTGCCGGGGCTCCTGCAGACCGCGGCGTACACACGGGCGTTCATGCTCGCGGGCAACCCGCTCGCGGCAGAGGAGTACATCGAGGACAAGGTCCGCGGCCGAGTCGACCGGGCAGTCATCCTCAAGGACGCTACCCGCCCGGTGTATTGGGCAGTGCTGCATGAGGCCGTGCTCCGTGTGCCTGTGGGTGGTCCGGCCGTCATGGCCGAGCAGCTGGAGCGCATCGCGCAGCTCGCACGCGAGCGAAAGTTTCTGCTGCAGGTCCTCCCGTTCGCCGCGGGGGCGTATCCGGTCATGGGCAAGTCGCTGCGGCTCATGGAGTTCGACGACGCCCCGCCAACCGCCTATACAGAAGGCACGTATTCGGGGAATTTGCTGGACGATCCTGCCGTGGTGAAGTGGGCACAGGCGGCCTACGATCTGGTCAGGGCCGCCGCACTGTCGCCGGAGGCGTCCCTGGCCCTCATCGAATCGGCGGCGGAGGACTACACACGATGCGCGAGTACGACCTGAGCACCGCCCAGTGGCGCAAGAGCAGCTACAGCGATGAGCACGGTGGCAACTGCGTCGAGGTGGCCCACGAGTTTCCCGGCTCCGCCGCCTGGCGCAAGAGCAGCGGCCAGCCAGACAACTGTTTGGAGGTCTCCGACACCCACCCCGGCCTCGTCCCCGTCCGCGACAGCAAGAAGTCCCACGGCCCCGCCCTGGTCTTCCCGGCCACCGGCTGGACCGCCTTCATCGACGCCGTCAAAGCCGGGCAACTCAACGCCTCCTGACCGTCTTTCACCAGGCGTTCACACCAGTCGCACAAAGGCCCCGCCGTCCCACTGGATGACGGGGCCACATCACGTTATGGTCCGGGGCATCGCGGGCGGAAGACGACCTTCCGTACTTCTCAGTCCCCCCATGGGAAGTGCACCTCACGGCACGTCACCTGCCCGGTAGCATCCCGTGATGATCGGCAGCACGACGCCGTGATGGCCGGCCGACCCAGTCAGTACCCCAATTGAGGATCTCGATGACATCCATACCGGAGGCGCTGTTGTGGTGCCTCAGCGCAGGTACGGCCGCCGCCGTGGTCCTGGCGGCGCTCTCGATCCGGGCGCGCGGACAGCGCGCGGACCTGAGATCACGCCTGTCCGCCGCTGAGGAACAGAACAGCGCCACGCTCCACAGCAATACGGAGCTGTCGGCCCGGCTGCGCGCCACCGAGGCCGAGATCCGGCACCTGGCCGGTACCCGGCTCCCCGACCTGACGCTGGCGCTGGCCCACCCCCATGTGCCCGTACCGGGGCTGCTGGACGCCCGGTTCGCCGGGACGGAGACCGACCAGGCGCTGAGCGCCGTACTGGAGCAGGTCAGCGAGGCGATCACCAAGGAGCGCTCGCGCGTCGACGCGGCGGCGCAGTCCACCCTCCGCGGCGCGACCACCACCATCCAGGCGCTGCTCTACCAGCTCCAGTCGGCGCTGCAGGAGATGCAGCACCGCTACGACGACCCGAACGTCGCCCAGGACCTGCTGAACGCGGACTTCCTCAACGAGCAGGCGCTGCGGCGTATTCAGGCCACCGGTGTCGTCTGCGGCGCCTGGCCGGGGCTGACCCGCGAGGACTCCTACCTCGCCGAGCTGGTCGTCGGCGCCACCTCCCGGCTGCGCGGCTACGAGCGGGTGCAGGTCAGCAACCAGCTGCGTGACCCGATCGCCGTGGTCGCGCGGGCCGTGGAGCCGATCGCGATCACCGTGACCGAGCTGCTGGCCAACGCGCTGCACCACTCGCACCGTGAACTGCCCGTCACCATCACGCTCCAGCAGGGCAACCGCGGCGCCTCGGTCATCGTCGACGACTACGGCGTGGGGATGCACGACGACGAGATCAAGGCCGCGATGGAGCTGCTGTCGGGCGACGACAGCCTGCTGCTCACCCAGCTCGGTGACCCGCCGCGGTCCGGGTTCGCGGCGGCCGGCCAGCTGGTGCGCCAGTACGGCTTCGGGGTGCATGTCGAGCCCTCCCCGTACGGCGGTGTGCGTGCGGTCGTGTACATCCCGGGTGACCCCCTTCTCACCGTCCTCGACGAGAGCGCCCAGCCGATGTCCGTGATGGCCCCTCTGCCGCACCGCTCCGGGGTGCCGGAGCGGTCCAGCTCCGCGCTGCCGACCGGCGCCACGACGCCGTCCCCGGCGGCCGCCGCGCCGTCCGCGCCCGCCGCGCCGTCCGCGCCCGCCGCGCCGTCCGCGGCCTCCTACGAGGCGCCCCAGCAGGGCGAAGGCGAGCTGCCGCGCCGGCGCCGCCGTAAGCCCGTGTCCGAACTCGATGAGAGTGCCGAGCACACCGAATCGCTTCCCCCGCGCTCCCCGGAGGAGACCGGATCCCGTTGGGCCGCGCTCCAGCGCGGTACCGAATCCGGCCGGGCAGCCGCCCAGCCCGAACCCCCTCGCAGTCCCGAAGGGAACGCTCAGTCATGAACAGCCCCACCCGCCGCCGTGTCGCCGAGGACAAGTCCTGGGTGCTGGCGCCCCTCCTGGAGTTGCCGCATGTTATTCACGCAGCCGTCATCTCCGGCGACGGATTCATCGAGGGTGCCTCGCCGGGCCTGAAGCGTGACTCCGCCGAGGGGGTCGCCGCGATGATGTCCGCGCTCCAGGGCGCGGGCCGTGCCGTGACCGCGGCGTTCGCCGAGAAGGACGACACCAGGCTGCGGCAGACCGTCATCGAGTCCGACGAGGGCTTCGTCTTTGCGATACCCGCCGGCCAGAACACCTGCCTGGCGGTCTTCGCCGGTCCGGAGGTGAACATGGGCGTCGTCGCGCACCACATGCAGATCCAGGTGACGACCCTGGGCAACAAGGTCATGAACAGCCCGGCGCGGGATCTGGGCAACCCCGTATGACCCCGCGCCAGAGCAGCGGCAGGCGCCTCGTACCGGCCTATCTGGCGACCGGCGGACGCGCCCGGCCCAGCCGCAACACCCTGGAGCGGCTCTCCCTGCTGCACAGCGCGGGGATGCCGATCACCAGCGAGGTACGCCCGGAGGAGCACCGCCTCCTGGAGCTGCTGCAGCCCGGGGCGCTGTCTCTGGCCGAGGTCGCCGCCCACCTTCACCTGCCGGTGAGCGTGGTGAAGGTGCTGGTGGCCGACCTTGTCGATGCCGGGCGGCTGCACGCCCGCGTTCCCATTCCCGAAGCCGAGCAATTCGACCGACAGATCCTGGAGAGGGTTCTCGATGGACTCCGCTCTCTCAAGTCCTAGCGCCGCCACCGGCGCGAGCACCGGCAGCATGTATCTCTCCGGCGAGAACCAGACACTGGTCAAGCTCCTGGTAGCGGGGCCGTTCGGAGTCGGAAAGACCACGCTCATCCGTGCGCTGTCCGAAACCCCGCCGCTGCACACCGAAGAGGTCATGACCCAGACCGGCGCGGTCGTCGACGACCTCGCCGGCGTCCGGGAGAAGACCACCACCACCGTCGCCATCGACTTCGGGCGGCTGACCCTGCCCGGGGACCTGGTGCTGTACCTGTTCGGCACGCCCGGACAGAAGCGCTTCCGTCCCCTGTGGCAGGACATCGCCCGCGGCGCGCTGGGCGCCCTGGTCCTCGCCGACACCCGCCGGCTGGCGGACTCCTTCGAGGTGATGGACATCGTCGAGGAGGCCGGGCTGCGCTATGCCGTGGCGGTCAACACCTTCCCCGACGCGCCCCAGTACGACGTCGACAAGCTCCGCGAGGCGCTCGATCTGCACCCCGAGACGCCGCTGGTGCTCTGCGATGCCCGCGACCGGGAGCAGTCCGTCGATGCGCTGATCGCGCTCGTCGGGCACGTCCTGGCCCACACCCCCGAGGAGAACCCGAACCCGTGACTTCCCCGCACCAGCCGGGAGCCGCACCGCCACCGGGCTGCCCGGCGCACGCCGCCGCCCCGTACCAGCAGGTGCCGGACCGGCCCGACGCACAGACGCCGGTGAAGCTCTACGGACCGGACTTCGCCGCCGACCCCCGCCGCATCTACGCCCAGCTGCGGCAGTACGGTGCGCTCGCGCCGGTCGAGATCGCGCCGGAGGTGACCGCGATGCTGGTCACCGACTACCGGGCGGCGCTGGACCTGCTGCACGACGACACCACCTGGTCCAAGGACTCGCGGGAGTGGATGACCACCGTCCCGCCGGACTCGCCGGTCATGCCGATGCTGATGTGGCGCCCCAACATCTTCTACGCCGACGGGCCGGCGCACGTCCGCTACCGGGACGTCGTCGTCGACAGCTTCAAACTGGTCGAGCCGCACGAGCTGCGCGCCCGTGTCCACCACGCCGCGGACACCCTGATCCGGCGCTTCGGCGCCCACGGCGAGGTCGACCTGATCGCCGACTACGCGCGGCTGATCCCGCTGCTGATGTTCAACAACCTCTTCGGGCTGCCGGATTCGTACAGCGACCGGCTCATCGCGGCCATCGGGGGCATGCTGGACGGCAACTCCCCCGAGGAGGCGGCGGCCGCCAACGAGGCGTACACCAGCTACATCATGGAGCTGGTCGGCTCGAAGAAGGCCGCGCGCGGGCTGGACCTGACCTCGTGGTTCATGGACCACCCCAACGCGCTGAACGACGAGGAGCTGATCCACAACATCATCCTCACGATGGGCGCGGGCAACGAACCGCTCGCCAACCTCATCGGCAACGCACTGGCGCGGATGCTCTCCGACGACCGTTACTACAACACCCTGTCCGGGGGCGCGCTGACGGCGCACGACGCGATCAACGAGGTGCTGTGGAACGACCCGCCGCTGACCAACTACTCCGCCCACTTCCCGGTCCGTGATGTCTTCTTCCACGGCACCTGGGTGCGCAAGGGACAGCTGGTGATGGTGTCGTACGCGGCCGCCAACAGCCAGTTCGACACCACCGGACAGACGGGCCCCGGCTCGGGCGGCGGCTCACACCTCTCGTGGGCGGCCGGCCCGCACGCCTGCCCCGTCAAGCGGCATGCGCTGCTGATCGCCACCACCGCGATCGAGCGGCTCACCGCGTGGCTCTCCGACATCGAACTCGCCGTGGACGCCTCCACGTTGCAGTGGCGCAACGGTGCCTTCCACCGTGCCCTGGTGGCACTCCCGTCCCGCTTCACCCCCATCACCCCCGACCAGGCAGGAGCAACTCCATGGCACAACAGGGACAGCAGCCCTACGTCATCGACCCGGTCGGAAGCGACATCCACGGAGAGGCGGCCCGCCTCCGCGCGCTAGGACCGGCGACCCGGACCGAGCTCCCCGGCGGCATCGAGGCCTGGTCGGTCACCAGCCACACCCTCCTCAAGCAGCTGCTGACCGACGACCGGGTGTCCAAGAACCCCCGGGAGCACTGGCCCCTGTGGCAGCGCGACGAGATCCGCGGCAGCTGGCTGCAGTCCTGGATCGGCGTCACGAACATGTTCACCGCGTACGGCGCCGACCACCGGCGGCTGCGCAAGCTGATCGCCCCGGCGTTCACGGCCCGGCGCACCGACGCCATGCTCCCGCGCGTGGAGGCCATCACCACGGCCCTCCTGGACGACCTGGCCGCGCACCCCGCGGGCGAACCCGTGGACCTGCGCGCCCGCTTCAACCATCCGCTGCCCATGCAGGTCATCTGCGAGCTGTTCGGCTTCCCGGAGGGCGAGCAGCGCGCCGAACTCGCCCGCCTCGTCGCGGCCATCATGGACACCACGGCCACTCCGGAGCAGGCCGGCGCCACCGCCGCGGCCGTTTATGCGCTGCTGTCCGGCCTGGTCGCCGACAAGCGCGAGCACCCGGCCGACGACCTGACGAGCCTCCTGGTGGCCGCGCGGGACGACGAGGGCCAGCGGATGACCGAGCAGGAGCTGCTCGACACCCTCCTCCTCGTCATCGGCGCCGGCCACGAGACCACCGTCGACCTCCTCGGCAACGCCGTGCACGCCCTGCTCACCCACCCCGAGCAGCTCAAGCTGGTGCTGTCGGGCGAGGTGCCCTGGAACGACGTGATCGAGGAGACGCTGCGCTGGGCCCCCAGCATCGCCGCCCTCCCGCTCCGCTTCGCCGTGGCGGACATCGACATTCCGGACGGCCCCACCATCCGCAAGGGCGAGGCGATCCTCCCGGCGTACGCCGCGGCCGGCCGCGACCCCGCCTTCCACGGCGAGACGGCCGACGGCTTCGACATCCGGCGCGCCCGCCAGGAGCACCTCGCCTTCGGCCACGGCGTCCACCACTGCCTGGGCGCCCCGCTGGCGCGTATGGAGGCCCGGATCGCCCTCCCGGCCCTCTTCGCCCGCTTCCCCGGCCTCCAACTGGCCGTACCGGCAGAGGAGTTGGAGCCGACGGGCGGCTTCATCTCGGGCGGTTTGCACAGCCTGCCGGTGCGTCTGACGTCGGGCTGAACCGCCCGGCGCTCGCGGTATCCGACCCCGTCACCCTGCCGTGGTGGCGGGGTCTTTCCGACGCCCGGACAGCCCGCGCCGGTCACGTACGTGGCGGTGGGTCCAGCCGGCCGGCCCACCGCCTCAGGACGGGGTACGCGCCGCCGCCAGCAGCCGGTTCGTGTCGGCGGGGCGGAGCATGAGGGCGCTGCCGACCGTGCTCAGCACCTCGCGCTCCGCGGGCGTGTAGGAGCCGTCGGCCAGGGCGATACGGGCGCCCTGGAGAAGGATCGCTTCCCGGCCCGCGGGGGCGAGGTGCGGGGCGAGCGGTTCCAGCGACTCATGGAGCTCTATGGCCAGCGCGGTGCCGCACGGGTCCAGGCCATGGTGGCCGCAGTGACCGCCGGTCACCGCGTCGTAGGTGCCGGTCAGCCGGCCGGTGTCGGCGGCGAGGGCGGCGAGCAGGGTCAGCAGCTCGTCCTCGCAGCAGTCCGCGAAGCCGGCCGCGCGGACCGTGTCGACGGCGGTGTCGCGGACCGCGCGGGAGGAGGTGCCGCCGGCGGCCAGCAGCGCCAGGGTGACGGTGTGGACGGCGTCCCTGAGCATCGCGGAGAAGCGGACGGTGGTGGGGTGGTCGAGGGCGTCCGGGCCGAAGTGGCCGTGACAGGCGGAGCACTCCAGGACCGGGCCGGTGGCACCGCGGGGCAGGAGGGGGACGCCGAGGACGGTGAGACGGCGGCGGCCGGTCCTGCGGAGGTAGTTGCGGTCCCCGCCGCAGTCCGGGCAGAAGAACTCGCCATCGGCGACGGTGCGCCAGGACGTGCACACGCCCATCACACACATCTTGTGCCTCACGTCGGCCCTCCGTAACAACTCGCCCTCAGCCCTCAAGGCGCGGGAGGTACCCCCATGGCCCCGTCGCCGTGTTGGACGTGATGTTAGCCACATACGTGATGTGACGTCAGCACCTCGTACCGGACAACTGGCCGGATGACGAAGACCTCTGCCCCTCCGGAGAGAGGGACAGAGGCCTGTGGACGCCGTGAACAGCGTGGCTAGGAGGAGGCGGGCGGTGGGTGAGGCGGCTGCGGGTCCCGGTCGTGCCGGGGGCCTGGCTTGGCCAAAACGATGAGGGTGCGGCCGGATCGCACCGGGATCATCGTCACCCCATCGAGGTCATCAGCGCCCGGGTCACCTGGCGTGACTGGCTGTCCAGGCCGCGGGCGTTGGGGTGGACGAAGGTGCAGGCCTCGCCGGAGCCGGGGATGGACTTGCACAGCTCCGACGGCGCGTCGGTCTGGTCGCCGTCACCGGTGAGGTTGTCCCGCACGCCGTACATCCATTTCGCGTCCCCGCTCTGGCACACCCCGTGGTTCACGCTGGGCCCGTAGGTGTCGACGTAGAGCGCGGCGTGCTCGTCGGCGTGCCGGTGGAGCAGCCCGTTCAGCTGCTTTTCGAGCCCGTCCAGCCAGGGCATGTCGCCCTTCTTGACGCTGCCGAGCTGGTTCCAGTGCAGGAACGAACAGCCGGAGCCGTCCGGGACGATGGCGGGGTAGCCGACGACGGCGACCCGCGCCTGCGGTGCGCGCCGGTGGATCGCCGTCATCATGTGGCCGAGGTCGGCGTCGAGCTGCGCGAACCGCTCGTTCAGCCAGCTCTCTCCCGCACCCCCGCCGGTGTAGTAGTTGGTGCAGGGCTTGAGCTGCAGGGGCTTGGTGATGCCCAGTTCGAGGCATTTGCTCACGATGGAGCCGAAACCGAGGGAGTTGCCGCCGATGCCGACGGTCACGTAGTCGGTGTCGGGGGACAACGCGTCGAGCTGCGGGGGCAGATCGGACCAGCCGCCCTCGGGCGGGACCGACGGCGGTCCGTAGATCTTGGATGCCGGCTGGGGCCCCAGGACCCCGTCGACCACCTCGGCGGCCCCGCAGGTCACATCCCTCAGATGGAAGCCCAGCTGCCCGGCGACCTGGTGCGGATAGTTGCGCGCGGAGCGCCCGCAGCCGTCGTGCGACTCCCAGGGGCGGACGAACACCCCGGCGCTGTACGAGTCCCCGAGCGCCACGTACTCCGGACGGTCCGCCGCATCGGCCGGTGCGCCGGAGGCCGCCGGGGCGAAGGCGGAAGCCACCACGGCCAGCGAGGCGGCCGCCGCGACCAGAAGCCGGGAGAGTGCGGGCATGCCATTTCTGCTCATCTGCACGTCCTTGGTGTCCGGCGTCGCGGCCTGTCCGACGAGCGCCGATCACCAAACGTACTGATCCACTTACACAGTGTGATCTGCCAGGAATCCAAACCCCACCTTCAGGTGGCGGGGTCGCACAACGGCGCCCCCGCCGCTCGGTGAGAGCGACGGGGGCGCGCGAAGGACGGTGCGGCTGCCGGGTCAGCGGCCCGCGCGGTTCACGGCGGAGACGACGGCCTTCAGCGAGGCGCGCGTGGTGTTCGCGTCGATGCCGATGCCCCACAGCACCTTGTCGCCGATCGCACACTCGATGTACGAGGCGGCCAGCGCGGAGGCGCCCTCGCTCATGGTGTGCTCCTGGTAGTCCAGCAGCCGCGCGTCGACGCCGATGCCCTGCAGCGCCTGGAAGAACGCGGAGATCGGGCCGTTGCCGGTGCCGACCAGCACCGTTTCCGCACCGTCCACCTCGGCCTCGACGGTGAGGGTGTCGATGCCGTCCTTGTCGGTGGTGGTCTGGCCGTTCTTGACCTGGATACGGCCCCACGGGTTCTCGGGGTTGGGCAGGTACTCGTCCTGGAAGGCGGACCAGATGGCGGTGGGCGTGACCTCGCCGCCCTCGGCGTCGGTCTTCCCCTGGATGATCCGGGAGAACTCGATCTGCATCCGGCGCGGCAGTTCCAGCTTGTGGTCGTTCTTCAGGACGTAGGCGATACCGCCCTTGCCCGACTGCGAGTTGACGCGGATGACGGCCTCGTAGGAGCGGCCGACGTCCTTCGGGTCGATGGGCAGGTACGGGACCGCCCACTCGATGTCGTCCACGGTCTTGCCGGCGGCGGTGGCCGCGGCCTCCATGGCGTCGAAGCCCTTCTTGATGGCGTCCTGGTGGGAGCCGGAGAAGGCGGTGTAGACCAGATCGCCCGCGTAGGGGTGGCGCGGGTGGATCTCCATCTGGTTGCAGTACTCGCTGGTGCGACGGATCTCGTCGATCTGCGAGAAGTCGATCTGCGGGTCGACGCCCTGGGAGAACAGGTTCATGCCCAGCGTCACCAGGTCGACGTTGCCGGTGCGCTCGCCCTGCCCGAACAGACAGCCCTCGATGCGGTCGGCGCCCGCCATGATCGCCAGCTCGGCGGCGGCGACGGCGGTGCCCCGGTCGTTGTGCGGGTGTACGGACAGGCATACGTGCTCGCGCCGGGACAGGTTGCGCGCCATCCACTCGAAGCGGTCGGCGTGCGTGGACGGCGTGGAACGCTCGACGGTGGCGGGCAGGTTCAGGATGATCTCGCGGCCCTCCTCGGGCTGCCAGACGTCGCAGACCGCCTCACAGACCTCCAGCGCGAAGTCCAGCTCGGTGTCGGTGAAGATCTCCGGGCTGTACTGGTAGCCGAAGATCGTCTCGTCCCCGAGGATCTTGTCGGCGTACTCCATGACCAGCCGGGTGCCGTCCACGGCGATCTGCTTGACCTGTTCCTTCGAGCCGCGGAAGACGACCCGGCGGAAGGTCGGCGCGGTGGCGTTGTACAGGTGCACCGTGGCGCGGTGGGCGCCGCGCAGCGACTCGACGGTGCGCTCGATCAGTTCCTCGCGGGCCTGCGTCAGGACGGAGATCGTCACGTCCTCGGGGATCGCGCCCTCTTCGATGATGGAGCGGACGAACGCGAAGTCCGTCTCACCGGAGGACGGGAAACCGACCTCGATCTCCTTGTAGCCCATGCGCACCAGCAGATCGAACATCTCGCGCTTGCGGGCCGGCGACATCGGGTCGATCAGTGCCTGGTTGCCGTCCCGCAGGTCGGTCGAGAGCCAGCGGGGCGCGACGGTGATGCGGTTGTCCGGCCACGTCCGGTCGGGGATGTCGACGGCTTCGTAGCGGCCGTACCTGTGGACGGGCATCCCGGAGGGCCGCTGCAGCTGCGTCGCGTTGGTGACCGGGGTGGGCCGGGCGACGGCATTGCCTGCGGGGCTCGACGGATTCGTCATGGTGCGTGGGGCTCCTCGTATGTCCGCTGGGGGTCCCCCTGCTCCTCGGGAGTCAGGGAGAGGCCGACGGGGCGAAAAGATCGCAACACCGAACTCCGCGGGGAGGGGGTCGGCCTACGACTACAGGCCCTCGCCGCGGCAGCTAAGGAGAAGCAGCCCGAAACGCATGATGCACAGCACCCTAGCCGAGGTTCGCCCTGTATGGCGGTCGCGTATCAGTATGCGGGATCGGACGCGCGTTGTTCCCCAAATGCGACCAACCACACTTTTTCGGGAATTTCGGCCGCAGGCAGTGACAGCTGCGTTACACAGTGCCACCGTTTGTCCATGGACCTCAACGACGCGCAGTCAGATCCCGCCACCTGCCACACGCCCGTCTTCTGCACGATCATCCCGCCGCACATCCTCGACAACCTGGCGCAGTCCGACGACCCGGCCCGGCACGAGCCCGCCCGCCGCACCCTGGAGCACGACCACGCACGGCGCGCCCAGCGCCGCGAGATCGCCGCCCGCGACCTCACCCCCGGTGAGCCCGACGCCGCCGCCGACAAGCCGAACCGCACCATCTACGACGCCCGTCACCAGGAGGACCTGCCCGGTCACAAGGTGCACGCGGAATCGGACGGCCCCGCCAAGGACGTCTCCGTCAACCGCGCCCAGGCCGGTCTCGGCGCCACCTTCGAGCTCTACCTCAAGATCTACGGCCGCAAGTCCATCGACGGCGCTGGCCTGCCGCTCAACGCGACCGTCCACTATGGCCGGAAGTACGACAACGCCTTCTGGGACGGCGAGCGGATGGTCTTCGGCGACGGCGACAACGACCTGTTCAAGGACTTCACCATCCCCGTCGACGTCATCGGCCACGAACTCACCCACGGCGTCACGCAGTACACCGCCAACCTCACCTACGAGGGCCAGCCCGGCGCCCTGAACGAGTCCGTCTCCGACGTCTTCGGGGTGCTGATCAAGCAGTACGCCCTCGGCCACACCGCCGACCAGGCCGACTGGCTGATCGGAGCCGACCTCCTCGGCCCGAACGTCACCGGCAAGGCGCTGCGCTCGATGAAGGCCCCGGGCACCGCGTACGACGACGACGTCCTGGGCAAGGACCCGCAGCCCGCCACGATGAAGGGCTACGTCCGCACGACCGACGACAACGGCGGCGTCCACATCAACTCCGGTATCCCCAACCACGCTTTCTACCTGGCCGCCACCGCGCTCGGCGGCAAGGCCTGGGAGCGGGCGGGGCAGGTCTGGTACGACGTCCTGACCGGCGGCAAGCTCGCCAAGGACGCGCAGTTCGCCGACTTCGCCGCCCTCACCGTCAAGGCCGCCCAGGCCCGCTTCGGCGCCGGCGCCGAGCACGAGGCGATGGTCAAGGCCTGGACGCAGGTCGGTGTGACGCCGAAGTAGCAGCGCCACGAGGTCCGCGGTGCGGGCAGCGCCGGCAGGCACGCCCGTCCCGCGCACGGTAAGCGTGGCCGTACGGGGTAGGAGTCCGTCGGAGGACGTCGGAGGAGTCCGTTATGCGCATTCACATTCACCGCACCGGCGGCTTTGCGGGCGTGGACCGCCGCGCCGAGGTCGACACCTCGGGCCGCCCTGACGCCGGCGACTGGCAGTCCCTCGCCGAACAGGCCGTCGCCACTGCCCGCACCGAACCCCCCGTCGGAGTACCGGACGGCTTCAGCTACCAGATCACGGTCGACGGCCGGACGGTGTACTGCTCCGATCCGCGGCTCACGGACGAGCAGCGCTCGCTGATCACCAAGGTGATGAAGGAAGGGGCGTAGGGGCCGGGGCGCCACCGCGCCCCCGCACCCTGCGGGGGCCGGGATCCCGCCACGCCCCAACTGCCCTTCCCTGACCGCCTCTTGACAGTGTTACCGGCGGTTTGGAAGATCCGGCCCATGACAACGGTGCCGGTCTCCCCCACGTCCCTGCCCCGCTTCCCCCGTGACTTCGTGTGGGGGGTGTCCACGTCCGCCGCACAGATCGAGGGAGCGGTGGCGGAAGACGGGCGGGGGCGGTCCGTATGGGACGTCTTCGCCGCGGAGGCCGGGCGGATCAAGGACGGGTCGGATGCCCGGGTGGCGACCGATCACTACCACCGGTACCGGGAGGACGTCGGGCTGCTCAAGGAGCTCGGAGTCGGGGCGTACCGGTTCTCGGTGGCCTGGCCGCGGGTGGTGCCCGACGGGGACGGGGCGGTCAACGGGGCCGGGCTGGACTTCTACGACCGGCTGGTGGACGCGTTGCTGGCCGCGGGGGTCGCACCGGTGCCGACGCTCTTCCACTGGGACACACCGCAGGCACTGGAAGAGCGCGGCGGATGGCTCCGGCGGGAGACCGCTGAGCGCTTCGCGGCGTATGCGGACGTGGTGGCGGGGCGGCTCGGGGACCGGGTGGAGCGGTGGATCACGCTCAACGAGCCCGCCGAGGTGACCCTGCTCGGTTACGGGCTGGGACAGCATGCGCCGGGCCGGCAGCTGCTGTTCGAGGCGCTGCCTGCGGCGCACCACCAGCTGCTGGGGCACGGGCTGGCCGTGCAGGCGCTGCGGGCCCGCGGGGCGCGCAGTGTCGGGATCGCCAATTCCCACGGTCCGACCTGGCCGGCGAGCGCGTCGGAGGCGGACACCGCGGCGGCCGGTCTGTACGACTTGCTGCTCAACCGGCTGTTCGCGGAGCCGGTGGTGCTGGGGCGGTATCCGGACGAGGAGCTGGCGGCGCTGCTGCCGGGGCCGGTCGCGGAGGATCTGAAGGTCATCTCGCAGCCGTTGGACTGGTACGGGATCAACTACTACCAGCCGACGCTGGTGGGCGCCCCGGAGGCGGACGGTGCCGGGGCGGCCGACTTCGGCGGGATCCGGCTGCCGCCTGAACTGCCCTTTGCGCCGCGGGAGGTCGAGGGTTATCCGCGGACCGACTTCGGCTGGCCGGTGGTGCCGGAGGCGCTGACCGAGCTGCTGGTGTCGTTCCGGGAGCGGTACGGGGACCGGCTGCCGCCCGTCGTGATCACCGAGAACGGGTGCTCGTACGAGGGGACCGAGGACGGGGAGCGGATCGCGTTCCTGGACGGGCATCTGCGGGCGCTGCACGCGGCGATGGCGGCCGGGGTCGATGTCCGCGGGTACTTCGTGTGGTCGCTGATGGACAACTTCGAGTGGGCGGAGGGGTACGCCCGGCGGTTCGGACTGGTGCATGTCGACTACGCGACCTTGGCGCGGACGCCCAAGGCCTCGTACCACTGGCTGCGGGATGTGCTGCGGGAGCAGGCCCGGGGATGAGCGGCCCGGCTCCCGAGGCGCTTGCGGAGCCGTCGGAGAAGGTCGGGCGGGCGTGGACCGCCGCGCTGTCGCTGGCCAACGGGGCGATCTGGGCCGGGTGGTACGGGCCGCTGCAGATACTGCTCGCGCTGCAGGCCGCGGAGCTTGCGCCGCCGGGGGTATCGAAGGAGTCGGTGCTGGCGTGGGTGACGGGGGTGGGGGCCGCCGTCTCGATGGTGTCCAACCCGCTGTTCGGGGCCTTGTCGGACCGTACGGCCTCGCGGTTCGGGCGCCGTACGCCGTGGATCGTCGCGGGGGTGGCGGGCGGGGCCGGTGCGCTGGTGCTGCTGGCCGGGGCGGGCACGGTGCCCGTGATGGCGCTGGGGTGGTGTCTGGTGCAGCTCACCCTCAATGCGGCGTTCGCGGCGATCACGGCGGCGGTGCCCGACCGGGTTCCGCACCGGCAGCGCGGGGCGGTGGGCGGCTGGCTGGGTGCCGCGCAGATCCTGGGCGTGGTGGCCGGTACGGGCCTGGCGACGGCCGCGGGCGGGGTGACCGCGGGCTATCTCGCCTGCGCCGGTTTCGCGTTGCTGGGCACCCTCCCGTATGTGCTGCTGCACCGGGACCCGGTGCTGCCGGCCGAGCGGCGCCCGGCGCTGAGCGTGCGGGTCCTGGTCGCCGGGTTCTGGATCAGTCCGCGCCGCCATCCGGATCTGGGGTGGGCCTGGCTGACCCGGTTCCTGATCAACCTCGGCAATGCGCTGGCCCTGCTGTACCTGCTGTACTACCTGCGCGATGTGCTGCACCGGCCGGACCCGGGTGGCGGGGTGCTGGTGCTGACCGCGGTCAATGGCGTGACCTTGCTGGGCACCGTCGTCGTCGGGGGGTTCTGGTCGGACCGGGTCGGGCGGCGGCAGCCGTTCGTGCGGTGGTCCGGGGTGATCATGACGGTGGCGACCGGGCTGCTGGCCGGGTGGCAGACCTGGGCGGGTGCGCTGTGTGCCGCGGCGCTGCTCGGGGTGGGGTTCGGCGTCTTCACCGCCGTCGACTTCGCGCTGATGACGGATGTGCTGCCGGCCGCCGCGCACCGCGGCAAGGACATGGGCGTCATCAATATCGCCAACTCGCTGCCGCAGGTGGCCGCCCCTGCGCTGGCCGCGCCGCTCGTACATCACCTCGGCGGCTACCGGACGCTGTACGCCGTCGCGGCGGCGGTCGGGCTGGTGGGGGCGCTGCTGGTGCGCAGGATCCGGGGCGTGGCGTGAGGGCCGCAGCGCCTGTCCGGCCCCGGGAGCCGGGCCGGGCTCAGAAGCCCAGTTTGCGCAGCTGCTTCGGGTCGCGCTGCCAGTCCTTGGCGACCTTGACGTGCAGATCCAGGTAGACCGGCGTGCCGAGCAGTGCCTCGATGTGCTTTCGCGACTTCGTGCCGACCTCCTTCAGGCGCTTGCCCTTGGGGCCGATGATGATCCCCTTCTGGCTGGGGCGCTCGATGTAGACATTCGCGTGGATGTCGAGGAGGGGCTTGTCGGCGGGGCGGTCCTCGCGCGGGAGCATCTCCTCGACGACCACCGCGATGGAGTGCGGCAGCTCGTCGCGGACGCCCTCCAGCGCGGCCTCGCGGATCAGCTCGGCGACCATGACCTGCTCGGGCTCGTCGGTGAGATCGCCCTCGGGGTAGAGCGGCGGGCTCTCGGGGAGCATCGGCACGAGGAGGTCGGCGAGGAGCGACACCTGGGTGTCGCCGACCGCCGAGACCGGGATGATCTCGGCCCACTCGATGCCCAGCTCCTGGCCGAGCTGGTCGACGGCGATCAGCTGGGCGGCCAGCGCCTTGGAGTCGACCAGGTCGGTCTTGGTGATGATGGCGACCTTGGGGGTCTTCTTGATGCCGGCCAGCTCGTTCGCGATATAGCGGTCGCCGGGGCCGAGCTTCTGGTCGGCGGGCAGACAGAAGCCGATGACGTCCACCTCGGACCAGGTGGTCCGTACGACGTCGTTCAGCCGCTCACCGAGCAGCGTGCGCGGCTTGTGCAGACCGGGGGTGTCGACGAGGACCAGCTGCGCCTCGGGGCGGTGCACGATGCCGCGGACCGTGTGGCGGGTGGTCTGCGGGCGGGTGGAGGTGATGGCCACCTTCGTGCCGACGAGAGCGTTCGTGAGGGTGGACTTGCCCGCGTTGGGGCGACCGACGAAGCAGGCGAAGCCCGCGCGGTGCGCGGCGGAGGACTCTGTACGAACGCTCATGGCGCCCATTCTCCCCGATGCCGGGCGCGGCTCCGACCACCCGCCCCTGGCGGCCGGTATGGAGCGGCCCGGAACGGGGCGGCCCGCCGAAGCCGGTGGGCCGCCCCGTACGCCGTCGTACGGCTCGGCGCGCGCTCAGGCCTGTGCGTCGCCCGCCGGGACGGCGCTGCGCAGGGCGCCGTCGAGGCCGGCGACCAGGACAGGGGTCGCGGGCCCGCCGAGGTCCCGTACGGCCGCGCGGTCCGCGTCGGTGGCGCGCTCGGCGTCGGTGACCACGGCCGCGGCCTCCAGGGACGTGGCGCCGCTGGCGACGGCCATGGCGACGGCCGTCCGCAGCGCGCTGAGCTGCAGCGAGTCCAGGGCGACGGTGCCGGCGACATAGGTGCGGCCGGTCTCGTCGCGGACGGCTGCGCCCTCGGCCACGCCGTTACGGGCCCGCGCCGAGCGGGCGAGCGTGATGATCTTTCGGTCTTCCGGGTCCAGCGGTGCGGCTTCGCTCATACGGGCGAGCATATGCGGGGCGGCGGGAGGCGGCGGGAACGGGGGCGGCCGGCAAGGCCGGGGCCGCACCGGCCGCCGTCCCGCGGGGGGTCACCCCGCGAGGGAGGACACCCCTCCCTCACGCTCGGCCTCGCTCACGCGCGGGGACCCCCATCGCCGTCCCTCCGCCGAGGTGAGCCACTCCAGCTTCGCCGCGGTGTCCGTCTCGGGGCGCGGGTTGTGCAGCACGATGGTGAGGTCGGGGCGGACCGGGATCCGCAGCTGGGTGGACTCGAAGTGCAGCGCGCCGACGCGCGGGTGGTCCATCTCCTTGTGGAGCGTCCCGCCGTCCTGGACATCGCCACGCCCCCACAGTCCGGCGAATTCCGCGCTGAGCGCGGAGGCCTCGCGCACGACCGCGTCGAAGCCCTCGTCGCCGGGCCGGGCCGAACACGCGGCACGGTACTGGGCCACGATCACGGGGGCGATCGTCTTCCAACTGACCGACCGCGCGCGGTAGACGGGGTCGGTGAAGAACGCGATCAGGCAGTTCGGCGAGACACCGGGGCGGCCGTGCCCCAGCACCAGGTGCGCCGCGTCGTTGTAGGCGATGGTGTTCCAGTACGGGTCCATGATGTGCGCCGGGAGCGGCATCCAGGCGTCGATCAGCCGCTGCAGGCCCGCGCAGACATCGCTGAGACCCAGCTCCTCGGCGTCCAGCCGCGGCGGCGGGTTCAGCCCGGCCAGGACGTACAGATGACGCCGCTCGGCGCCGTTGAGCCGCAGCACCCGGGCGACCGAGTCCAGCACCTGCGGCGAGACGGTGATGTCACGGCCCTGCTCCAGCCACTGGTACCAGGACGCACCGACCCCGGCGAGGACGGCGACCTCCTCGCGGCGCAGTCCCGGGGTGCGGCGGCGGCCTCCGTCGGGCAGGCCCGCCTCGGCCGGGGTGACCCGGGCCCGGCGGCTCATCAGAAAGTCGCGCAGTTCCTGGCGTCGGCGCGCGGTGTCCTGTCCGGCAGCGTTCACGACCACGTTTCTCCCCCTGTCGGCGTGGCTGGTGGTGCGGACACCACGATAAGTTCCCGCTCCCCACGGCGTCTTCCGGGACCGCAGGCTCGTTGCATGCCAGTAACCGAGACCTCGCTGCCCACCGGCACCCCGCCGGGCCCGGGTCCCCGGGAGAACGCCTCCCGGACCCCCGCCGCAGCTCCCGCCGACGTGCGGATGACCCCGCGGGCCAAGCTCATCCTGCTTCTCCTGTGTGCGGCGCAGTTCATCGTCGCGCTGGATTTCTCCATCCTGAATGTGGCGCTGCCCGTGCTCGGCAGGGACCTGGGCATGGGCCAGGCCGATCTGCAGTGGGCGGTCACCGCCTTCGCGCTGCCCTCCGGCGGCTTTCTGCTGCTCTCCGGCCGGATCGCCGATCTCTTCGGGCGGCGCAAGCTGTTCCTCGTCGGGCTCGCGCTGTTCACCGCGGCCTCGGTCCTGGCCGCGCTCGCCTGGTCCCCGACGGCGTTCCTGGCCGGGCGTGCCCTGCAGGGACTGGGCGCCGCGATCATCGTGCCCACCGGAATGTCGCTGCTGACCACCACCTTCGCCGAGGGCCCGCAGCGCGAACGCGCTCTGGGCATCAGCGGCACCCTGCTCTCGATGGGCTTCACCATCGGCATGGTGCTGGGCGGGGTGATGACGGACGTGCTGGGCTGGCGCTCGACCATGGGCCTGCTGTCCGCGGCCGGGGTGGCCGTACTGGCCGCGGCGCCGGTGCTGCTGACCGAGTCCCGCCCCCAGGGTCCGGGCGGCCCGCAGCGGCCGCGGATCGATGTGCCCGGGGCGGTCACCGTCACCGGCGGGCTGCTGTCGCTGATCTACGCGCTGTCGACCGCCGCCGCGCAGGGCTTCGGCCGCCCGGACGTGCTGGTGACACTGATCGCGGGCGTGGCGCTGCTGGCCGCGTTCGTGCGGGTGGAGTCGCGGGCCGACCAGCCGCTGGTGTCCCTGCCGATGCTGCGCCGCCGGACCGTCGCCTGGGGCAATCTGGCGGGTCTGACGACCTTCGCGATGATGAGCACCGTCGTCTTCCTGATGACGCTCTACCTCCAGGAAGTGCTGCGGCTGTCCGCCTTCCGGACCGGTCTGCTCTTCGGTGTGCAGGGCGTGGTCTCGGCGTTCGCCGGCCTCGTCGCCCCGAAGGTCATCGGCCGGCTGGGCGCCCGCCGCACCCTGCTGACCGGGCTGCTGCTGCAGGCCGGTTTCACGGCCGCGCTGCTGGGGCTGGGCACCGGCAGCGGAATGTGGCTGGCCCTGATCGGGGTGACCTTCGCCAGCCTCGGTCATCTGTGGGCGATCATCTCCTACGGCGTGACCGCCACCTCCGGCGTCCCGGACGCCGAGCAGGGTCTGGCGACCGGCCTGGTCACCAGCTCGCAGCAGATGGGCATCACCCTCGGCATTCCGCTGCTGAGCGCGGTCGCCTCGGCGCATATCGCCGCGCTGCGGGCGGGCGGCAGCGGCTTCGCCGACGCCACGCTCGGCGGCATCAAGCTGGGCCTGGGCCTGGACGCGGCGCTGGTCGCGGTGGTGGCGCTGCTGGTCACGGCCGGGCTGCGGACGGTCCGTACGACGCGCCGCGGCTGACGGAAGAAGAGGGCTGCCCCGGTCCCCCGCGCCGGGGCAGCCTGCGCGGAAAGACTTCTTTCACGATTTCTCTCACGCAGGGCGGTCACGTTCTCGGCGACCGCCTGAAGATCTTTCCATGCGGTGCGTCGTGGAATCCAGACCCCTCGGAAATGGCTTGCAGAACATTTCCGGTGAACTGGAGATAAGTAGCCGCATGGAGTGCGGTGGCGGGAAACGCTTTCGCCGTCACAAGGAATGACGTATCGAATTCCGCACGCGTTCAGCCGGCGGAGCGCCCGCCCGCCCAGGGCTCCTCGGCGGCGGTCGCGCCCTGGGGACGCACCGGCTCGCACAGCACCGTAATGATCTTGTTTCGGCGGCCGCCCGGTGACTCCGCGGTCAGCCGGAGCGCCTTCAGGCCCGGGTCGGTCGCGTCGTCGGAGAGGTCCACCTCGGCGGTGGCGCCGGCGATGGGGACCCGGCCGAGGAGCTTGGCGAGCAGCCCACCGACCGTTTCGACGTCCTCGTCGTCCAGCTCGGCCAGGCCGTACAGCTCGCCGAGGTCGCCGATGTCCAGGCGGGAGGTGACGCGGTAGCGGCCGTCGCCGAGGTCTTCGACGGGCGGCAGTTCCCGGTCGTATTCGTCGGTGATCTCGCCGACGATCTCCTCCAGGATGTCCTCGATGGTGACAATGCCGGCGGTGCCGCCGTATTCGTCGATGACCACCGCGACATGATTGCGGTCCTGCTGCATTTCGCGCAGCAGATCACCGGCATTCTTGGTGTCGGGAACGAAAACGGCGGGGCGCATGGCCGTGGATACCAGCTCGTTCTCGGCGTCGCGGCTGATGTGGACCTTGCGGGCGAGGTCCTTGAGGTAGACCACGCCGACGACATCGTCCTCGTTCTCGCCGGTCACCGGGATGCGCGAGAAGCCGGAGCGCAGGGCGAGGGTCAGCGCCTGGCGGATGGTCTTGAAGCGCTCGACGGCGACCAGGTCCGTCCGCGGCACCATCACCTCGCGGACGAGGGTGTCACCGAGCTGGAAGACGGAGTGCACCATCCGGCGCTCCTCGTCCTCGATCAGCGACTCCTTCTCCGCGAGGTCGACCAGCGAGCGCAGCTCGGCCTCGGAGGCGAACGGGCCCTTGCGGAAGCCCTTGCCGGGGGTGAGGGCGTTGCCGAGGAGGATCAGCAGCTGTGGGACGGGGCCCATGATGCGGGCCAGCGGCAGCAGCACGTAGGCGGCGCCGGTGGCGGTGTTCAGCGGGTGCTGGCGGCCGATCGTCCGCGGCGAGACGCCGACGGCGACATAGGAGACCAGCACCATCACGGCGATGGCGACGGTCAGCGCCTGCCACGTCTTGTCGAAGGAGCGCAGACAGGCGTAGGTGACCAGGACACCGGCGGCCATCTCGCAGCCGACCCGCACCAGCAGGGCGACATTGAGATAGCGGGTGGGGTCCGCGGCGACCGCGGCGAGCTTGGCACTGCCGCGGCGGCCGGAGCGGACGGCCTCCTCGGCCCGGAAGCTGGTCGTACGGGCCAGGCCGGCCTCCGCGCAGGCGGCGAGCCAGGCGATCACGACGAGCAGGACCGCGACCGCGATCAGCTGGGTGGTCATCGGGTGTCCCGTCAGGTCACGGTGGGGGCCGGCGAGGGGCCGGTCAGGCCCTGCTCGGTCCGCCAGCCGTCGATGATCGCCGCCTGCAGGCCGAACATCTCGGCCTTCTCGTCCGGCTCTTCGTGGTCATAGCCGAGGAGGTGGAGCACACCGTGGACGGTGAGCAGCTGGAGCTCCTCGTCCATGCTGTGCCCGGTCGGGGCCTCCTCGCCCTGCTTCTTGGCGACCTCCGGGCACAGCACGATGTCACCGAGGAGCCCCTGCGGGGGCTCCTCGTCGTCCTTCACCGGCGGACGCAGCTCGTCCATCGGGAAGGACATGACATCGGTCGGTCCCGGCAGGTCCATCCACTGGATGTGGAGCTGCTCCATGGCCTCGGCGTCCACGACGATCACGGACAGCTCGGAGAGCGGGTGGATACGCATCCGGGCGACGGCGTAGCGGGCGACATCCAGGATGGCCTGCTCGTCGACGGCCGTGCCGGACTCGTTGTTGACGTCGATGGACATGGGGGAGTTGCTTCTCGCTTCTGGTTGCTGGGCACGGGCCGGCCGGTAGCCCCGGCCGGCCGGGGCTCACTTGCCGTTGCGGCTGTCGTACTTCTCGTAGGCGTCGACGATACGGCCGACCAGCTTGTGGCGGACCACGTCCTGGCTGGTGAGCAGGGAGAAATGCACATCGTCCACGCCGTCCAGGATGTCCCGGACCTGGCGCAGACCGCTCTTCGTGCCGCCGGGGAGGTCGACCTGGGTGACATCGCCGGTGATGACGATCTTCGATTCGAAGCCGAGGCGGGTGAGGAACATCTTCATCTGCTCGGGGTTCGTGTTCTGCGCCTCGTCGAGAATGATGAACGCGTCATTGAGCGTCCTGCCGCGCATGTACGCCAGCGGCGCGACCTCGATCGTGCCCGCGGCCATCAGGCGCGGGATGGAGTCGGGGTCGAGCATGTCGTGCAGCGCGTCGTAGAGCGGGCGCAGATACGGGTCGATCTTCTCGTAGAGGGTGCCGGGCAGGAAACCGAGCCGCTCGCCGGCCTCGACCGCGGGGCGGGTCAGGATGATGCGGTTGACCTGCTTGGCCTGCAGCGCCTGCACGGCCTTGGCCATCGCGAGGTAGGTCTTGCCGGTGCCGGCCGGGCCGATGCCGAAGACCACGGTGTGCTCGTCGATGGCGTCGACATAGCGCTTCTGGTTGAGGGTCTTGGGCCGGATCGTGCGGCCGCGGTTGGACAGGATGTTCTGGGTGAGCACCTCGGCGGGCGTCTCACTCACGGCTCCCTCGCCGTCCTCCGCCGCGCGCAGCATCGCGATGGAGCGTTCCACTGCGTCCTCCGTCATCGGTTGTCCGGTGCGGAGCACCAGCATCATCTCGTCGAAAAGGCGCTGGACGAGGGCGACTTCCCCGGCATCGCCGACAGCACTGACTTCGTTGCCCCGGACATGGATGTCGGTCGCCGGGAAGGCTTTTTCGATCACGCGCAGAAGGGAGTCTCCGGACCCCAGGACCGTGACCATCGGGTGTTTGGCCGGGACGGTGAACTGGGCGCGTGCCTGCGGTTGCGTAGGTGTCTGAGTCATGGGGCGGCTCGGTGGCCTGCTCAACCCCCATCCTTTGCTCGTAAGAGGTGCCTGCCTGCACTCGACCTGCACTCGACTCCTTGGGATACAAGAGTACGACGGGGCACTGACAGGCCCGAGGGCTTTTCCTGCCGGGGCGGGCAGCCGGGGCGGTCCCGGCCCGGTCCGGGACCGCTCAGGCCGGGCGGCGGAAGCCGATCGTGGGAACGGCGCGAGCCAGCGGGGCGGGCCGGTAGGCCGCGGGCAGCACCTCGTCCAGGAAGGCGTACTGGCGGCGCAGCGCGCCGGGCGCGCCCGCCTCGTAGCCCCGCACCTGTTGCCACCAGCCGGCGATCTCGGCCCAGCCCGGCGCGGACAGCGAGCCGCCGAACTCCTGCACGGACAGCGCGGCGCTCAGCCCCGCGAAGGCCAGCCGGTCGGTGAGCGGCCAGTCGGCGAGCGTGCCGGTGACGAACCCGGCGACGAAGACATCTCCGGCGCCCGTCGGATCCAGCGCCTCCACGGCAATGGCGGGCACCTCGGCGCTCTCGCCGGTCCGCCCGTCCACCGCGTAGGCGCCCTCCTCACCGAGCGTGACCACCGCGAGCGGCACCCGGTCGGCGAGCTTGTGGGCGGCGGCGCGCGGGCAGTCCGTACGGGTGTAGCGCATCGCCTCCTCGGCGTTGGGCAGGAACGCCTCGCAATGTTCGAGGTCGGCGAGGTCGGCCGGGTCCCAGCGGCCGGTGTCGTCCCAGCCCACATCCGCGAAGATGCGGCTGCCGCGGCCGGCCGCGCAGCCCAGCCAGCCCTCCCGCCGGCGGCCCGGCACCAGCGAGGCGATGCAGGCGCGGGACGGCGGCGGGCAGCCCGGGGCGTGCTTGCCGTCGAAGGCGAAATCGGGCGGCGGCGCCTCATGGCCGTGCGAGACCATCGTGCGCTCGCCCTCGTACGCCATGGAGACGGTGACCGGGGAGTGCCAGCCGGGGACGGTGCGTGACAGCGCCAGGTCGATGCCCTCGCCCTGTTCGAGCGCCTCCCAGCAGTACTCGCCGTAGTGGTCGTCGCCGAACGCGGCGGCGAGCGAGGTGCGCAGGCCGAGCCGGGCCAGTGCGGTGGCCATGTTGGCGACGCCCCCGGGGCTGGAGCCCATGCCGCGGGCCCAGGATTCGGTGCCGCGGACCGGTGCGGAATCCAGGCCGGTGAAGATGATGTCCAGGAAGACCGTGCCGGTGAGATAGACGTCGGTGTGCGGATCGCCGGCGGCGCGCACCCCGGCCAGCGGATCGAGGGGCGGTGGCACCGCGGCCGGGCCCGCGGGCGGTTGGTCATCGCGTCGGCTGCTCACCGTGCTCGCTCCTCTCGTATCGGCACGTGCCGCCAGTGTGCCTGATGCTGCGGTACGTTCCGCCCCATGAGGCTGACGATTCTCGGCGGGGGCGGCTTCCGGGTGCCGCTGGTCTACCGCGCGCTGCTGGACGACCCGGCACACTCCGTCTCCGAGGTGGTGCTGCACGACACCGATCCGCGCCGGGTGGCGGTGATCGCCGAGGTGCTGACGCGGCTGGCCCAGGGGCATCCGACGCCGGTACCCGTACGGGTCGCGGACGGCCTGGACGACGCGCTGACCGGCGCAGACTTCGTCTTCTCGGCGATCCGGGTGGGCGGCACCGCCGGCCGGATACGCGACGAGCGGATCCCGCTGTCCGAGGGGGTGCTCGGCCAGGAGACGGTCGGCGCGGGCGGTGTCCTCTACGGGCTGCGGACGGTCCCGGTGGCACTGCACATCGCCGAGCGGGTCGCGGCGCTCGCCCCGGGGGCCTGGGTCATCAACTTCACCAACCCCGCGGGCACGGTCACCGAGGCGATGTCCCAGGTGCTCGGCGACCGCGTCATCGGGATCTGCGATTCGCCGGTGGGGCTGGTGCGCCGGGCGGCGCGGGCGGCCGGCGCGGACCCGGCGGCCCTCGCGGACACGAACCGGGCGAGCTACGACTACGTGGGGCTCAACCACCTCGGCTGGCTGCGGTCGTTGACGCTGGACGGCACCGAGCTGCTGCCGGGGCTGCTCGCCGACGACGCCGCCCTGGGCTCCTTCGAGGAGGGCCGGCTCTTCGGCGCCGACTGGCTGCGGACCCTGGGCGCGCTCCCCAACGAGTATCTGCACTACTACTACTTCCGCCGCGAGACCCTCGGCTCCGTACGGGACACCCGGGAGACCCGCGGCGAATTCCTCGACCAGCAGCAGGGCGGCTTCTTCGAGCGGGCCGCGGCGGCCGGCGGCCCGGAGGGGGCGTACGAGCTGTGGGAGCGGACCCGGCTGGAGCGCGAGGAGACGTATATGGCGCACAGCAGGGAGGCCAGCGGCGGCTGGCAGCGCGACAGTCACGATCTGGAGGGCGGCGGCTACGACCGGGTGGCGCTGGCGTTGATGCACGCCATCGTGGGCGACAGCGGGACCCGGCTGATCCTCAACGTCCGCAACGGGACGACGGTGCCGCAGCTGGCGCCGGACGCGATCGTGGAGACGGTGTGCGAGGTGACCGCACAGGGCGCCAGGCCGCTGCCCTGCGCGCCGCTGCGGGAGGACCAGTTGGGGCTGATGCTGCAGGTCAAGGCGGTGGAGCGGGCGACCGTGGAGGCGGCGACGTACAAGGACAGGGACGCCGCGCTGCGGGCGCTGGCGCTGCATCCGCTGGTGGACTCCCCCACGGTGGCCGCCCGCATTCTGGAGCGGGCGGCCACGGAGGCGTAACGGCACGGGGGCGGCCGGCCACGGAGGCGTGACGGCACGGAGGCGTGAGGCCACGGAGGCGTGACGGCACGGGGGCGGCCGGCCACGGAGGCGTGAACGGCACGGAGGCGTGAGGCCACGGAGGCGGAAGGCCACGGAATACCCTCCGCCCCCGCCGCGTTGTGGCCCGCAAGGGGCGCATGCACCCCCTACGGGATGTGTCCGCCCGTACCCTTAGTGGCCACGCTTGATCCACTCCTCCAGATGCGGGGCCTCCGCCCCGATCGTCGTCGCATCGCCGTGCCCGGTACGGACCTGCGTCTCCGGCGGCAGGTCCAGCAGCCGGTCCCGGATCGAGGCCACGATCGTCGGGAAGTCCGAGAAGGACCGGCCGGTCGCGCCGGGGCCGCCCTGGAAGAGGGTGTCGCCGGTGAACACGGTGCCCAGCTCGGGGGCGTAAAGGCAGACCGCGCCGGGCGCATGGCCCGGGGTGTGCAGCACGGTCAGATCCGTACCGGCGATGGTCAGCACCTGGCCGTCCGCCAGCTCCGCGTCCGGCGAGGTGTCCGCGTGCGTCATCTTCCACAACGGCAGGTCGGCGGGGTGCAGATGGATCCGGGCGCCGGTGCGGGAGGCCAGCGCCGGGGCCGCGTCGATGTGGTCGTTGTGCCCATGGGTGCAGACGATCGCGCGCAGCGTCCGGCCGCCGAGGGCTTCGAGGATGGCGTCGGCGTCATGGGCGGCGTCGATGACGATCGCCTCGTCGTCATCGCCGACGATCCATACGTTGTTGTCGACGTCCCAGGTGCCGCCGTCGAGGGAGAAGGTTCCGGAGGTGACCAGGTGGTCGATACGGGCCGCCATCAGAGCGTCACCACCGAACGCAGGACATCGCCCGACTCCATCCGCTCGAAGGCCTGCTCCACGTCCTCGATGCCGATCGTCTCGGTGACGAACGCCCCCAGGTCGATCCGGCCCTGGAGATGCAGATCGACCAGCATCGGGAAGTCGCGGGAGGGCAGACAGTCGCCGTACCAGGAGGATTTGAGGGCACCGCCGCGGCCGAAGACGTCCAGGAGGGGGAGTTCCAGGGTCATGTCCGGGGTGGGGACGCCGACCAGGACGACGGTCCCGGCCAGGTCGCGGGCGTAGAACGCCTGCCGGTAGGTCTCGGGGCGGCCGACCGCGTCGATGACGACATCCGCGCCGAAGCCGCCGGTCAGCTCGCGGACCGCCTCGACGGGGTCGGTGGAGCGGGAGTTGACCGTATGGGTGGCGCCCATGGAGCGCGCGGTCTCCAGTTTGCGGTCGTCGATGTCCACCGCGATGATCTTGACGGCTCCGGCCAGCCGCGCCCCCACCACGGCCGCGTCACCGACGCCGCCACAGCCGATGACCGCGACCGAGTCACCCCGCCCGACGCCGCCGGTGTTGATGGCGGCGCCGATGCCCGCCATCACCCCGCAGCCCAGCAGGCCGGCCGCCTCGGGGGCCATCTCCGGGTTGACCTTGGTGCACTGCCCGGAGGCGACCAGCGTCTTGTCGGCGAAGGCGCCGATGCCCAGCGCCGGGGTCAGCTCCGTGCCGTCCTTCAGGGTCATCTTCTGGCGGGCGTTGTGGGTGTCGAAGCAGTACTGGGGGCGGCCGCGCAGACACGCGCGGCACTGGCCGCACACCGCCCGCCAGTTGAGGACGACGAAGTCCCCCGGCGCCACGTCGGTGACCCCGGTGCCGACCGACTCCACGATGCCGGCTGCCTCGTGCCCGAGCAGGAACGGGAAGTCGTCGTTGATGCCGCCCTGCTTGTAGTGCAGATCGGTGTGGCACACCCCGCACGCCTGAATCTTCACCACGGCCTCGCCGGGGCCCGGATCCGGCACCAGGATGGTCTCCAGCCGGACCGGTTCGTTCTTCCCCGGCGCAATCACGCCGCGCACTTCCTGTGCCATCGGGACAGCCCCTTTCAAAGATCACGTACGGGACCACTGTGGCGCACCGCCACTGAGCCGTGCCTCACCGTACGCGTGCCGGGCCACCAGGCACAGGACCACGGCCGGGTCCGTGATCTCCGGCCCGGGGCCGCCGGCCGCGCGCCCGTTCGTGGTGCCCGCCACCGCGGACCAGCGCGACGGAGAGCGCCGCCGGGACGCCCACCACCGACAGGAGGTTGCCGGGCACTTCGAAGAGCGCATACGCGACGAAGAACAGGCCGGCGCCGAAGCCGAAGGCGGCCGCGGAGATGCCGACGTCGGCGCGCAACTGGTCCTGGGCGAAGCCGATGTTGACGACGAACATCACGAACATCAGCGGGACGACGCGCTTGAAGATCTTCCCCACGGCGCCCTGCAGATGCGGGTCGCGGGGCTCCTGAGGGGCGGGGTGGTCCGGGGCGGTGCTCACATGCGACTCCGCTGTCGTCCGGCCGCCCGGAGGCGGCCGGGGAGCTGGGGCAGGCCCCGGGGATCACCAGCGGGGCATGGCGGGGGCTGCCCAGTCCGGGTCGGCCCGCCGCATCGCCGCGGTGTCATCGCGGTCGCGCAGGCCGCCGTCGTCGGCCAGCCAGCGGCGGTGCAGTACGGCGAGCCGGTCGCGGTCGAGGGTGACGCCGAGGCCGGGGGCGTCGCTGACGTCCACCCGGCCGTCGCGGAAGGTGAGCCGCTCGGTGAGGACGTCCTCGGTCTGCCAGGGGTAGTGACTGTCGCAGGCGTAGTCGAGGTTGGGCACGGTCGCCGCGACCTGGGTCATCGCGGCGAGGCTGATACCGAGGTGGGTGTTGGAGTGCATGGACAGGCCGACGCCGAAGGTGCGGCAGACGGCGGCGAGTTCACGGGTGGCGCGCAGCCCGCCCCAGTAGTGGTGGTCGGAGAGCACCACCTGGACGGCGCCCCGGGTGAACGCCTCGGCGATCTCGTCGAAGGTCGTCACGCACATGTTCGTGGCGAGCGGGAGCGGTGTGGCGGCGGCTACCTCCGCCATCCGGAACGTACCGCTCGCCGGGTCCTCCAGGTACTCCAGGACGTCCCGCAGTTCCTCCGCCACCGCCAGCGAAGTCCGTACGCTCCAGGCGCCGTTGGGGTCGAGCCGCAGCGGCTGCCCGGGGAACTCGGCGGCCAGCGCCCGGACCGCGGCGATCTCCTGCGCGGGTGCGAAGACCCCGCCCTTGAGCTTGAAGGACGTGAAGCCGTAGGTGTCGGCGAACCGGCGCGCCTGGGCGACGACGCCGGCCGGGTCGAGCGCCGCGCCCCAGTCGTCACGCTCCCCCCGGCCGCCGGGGTGCCCGGCCCAGCGGTAGAAGAGGTAGGCGCTGAACTCCACGCGGTCGCGGACCTTGCCGCCGAGCAGGGCGTGCACGGGCAGTCCGGCGGACCGGCCCCAGGCGTCCAGGCAGGCGACCTCGAAGCCGGAGAGGACGGACAGCCGTAGCTTGTCGGCGGTCTGGACGCCGCGCAGCCCGCCGACGTCCACCGCGTCGGCGCCGGTCGCGGCCGGTGAGTCACCGCACACCTCGGCGGCGAGCGCGGGCAGGGCGTTCAGGTCCGTGACCGACCGGCCGATCAGGGCGCTGGCCAACGGCTGGGCCAGCTCCAGGTACTTGGTGTCCCCGTAGGTCTCGCCGAGCCCGGTGGCACCGCCCTCGGTGGTCAGCTCGATGATCAGCCGGGGGGTATAAGGCTGGTGCACGCCCTGGGTGTTCAGCAGCGGCGGATCGGCCACCAGGATCGGGGTGAGCCGGACCTCGGTGATCGTGAGGCGGTTCTTGGCGTCCGTCATCCAGGAGGCTCCTACGCGATCGAGGGCTGTTTTCATATGTAGATGGCGTCTACAGATGGAGTGGGAGGTTAGGGAGCCCGCCTCACGACCGTCAAGAGCCCGCACCGCACGAGCCTTTGCCAAGGGTTGAATCTTCGCGCGTAGATACCGAAATGAGGCTCTGTTAGACCTACGGAGTCCCGTTCGTGTCTTCTTGAGGAGCCGCGCATGCCGCGCCCCGCCCGTTTCCGCCCCGCCCTCTCCCGAAGGGCCCGCCTCGGCGCCACGACGGTCGCCGCCCTCGTCGCCGGCACCGCGGTCTTCGGCATCGGCCAGGCCACCGCCGAACACTCCGTGCCGCGCACCGACAAGGAGATCCCCAACCTCACGCAGGTGCAGGACAAGATCAAGGCGTACTACGGCGACACGGTGACGGCGGACGGCGAGCACTACGCCTCCCCGCACAGCAACTACGCACGTCAGGTCCACGGCATCGAGGCCAAGGCGCGCGGCTATCTGTCCAAGGCCCTCACGCAGCACGGCCGGACGGGCAAGCGGGCCAAGCCGGCCATCGTCCTCGACATGGACGACACCACCCTGCTCACCTACAACTACGAGCTCCAGGTCGGCTTCCACTACACCGAGGAGAGCCAGGACACGTACCTGGCCCACACCGACATGGACCCCGTCTTCGGCATGAACCGGCTCGTCAACTGGGCCCACGACAAGGGCGCCGAGGTGTTCTTCCTGACCGGCCGCAAGGAGGCGCAGCGCGACTGGAGCGTCCGCAACCTCAAGAACGTCGGCTACGGCGTGCCCCTGGACCGCCGGCACGTCTACCTGAAGAACAAGGAGCACCCGCCGGCCTACCTGCCCTGCGGCGCCACCTGCACCACCGTCGAGTACAAGTCGGGCACCCGCAAGCACATCGAGTCCCTCGGCTACCGGGTCGTCGCCAACTTCGGCGACCAGTACAGCGATCTGAACGGCGGCGCCGGGGACCGGACGTTCAAGCTGCCGAACCCGATGTACTACCTGCCGTAGGAAGCGGCGCGCGCCCGGCGGACCGCCCTCCGCCGGGCGTTCAGCGCCGCTTGGGCACCGGCACCCGCATCAGGTCCCTGGCGATGGTCAACTCCCCCGTGAAGCCCGCCGCGCGGGCCTGCCGCTCGAACTCCGCCGGGTCGTCGTAACGCTGCGAGAAGTGCGTCAGCACGAGGTGCCGCACCCCCGCCGACGCCGCCACCTCCGCCGCCTGCCCGGCGGTCAAGTGCCCGTGATCGAGGGCGAGTTGGACGTCCTCGTCCAGGAACGTCGACTCGATCACGAGCATGTCAGCCCCCTCGGCGAGCGCATGGACGCCCTCGCACAGCCGGGTGTCCATGACGAACGCGAACCGCTGGCCGGGGCGCTGCTCGCTCACCTCGTCGAGGGTGACGCCGTTCAGCTCGCCGAGCCGCTGGAGGCGCCCGACGTCCGGTCCGGCGATGCCGTGCGCCGCCAGCCGCTCCGGCAGCATCCGGCGGGAGTCCGGTTCGATGAGGCGGTATCCGTACGACTCGACCGGGTGCGAGAGCTTGCGCGCCTCCAGGACGTACGACGCCGAGCGCTCCAGCTCACCGTCGACGGCCACCGGCCGCTGGACCAGGTGGACCGTCTCCCGGTACGCGGTGGCGTAGCGCAGCCGGTCGAAGAAGTGCTCGCCGCTCGCCGGGTAGTGGGCGGTGACCGGGTGCGGCACCCGGTCGAGGTTGATCCGCTGGATCACCCCGGCCAGGCCGAGCGAGTGGTCGCCGTGGAAGTGCGTGATGCAGATCCGGTGGAGGTCGTGGGCGGCGACCCCGGCGCGCAGCATCTGGCGCTGGGTCCCCTCGCCGGGGTCGAAGAGCAGCCCCTGGCCGTCCCAGCGCAGCACATAGCCGTTGTGGTTGCGGTGCCGTGTGGGGACCTGGCTCGCGGTGCCGAGAACCACCAATTCACGTACGGACACGGTCGCTTACCCGGGGGGCCACTGGAGGCCGCGGCCGCCGAGCACGTGCAGGTGGGCGTGGAAGACGGTCTGGCCCGCGCCGGCGCCGGTGTTGAAGACGACCCGGTAGCCCCTGTCCTCGACCTTGTCATCGGCGGCGACCTCGCGGGACTCACGCAGTATGTCGGCGATGATCTGCGGTTGGGCGGCGGCCAGGCTCGCGGCGTCCGGGTAGTGCACCTTGGGGATCACCAGGACGTGCGTGGGCGCCTGGGGGTTGATGTCGCGGAACGCGACGGTGGTGTCCGTCTCCCGGACGATGGTCGCCGGTACCTCCCCCGCCACGATCTTGCAGAACAGGCAGTCGGCCTGCGGTTCTCCCGCCACCGGCGGCACCTCCCAGGTCTTGGTCGTACGCACGGTGCGCACGGCCTCGGATGCTACCGGGCGGGCCGCACCCGAGGGCCCACCCCACCCCACGCCGCGCGGCTACCCCGCCCCGCACGGCCCGCCCGCACGGGAGCGCCCGCGACCGGCCCCGCCACGGCCGCGACGGCGGATCGGCGCGTGCACGCCTGAGCCGATCCGGCAGCCGCGCGCTAGCTCCAGCGCCCCGTGCGCCCCAGCAGCAGCGCCGTGGCCGCGGTGCCCGCCGTGGAGGTGCGCAGCACGGTCGTCCCCAGGCGGTAGGGCTTGGCGCCGGCCTCGGCGAAGAGGGTGAGCTCCTCCGGGGAGACTCCGCCCTCCGGCCCGACGACGAGCACGATCCGGCCCTCGGCGGGGAGTTCGGCGGTGGCGAGCGGCGAGCTGCCCTCCTCGTGGAGGACGGCCGCGAAATCGGCGTCGGCGAGCAGGGTGGCCACCTGCTTGGTCGTCAGCGGGTCCGCGACCTCGGGGAAGGTCAGCCGTCGCGACTGCTTGCCCGCCTCGCGGGCGGTGGCGCGCCATTTGCCCAGTGACTTGGCGGCCCGCTCGCCCTTCCACTGGGTGACGCAACGCGCCGCCGCCCAGGGCACGATGCCGTCCACCCCGGTCTCGGTCATCGTCTCGACGGCCAGCTCGCCGCGGTCGCCCTTGGGGAGCGCCTGGACGACGGTGATGGTGGGGTTCGGCGGGGCCTCGGTGCGCAGCTCCGTGACCGTGACGGTGAGCCGGTCCTTGCCCTCGACGGCGGCGACCGTGCCGTGCGCGCCCGCACCGTGGCCGTCCGTCAGGACGACCTCCTCACCGACCCGCAGCCGGCGCACCGACACCGCGTGCCGGCCCTCGGGGCCGTCCAGGGTCAGGGTGCCGCCGGCCCGTACGTCCGCGAGCGAATCGACGAGGAATACCGGCGCGGTCATGAGGCGCTGCCGGCGCCCGGGAGGTTCAACGCGGCGCGCGCCGCGTCCAGTTCGACCGCCAGTACTTCCACGAGCCGCGCGGCGGGCAGCTCCCGCGCCAGCCGGTGCCCCTGTCCCGCCCACAGGTTCATGCCCTGCGCGTCGCCCGCCTTGGCCGCGGCCTTGCGCACGGTGGAGGTGAGGTAGTGGACGGCCGGGTAGGCGGCCGGGGCGTACGGGCCGTGCTCGCGCATGAAGCGGTTCACCAGTCCGCGGGCCGGCCGCCCGGAAAAGGCCCGGGTCAACTCCGTGTGCGTGAACAGCGGGTTGGTCAGTGCGTGCTTGTGAAGCGGGTTGGCGCCCGACTCCGGGGTGGCGAGGAAGGCGGTGCCCAGCTGCGCCATGCTCGCCCCGGCGGCCAGCACCGACGCGATCTGCGCCCCGCGCATCAGCCCGCCCGCGGCGATCACCGGGATCTGCACGGCCTCGTGGACCTGGCCGAGCAACGCCAGCAGGCCCAGCCCCGAGCCGGTCCCGTCCGCATGCGGATCGTCCCGGTGGGTGCCCTGGTGGCCGCCGGCCTCCACGCCCTGCACACACACCGCGTCGGCGCCCGACCACTGCGCGGCCTGCGCCTCGGCGGCGGTGGTGACCGTGACGACCGTGTACGTCCCGACCTTGGCGAAGGCGTCGAGGACGGCGCGCGAGGGACAGCCGAAGGTGAAGGACACCACCGGCACCGGGTCGTCCCGCAGGATCGCGAGCTTGGCCTCGTACCCGTCGTCGATGGGCCCGTCGGTGTCACCGAGCTCGGTCTCGTACCAGGTGGCCTCGCCCGCGAGTTGCTCGCGGTAGACCTCGACGACGGAGCCGTCGGCCAGCGAGGGCTGCGGCATGAAGAGATTGACGCCGAAGGGCCGGCCGGTCAGCGACCGCAGCTGTTTGATCTCCTGATACATGCCGTCGGCGGTTTTGTAGCCGGCGGCGAGGAAGCCGAGACCGCCGGCGCCGCAGACGGCGGCGGCCAGCCCGGGTCCTGAGCCGCCTCCCGCCATCGGGGCCTGCACGATCGGGTAGCGGCAGAGATCGGTCAGTGCGGTGGGCATGAGCACATCGTGTCACGCCCACCGCGCCGTTCCGAACCGGGTCCGAGGCCGCTGCGCCGCAGCGGGAACGGCTTCGGTCCCCCGGGCCGACCTGGGGCTATCGCCCGTTGAACGCATCCTTCAGCCGCGAGAACAAGCCCTGCTGCCCCGGCTGGAACTGCCCCGTGGGCCGTTCCTCCCCGCGGAGCTTGGCCAGCCGCCGCAGCACCTCTTCCTGATCGGGGTCGAGCTTGGACGGCGTCATCACCTCGACATGGACGATGAGGTCGCCCCGGCCACCGCCGCGCAGATGCGTCACCCCGCGCTGGTGCAGCGGGATCGACTGGCCGGACTGGGTACCGGGCCGGACATCGATCTCCTCCACCCCGTCCAGTGTCTCCAGCGGACACTTCGTGCCCAGCGCCGCCGCTGTCATCGGGATGGTGACCGTGCAGTGCAGATCGTCGCCGCGCCGCTGGAAGACCGAGTGCGCCAGCTCGTGGATCTCCACATAGAGATCACCGGCGGGGCCGCCGCCGGGGCCGACCTCGCCCTCGCCCGCGAGCTGGATGCGGGTGCCGTTGTCGACACCGGCCGGGATCTTGACGGTCAGCGTGCGGCGGGAGCGGATCCGGCCGTCGCCGGCGCACTCGTGGCACGGGGTCGGTACGACCGTGCCGAAGCCCTGGCACTGCGGGCACGGCCTGGACGTCATGACCTGGCCGAGGAAGGACCGGGTGACCTGCGAGACCTCACCGCGGCCGCGGCACATGTCGCAGGTCTGCGCCGAGGTGCCGGGCGCCGCGCCCTCGCCGCTGCAGGTCGTGCAGACGACGGCGGTGTCGACCTGGAGGTCCTTGGTCGTGCCGAAGGCCGCTTCGTTCAGCTCGATGTCGAGCCGGATCATGGCGTCCTGGCCGCGGCGGGTGCGCGAGCGCGGCCCGCGCTGCGACGCGGTGCCGAAGAACGCGTCCATGATGTCGGAGAAGTTGCCGAAGCCCGCGCCGAAGCCGCCCGCGCCCTGGCCGCCGCCGGCCTGCGAGAGCGGGTCGCCGCCGAGGTCGTAGACCTGCTTCTTCTGCGGGTCCGACAGGACCTCGTAAGCGGCGTTGATCTCCTTGAACCGCTCCTGGGTCTTGGGATCCGGGTTCACGTCCGGGTGCAGCTCACGCGCCAGCCGACGGAAGGCCTTCTTGATCTGGTCCTGCGAGGCATCACGGCTGATGCCGAGGACCGAGTAATAATCCGTGGCCACTTACGACTCCGCGAGGATTTGTCCGACGTAACGTGCCACTGCGCGTACCGCTCCCATCGTTCCGGGGTAGTCCATGCGGGTCGGTCCGACCACGCCGAGTTTGGCGACTGCCTCGTCGCCCGAACCGTAGCCGACCGTGACGACCGATGTGGACGCCAGGCCTTCATGGGCATTCTCATGCCCGATACGTACGGTCATGCCCGAGTCGTTGGCCTCCCCGAGCAGCTTGAGCATCACCACATGCTCCTCAAGGGCCTCCAGCACGGGCCGGATCGTCAGGGGGAAATCGTGCCCGAAGCGCGTGAGATTGGCGGTACCGCCGATCATCAGCCGCTCTTCGGTCTCTTCCACCAAAGTTTCCAGCAACACCGACAGCACTGTCGAGACCGTGCCGCGGTCGTCCTGCTCGAAGGACTCCGGGAGATCCTGCACCAACTGCGGCACATCCGCGAACCGGCGGCCGACGACCCGGCTGTTGAGCCGCGCCCGCAGATCCGCCAGGGAGGTTTCGCCGAACGGTGCCTGGCAGTCGATGATCCGCTGCTCGACCCGGCCGGTGTCCGTGATCAGTACGAGCATCAGCCGGGCCGGGGCCAGGGCCAGCAGCTCGACATGCCGGACCGTGGACCGGGTCAGGGACGGATACTGCACGACGGCGACCTGCCGGGTCAGCTGCGCCAGCAGCCGGACCGTGCGGCCCACCATGTCGTCGAGGTCGACGGCGCCGTCCAGGAAATTCTGGATCGCCCGCCGCTCCGGGCTGGACAGCGGCTTGACGCCGGCCAGCTTGTCGACGAACAGGCGGTAGCCCTTGTCGGTCGGGATCCGCCCGGCGCTGGTGTGCGGCTGGGCGATGAACCCCTCGTCCTCCAGGGCCGCCATGTCGTTGCGGATGGTGGCCGGGGAGACCCCGAGCCGATGGCGTTCGGTGAGCGCCTTGGAGCCGACCGGCTCCTCCGTCCCGACGTAGTCCTGGACGATGGCGCGCAGCACCTCCAGCCTGCGTTCACTGAGCATCCCGCGCACCTCCAGTCCGGCCGTCCGCCGTCTCGTCTCTCCTGGCACTCACACGGGCCGAGTGCCAGACCCTGAGCCAGTGTACGGCCGGGTAGCACGGCTGCGGCAAGGGCGGCCGCGCGGAGTACTCGCCCGATGACCGTGTTCGGTCGATCTGTCGGGCAACGCTATCGCGATGGCGCTAGCGTCTCGGTATGCACACTGCTTGGGAAGAGGCCGGTTGGGAACGACTCGGTGACGGCGTCGCCAGGCGCCGGATGCCGGGCTGGGACGAGACGGTCGGGGTGATCGCCGGGACCACCGGCGTCATGATCGTCGACACCGGCGCGACCCTTCGCGACGGCGCGGATCTGCGCCGGTCGATCCGTGGCGTACTGGGCCGGGAAGTGACGCATGTCGCGCTCACCCATCCGCATTTCGATCATGTCCTGGGCACGGCCGCCTTCGCGGGCGTCGAGGTGTTCGGCGCGGCCGGCCTGGGCGAGTTGCTCCGGCGCGAGAAGGACGAGCTGCGGCGGACCGCGGTCCGCGAGGGCGTCGACGCGGATGCCGCCGCGGAGGCCGCCGATCTGCTCGTCGCCCCGCACCACCACGTGCACGGCCAGCTCACCGTCGAACTCGGCGACCGGCAGGTACTGCTCGCCAACGTCGGCCCCGGACACACCGCCCACGATCTGGCCGTCCTGGTACCGGGCCGGCGCGGGGAAGCGGAGATCGTCTTCTGCGGCGATCTGGTCGAGGAGTCCGGCGAGCCCCAGGCGGGCCCCGACGCGCTGCCCCAGCAGTGGCCCGGCGCCCTGGAGCGGCTGCTGGCCCTCGGCGGCGAGGACGCACGGTACGTTCCCGGCCATGGCGCCGTGGTGGACGCCCCGTTCGTCCGTGCCCAACGCGACGCCCTGGCCGCCTGCTTCGGCGTCGCGCCTTCCTGACCGCCGCCCGTTCCGGCGTCGCCCCTGTCCTGACCACCGCCCGCCCGCCCGACGACTGCATCCCCTGGGGGACGACCCCCGTACCCCCGGCCGATTCACCGACCGCCCCGCAGAAAAACAGAGAACAGGTCCCGCCCGATGCAGAACAGGCGCTACAGCCCCGATCTCACCCCGCCCTGGAAGAAGCAGCGGCCCGCCCCGGAGGTGCCGGCCGATCCCGATCTGGTCGTCGAGGAGGTCACCTCGGGCTTCTGCGGCGCCGTGATCCGCTGCGAGAAGACGGCGCAGGGCCCGACGGTCACCCTGGAGGACCGCTTCGGCAAGCACCGGGTCTTCCCCCTGGAGCCGCGCGGCTTCCTCCTGGAGGGGCGGGTGGTCACGCTCGTACGCCCCCAGGACAGGCCGGCGGCCGCCGCTCCGGCGCGTACGGCATCGGGATCACTCGCCGTGCCCGGCGCCCGCGCACGGGTCGCCCGCGCCGGGCGCGTCTATGTGGAGGGCCGGCACGACGCCGAGCTGGTGGAGCGGGTGTGGGGCGACGACCTGCGCATCGAGGGCGTCGTCGTGGAGTACCTGGAGGGCATCGACGACCTGCCCGCGATCGTCCGCGGCTTCTCCCCCGGCCCGGACGCCCGTCTCGGCGTCCTCGTCGACCATCTCGTGCCCGGCTCGAAGGAGTCGCGTATCGCGGCCGGGGTGACCGGTGCCCATGCGCTGGTGGTGGGCCACCCCTACATCGACATCTGGGAGGCGGTGAAGCCGTCCTCGGTCGGGATTGCGGCCTGGCCGTCCGTCCCGCACGGACAGGACTGGAAGACGGGGGTGTGCCGGGCGCTGGGCTGGCCGGAGAACACGGGGGCCGCCTGGCAGCGGATCCTGTCCTGCGTGCGCTCCTACAAGGACCTGGAGCCGGCGCTGCTGGGGCGGGTGGAGGAGCTGATCGACTTCGTTACGGCCGGCGGTGACGTGTGACGGCGGGGAGGGTCTCGAACTCGGTGGTGTTCAGCTTGACGCCGAGGACATCCAAGGGAACGGGGACTCCGAACTTCGTGGTGCACTCCATCTGGTAGTCGGCTTCCTCTCCGCTGCCCGTCGGTTCGGTGAGCACCACACATTGCCCGGCGGTGGGGTCGATGATCAGGTAGACGGGCACTCTGCCCGCCGCGTAGATCGAGCGCTTGTCGCCATAATCCCGATCGATGCTGGTCTTGGAGACGACCTCCACGAGCAGTGTGACCGCAGGAGCCGGGATGAGCCTGCCGGGGCCTTTCTGAGACCCTCGCTCAAGGACGACGAGATCGGGCTGCGGCTCACTGTTCTCACCAGGGATGGCGATGTCCTGGGTCTGCAGCCGACGCCAGCGATCACGGGGGATCTGGTCCTGCACGGACTCCACGATGTCGTTGTGGACCCGGTCCGGCCCCGCCATCATCACGATGTCCCCCCTGAGGAGCTCGGCTTTGAAACCTTCGGGAACCTCCAGGTTCTCGAAAATCTCGGCAGCGTCAGTGATCAGGCGGTCATCCACAGCGGTCATCTCCGTGGCCCTCCATATCCCGCCGCGTTCATTTGGCGGCAGCCTATGGACAGCGTAGGCAGGCACGCAGCGCACCCGCATCGGTTCACTCGTTCGCGGACATCACGTTCTCAGTCCACCAGATCCCGCACCACCGCGTCCGCCAGCAGCCGCCCCCGGAGCGTCAGCACGGCCCGGCCCGCCTCGTACGGACCGGCCTCCAGCAGTCCGTCGGCCAGCGCACGGGCCGCCGCCCGGGCGCCCGCCGGGGCGAGGATGTCCAGGGGGCAGCCGTCCGAGAGGCGCAGCTCCAGGAGGATGCGCTCCACCCGGCGGTCCTCGTCCGCCAGGATCTCGCGGCCGGCGCCCGGGGAGCGGCCTTCGGTGAGGGCCTGGGCGTAGGCGCCGGGGTGTTTGACGTTCCACCAGCGGACGCCGCCGACGTGGCTGTGGGCGCCGGGGCCCGCGCCCCACCAGTCGGCGCCGGTCCAGTACAGCTCGTTGTGGCGGCAGCGGGCGGCGTCGGTGGTGGCCCAGTTGGAGACCTCGTACCAGGTGAAACCGGCGGCGGCGAGGCGTTCGTCGGCGATGAGGTAGCGGTCGGCATGCACATCGTCGTCGGTCATCGGGACCTCGCCGCGGCGGATCCGGCGGGCCAGCTGGGTGCCCTCCTCGACGATCAGGGCGTACGCGGAGACATGGTCGGGGCCGGCCCCGATCGCGGCGTCGAGGGAGGCGCGCCAGTCGTCGTCGGTCTCGCCGGGGGTGCCGTAGATCAGGTCGAGGTTGACGTGGTCGAAGCCGGCCGCGCGGGCCTCCGCGACACAGGCCTCGGGGCGGCCCGGGGTGTGCGTACGGTCGAGGATCTTCAGGACGTGCTGCCGGGCGCTCTGCATACCGAAGGAGACCCGGTTGAAGCCGCCCGCGAGCAGCCCGTCGAGGTAGCGGGGGTCGACGGACTCCGGGTTGGCCTCGGTGGTGATCTCGGCGCCGGGCGCGAGGCCGAATTCCTCGCGGATGGCGGCGAGCATCCGGCCGAGGTCGGCGGCGGGCAGCAGGGTCGGGGTGCCGCCCCCGACGAAGACCGTCTCGACCGGACGCGGGTCGTCGCCCAGCACCTTGCGGGCCAGCCGGATCTCGTCCACGACGGTGTCGGCGTAGTTGTCGCGGGAGGCCAGGGCGCCGCCGGAGCCGCGCAGCTCGCTCGCGGTGTAGGTGTTGAAGTCGCAGTAGCCGCAGCGGGTCGCGCAGTACGGCACATGCAGATAGAAGCCGAGGGGCCGGCCGGCGGCAGCCGCCGGCGTATGACCGGGCAGCGCCCCGTCCTCGGGCATCGGCTCACCATCAGGCAGTGCGGAAGGCATGGGAACCATTGTCCGTCATGGCGGGGCGGTGCCGGTCCGGGCGCCGGTGTGCCCTACGGCACCCCGTGCCCGGCCGCCTGCAGGACCAGCAGGGCCAGGTCGTCGTCGGGCGGGACCGGGCCGAAGGCGTGGACGGTGTTGCGGATGTGGTCGGCGAGGGCGGTGGCGCCCAGGCCTGCACCCCCGGCGAGGGTGGTGGCCAGACCGTCCTCGTCGTCGAAGAGCCGCCGTCCCGAGCGCCGCTCGGTCACCCCGTCGGTGACGCACAGAAGCGTTTCCCCTGGGCAGAGGTCGAACGATTCACTGACGTACGCGGCGTCCTCCACCACTCCCAGCAGCATCTGCGGCGCCGCGACGACCCGGACCGTGCCGTCCGCGCCCAGCACCAGCGGCAGCGGGTGGCCGGCGCTGGCGAGGGTGCAGCGGGCGCCACCGGAGCCGCCGGGGTAGGGGACGATCTCGCCGTAGAGCAGGGACAGGAACCGGGCCTGTTCGCCCTCCTCGCGGATCTCGACCGGCGCCTCCGCCCCGGCGCCGGCCGCCGCGACCGCCGCCGCGACCGCCGCGACCGAGTCAGCGGCCTCCCGCGCCATGGTCTTGTTGAGCCGGTCGAGCACCGCGGACACCCCGAAGCCGTCACGGGCCAGCAGCCGCAGCACCGGGCGGGCCAGCCCGGTCACCGCGGCCGCCTCGGGGCCGCTGCCGCAGACATCGCCGAGGGCGAAGCACCAGCGGCCGTCCCCGGCGTCGAAGAGGTCCCAGAAGTCGCCGCCCGCCCAGGCCCCCTCGCGCGGTTCGTAGACCACCGCCGACTCCACGCCGGGCACCTGCGCCCGCCCCCGGGGCAGCAGCCGGCGCTGCAGGACCTGGCTGATGCGTTCCTGCCGGCTGTAGGCGCGGGCGGTGGCGACGGCGCGGGCGACCCGGCGGCACAGGTCCTCGATCAGGCCGACCACCTCGTCGGGGAAGTGCAGCAGTCCGCCCCGGCCGAGCAGCAGGGTGCCGAGCCGGCGGCCGCCGGCGACCAGGGGGCAGGCGAGTGCGGCGCCGCCCGCCCCGTAACCGCTCGGTTCGTACGGCCAGGGCCAGGGGGCCGCGCCGGACGCAACGCCGGTCGCGCCGGCGGCCGGCAGTTCCGGCGGCTGCTTCTCCAGCGCCGTACGCAGCGCATCGATCCGGCTCTCGGAGGTGTGCCAGACGCGGGCGAGCCGCTGTTCCTCGCCGTCCGCCGCGATGCCCCGGCCGGGCGCACCGCTGTCGCCGTCGCAGAGCCACACCGCGCACCATTCGGCGAGCCGCGGCACGATCAACTGGGCTGCGAGCGCGGCGACCTGATCGGCGTCGAGCTGGCCGGAGAGCAGATCGGAGGCTTCGGCGAGGAAGGACAGGGCGCCGTTGACGACCTGTTCGGCGTCGTGCTCGGGCCGGGCGGACCGGCGCGGCGCCGGGGCGAGGAGTTCGGCCGCCCGCAGCCCGTGCTGCAGCAGCTGGCCGTCGAAGGCGAGCTCGGGCTCGGGACCGGCGCCGTCCCGGGCACCCACGGGCAGCCGGAACCAGACGGTCTTCATGGCCCGGCGATAGGTGATGCCCCAGGATTCGGCGACCGCACTGATCAGCTGGAGCCCGTGGCCGCCGTTCTCGGCGGCGGCGCTGTCCTCATGGGCGCGGACCGGCTGGGCGGGGTGGTGGTCGGAGACCTCGACGACGAGACCGGGGCCGGGTGTGCCGTCGAGGCCCGCGCCGGGGGCTTCCGCGCACGGCGCCGGGTACGACTCCCCGCTCCGGCTCCCGTAGGGCTCCGCGCCCGGCTCCCGCGCCGGCTCCAGCCGGCAGCGCAACTCGACGGTGGTGCCCGCGTGCACCACCGCATTCGTCACCAACTCGCTGACCAGCAGCACCGCTTCGTCCGCGAGCCGGCCGGCCAGGCTCTCCGCGCCGGGCAGCTCCTGGTCGGCCCAGTCGGCGAACGTGGCCCGGACGAACCGGCGGGCGGCGGCAGCGGCCTGCGGATCACCGGGCAGGCTGGCCCACCGGGAGCGGGCCGCGGCCCCCTCGGCAGGCCCGGCCGCGGGTCCGCCACGGGACCCTCCCGCCCTCGCCATGCGCGTCGCCGTGACGTCGTCCCGTTGAGACGAAGTTGTCGTCCGCATTGAGCAACTCCCGAGCAGCTCCGCTACGGCGCCGTATGCGCCAACGACAGAGTGACAGAACGAGCGCAGCCATAAGCACTGAGTCACAGAAGTGGGTGGTCACAGCGGCCAATTCGGCTGACGCGCCGCGGGAGTTGGCCGACGCGCAGAAAGGGGTGCCCGGGGAGCAGGTACGGACCACTTCAGCGGCAGGCGCAGTTCCCGCCGGCGACCGCAATCACCCGTACGGGCGCGGCGGTACGGGGCGCGCCGACCCGGCCCGCCCCGTACCGCCGCGCCCTGCGGCTACGCCTCGCGCGTGCCGGCGTACATGTCGTCGAGCAGGTCCTTGAACACCCGCTCCACCACGGGCCGCTTGACCTTGAGGCTGGGGGTCACCTCGCCGTGCTCGATGTCCAGGTCACGCGGCAGCAGCCGGAACTTGCGGATCTGCTGCCAGCGCTGCAGCCCCTCGTTGAGCCGCTCGACATAGCCGTCGACCAGCTCGCGGACCTGGTCGGTGGCGACGAGATCGGCGTACTCCTTGCCGGCCAGGCCGTGCTCCTGCGCCCAGGACATGATCGTCGGCTCGTCGAGGGCGATCAGCGCGGTGCAGAAGTTCCGGTTGGCGCCGTGCACCAGCACATTGGAGACGAACGGGCAGACCGCCTTGAACTGGCCCTCGACCTCGGCGGGCGCGATGTACTTCCCGCCCGAGGTCTTGATCAGGTCCTTCTTGCGGTCGGTGATCCGCAGATAGCCGTCAGGGGAGAGCTCGCCGATGTCACCGGTGTGGAACCAGCCGTCCGCCTCCAGGACTTCGGCGGTCTTGTCCGGCAGGCCGTGGTAGCCCTGCATGATGCCGGGGCCGCGCAGCAGGATCTCGCCGTCCTCGGCGATCCGCACCTCGGTGCCGGGCAGCGGCTTGCCGACCGTGCCGGTGCGGTAGGCCTCGCTGGGATTGACGAAGCTGGCGGCGCTGGACTCCGTCAGGCCGTAGCCCTCCAGGATGTGGATGCCGGCGCCGGCGAAGAAGTAGCCGATCTCCGGTGAGAGCGCGGCCGAGCCGGAGACCGCGGCGCGCAGCCGGCCGCCGAACGCCTCCCGCAGCTTGGCGTAGACGAGCGCATCGGCGATCTTGTGCTTGGCGCCGAGCGCGAACGGCACCGAGGCGTTGCCGGTGCGGCGGAAGTTGTCCTGCGAGACCTTGGCGTACTCGCGGGCCACCTCGGCCGCCCACTGGAAGATCTTGTACTTGGCGCCGCCGCCCGCACGGGCCTTGGCCGCGACACCGTTGTAGACCTTCTCGAAGATCCGCGGCACGGCCGCCATGTACGTGGGCCGGACGACCGGCAGATTCTCGATGATCTTGTCGACCCGGCCGTCGACGGCGATCACATGACCGGCCGCGATCTGGCCCGCGGTGAGCACCTTGCCGAAGACGTGCGCCAGCGGCAGCCAGAGGTACTGCACGTCCTCCTCGGAGATCATGCCGGTCGACGGGATCGCGCGCGCCATGTACGACCAGCAGTCGTGCGGCAGCTGTACGCCCTTGGGGCGGCCGGTGGTCCCGGAGGTGTAGATCAGCGTCGCCAGCTGGTCGGCGCGCAGTGCGGCAACCCGCTCCTTGACGCACTCCGGGTGGTCCTCCAGATAGGCGGTGCCGCGCTTCTCCAGCTCGGCCAGGGTGAGCACCCAGCCCTCCGGATCGCCCTCGGCCGGCTCCACGCCCGCCTCGTCGATGACGACGACATGCGCCAGCTCGGGCAGCTCCGCGCGCCGCTCGCGCGCCTTGGCGAGCTGCCCGGCATCCTCCGCGATCAGCACCCGGCTGCCGGAGTCGGCCAGGATGTAGGCGGTCTCCTCGACGTTGGTGCTGGGGTAGACCGTGGTGGTGGCGGCGCCGGAGCAGAGCACACCGAGGTCGGCGAGGATCCACTCGACGCGGGTGTTGGCGGCCAGCGCCACCCGCTCCTCGGGCAGTATGCCGAGCGCGATGAGCCCGGCGGCCACGGCGTAGACGCGGTCCGCGGCCTGGGCCCAGCTGATCGCCTTCCAGTCGTCCGCCCCCTGTCCGGAAGCGGCCGGGACCGGATAGCGATAGGCCTCTATATCGGGCGTGGCCGCAACCCGTTCCAGGAAGAGCTGCGCCACTGAAGGCGGCCGGTTTTCGATCAGCGTGTGGGTGTCCGTCACGGCGTCCTCCGGGGCCCGCTTCGATGCTGGTGACTCGCGAGTAACCTTTGAGCAGTGATCAGACTAGAGCGCGATGCGCCGACGCGTAAGGGGCTAAGGCCGACTGGTTCAGGATGTGACCAGTGAGATAGGTGTACGTAGCACGCGCAACGACCGATAGTGAGCCGCCCCGAGGGCCCGTACCGGCCACGCCGGGTGGGAGAGATCACACCATCCGCAGGCCACGCCGCGCGCCGCACTCCGCATTCACCCCGGTGAGCTGGGGAAAGCCGACAGGGCGCCGGCCCCCTCCATGGGGACCGGCGCCCTGTTTCCTGCCCTGTGGCCGCTCCGCCCGGCGGCTTCCGGGCCCGGCGAACGGCCTTCGCGGGCGACGCGTTACTTCTTCGCCTTCGCATCGCCGTCGGAGTCCGAGGACAGCACCGCGATGAAAGCCTCCTGCGGGACCTCCACGCTGCCGACCATCTTCATCCGCTTCTTGCCTTCCTTCTGCTTCTCCAGCAGCTTCCGCTTACGGGAGATGTCACCGCCGTAGCACTTCGCGAGGACGTCCTTGCGGATGGCGCGGACCGTCTCACGGGCGATGACCCGGCTGCCGATGGCGGCCTGGATCGGCACCTCGAAGCTCTGCCGCGGAATCAGCTCCCGCAGCTTGGCGACCAGCCGCACGCCGTACGCGTACGCCTTGTCCTTGTGGCAGATCGCCGAGAACGCGTCGACCTTGTCGCCGTGCAGCAGGATGTCGACCTTCACCAGGTCGGCGACCTGCTCGCCGGTGGGCTCGTAATCCAGCGAGGCATAGCCACGGGTCTTGGACTTGAGCTGGTCGAAGAAGTCGAAGACGACCTCGGCGAGCGGGAGGGTGTAGCGGATCTCGACGCGGTCCTCGGAGAGGTAGTCCATGCCGAGGAGGTTGCCGCGGCGGTTCTGGCACAGCTCCATGATCGAGCCGATGAACTCGCTCGGCGCCAGGATCGTGCCCCGTACGACCGGCTCGTGCACCCTGTCGATCTTGCCCGTCGGGAACTCGCTCGGGTTGGTGACCTCGTGCTCGGCCCCGTCCTCCATATCGACGCGGTAGACCACGTTCGGCGCGGTGGCGATCAGTTCGAGGCCGAACTCGCGCTCCAGACGCTCGCGGATGACCTCCAGATGCAGCAGGCCCAGGAAGCCGACGCGGAAGCCGAAGCCCAGGGCCGCGGAGGTCTCCGGTTCGTAGACCAGCGCGGCATCGTTGAGCTGCAGCTTGTCCAGTGCCTCGCGCAGCTCCGGGTAGTCCGAGCCGTCCAGGGGATACAGACCGGAGAACACCATCGGCTTGGGGTCCTTGTAGCCGCCCAGCGGCTCCTCGGCACCCTTGTTGAGCTGGGTGATCGTGTCACCCACCTTGGACTGTCGGACGTCCTTCACGCCGGTGATCAGGTAGCCCACCTCGCCGACGGACAGCCCGTCGGCCGCCTTCATCTCCGGGGAGTTCGTGCCGATCTCCAGGAGCTCGTGAGCGGCGCCGGTCGACATCATCCTGATGCGCTCGCGCTTGCCGAGCGTGCCGTCGACGACCTTCACGTAGGTCACGACACCGCGGTAGGCGTCGTAGACCGAGTCGAAGATCATCGCGCGGGCGGGCGCGTCCTTGACGCCGACCGGGGCCGGCACCTCGCGGACGACCTTGTTCAGCAGCTCGGCCACGCCGACGCCGGTCTTGGCGGAGACCCTGAGGACGTCCTCGGGCTCGCAGCCGACCAGATTGGCCAGCTCGGCGGCGAACTTCTCGGGCTGCGCGGCCGGCAGATCGATCTTGTTGAGGACGGGAATGATCGTGAGGTCGTGCTCCATCGCCAGGTAGAGGTTGGCGAGGGTCTGGGCCTCGATGCCCTGAGCGGCGTCGACGAGAAGGACGCAGCCCTCGCACGCGGCGAGCGAGCGGGAGACCTCGTAGGTGAAGTCGACGTGGCCCGGGGTGTCGATCATGTTGAGGATGTGGGTCGTACCACTTCCCTCTTCACCCTCGGTGGGGTCCCAGGGCAGCCGGACCGCCTGGGACTTGATCGTGATGCCGCGCTCGCGCTCGATGTCCATGCGGTCGAGGTACTGCGCGCGCATCTGCCGCTGGTCGACGACACCGGTGAGCTGGAGCATCCGGTCGGCGAGCGTCGACTTGCCGTGGTCGATGTGCGCGATGATGCAGAAGTTACGGAGGAGGGCCGGATCGGTACGGCTCGGCTCCGGCACGTTCGTAGGGGTCGCGGGCACGCAGGGTCCATTCAGTGAACGCGGGTAGGCGGGACTCGGGTATATGACGTCTCCCCCATCGTCCCATGAGCGAGGGGCTCGGTCCGGTTTGGGCGGGGCGAGGTGGGGTTCGGGGGCTTCGGGCGGACGCTTCGGGGGCGGGGGCGGGTGCTTCGGGGCGGGGCAGCGGGGCAGCGGGGCAGCGGGGCAGCGGGGCAGCGGGGCAGCGGGGCAGCGGCCGAGGGTGGGTCGCTTCCGGGCGGGGGCTCGGCGGCGCTCGGGCGGTGGGCCCGGTCCGGTTTGGGAGGCCGTCGACCCTGCTGGTAGCCTGGTCTACTGCGCTTCGTGCCCTCTCAGGTGCGCGGCGCAACTCGAAACTCCAACGAACCTGAAAAGGCTCTTTCGTGGCGAACATCAAGTCCCAGATGAAGCGGATCAAGACCAACGAGAAGGCTCGTCAGCGCAACAAGGCTGTCAAGTCCACTCTGAAGACCGCGATCCGTCGCACCCGCGAGGCCGTGGAGGCCGGTGACCTGCAGAAGGCCACCGCCGCCCAGGCCGAGGCCGGCAAGAAGCTCGACAAGGCCGTCAGCAAGGGTGTCATCCACAAGAACGCCGCCGCCAACAAGAAGTCGGCGCTGGCGACGAAGGTCGCGTCCCTCAAGGCCTGACCTTCCTTCCGGCGAAGATCATCGGCCTGACCAGGTCTGATCTTCGTCCACCGCAGAACCTGTAGTACCCCTGTCGGCAGGGACCCAGCGGCCCCTCTCTCCGCTCCCTGACCGATGCACCACCGCGCCGCACACGGCCTGCGTTCGCCACGCGGGTGCGGCGCACCCGGCCCACTCGGCGTACACCGCCGACCAAGCCGCAACAGCTTGATACGAAGGCCCCGCCTCCCCCCTTCCCCAGGGGCGAGGCGGGGCCTTCTTTCATGGGGCTTCTGCCGTTGAGCTTCTGTCGCTGGGTTTCTGTCGCTGGGTTTCTGTCGCTGGGTTTCTGTCGCTGGGTTTCTGCCGTTGGGTTTCTGCCGTTGGGTTTCTTTCGTTGCGGCTTGGTCGGCAGGGGCTTTGCCGTCGGGGGTTTCGGTGGGGGGTTCCCGTGGACGTTCCCGTGAGCTTTCACTGTGGGGCTTCGTTGTGAGTTTTCGTTGTGGAGCTCTACTTGTGGGTGGCTTTGCACGGGACTTTTGGTGCGGGCCTTTCACATGGGGCCTTTGTTGTGGAGTTCTGTTGCGAAGCCCTTTTTCCGGGGCCATTGTTTGTGGGGAACTGTTGTCGAGACCTGTTGTCGAGACCTGTTGACGGTGGGGTGTTGTTGCGGAGCTGCGTTGCAGGGCTCCGGTTGCGGGGCCTTTGTTTGCCGGGCCTCTGTTTGCAGGGCACTTGATAGGCGGCTACTGGAATGGGGCGGCGGTGGCGTGGGCTTGCGGTGGGGCAGGTGGGGCCGTACCTCGGTCTGCTCGCCGTGGGAGAAATTCCGTGCCGCAGAGCCGGGTTCGCTTTTCGGGGGGTCCGCTACGCTGCGGCCATGTCGATATCGGGGGACCAGAACAATCCATACGGCCAGCCGCAGCCCAACCCATACGGTCAGGTGCCCGCACCCCAGAATCCGGTGCCCACACAGCAGAATCCCTACGCACAACAGGCCATGCCGCAGGGACAGGCCGGCGGATACGGCTATCCGGCACCCGGCGTACCCGCCCCGCCGGTGGGGCCGCCCACCGCGGCACCTGTAGCGGCACCCGGCGGCGCGGGCCGCGGTATGTCCAGCTGGCTCTGGGCCGTCGGCGGGGTGGTTGCCGCGTCCGCGATCTGGGGCTCCGTGTTGTTCGCCACCGGGGGCTTCTCCTCCGAGTCCAGCCCCGACCTCGCGGGCTACGCCTACACCGGCGATCTGTGTGCGGACACCTCGATGACGCCCTTCGAGAACGCGCACTACAAGACCAAGGCGAACACCGGAACCGCCTCGAAGGACGCCAACCCGCAGCACAGCGGCGCCCAGCTGACGTCCCTGGACACGATGACGTGCAACGTCTCGTTCGAGCAGGACACCGCAAGCAGCTCCGCCTACTCCTCCACCTGGCTCTACAACACCGCCACGCTGCACCGGGAGACCGACCCGGCACCGGAGTTCGCCGACGGCTACCGCTCGTACGAGAAGCAGGACACCTCGGTCGGCTACAAGGTCGATGCCGTGCCGGGAATCGGTGACGAGGCCTATCTGGTGACCCGGAAGGACGAGGGCAGCACGAGCAGCAGCTCGTATGTGATCCTCGGCGTCCGGGACGGCTGGATGACGTACCAGTCGACATGGTCGAGCTATGCGTCGAGCAGCAGCGGCGGCAAGCAGCCGACCGCCGCCGAGGTGGCCACGATGCTGAAGACCAGCGCGACGGAGACACTCCAGCGACTGCAGAACTCACGGTCCCGGTGAGCGTCGCTCCGCAGGGAGCAGCGGGCCGCGGGGGCAGCGGGCGCCCCTGGCGGTTGACGGCCTGATGGTTGACGCCCGACGGCCCAACGGCCTGACGGCCCGACGGCCCGACGGTTGATCGTCGCGGCGGTTGGCCTCGGCGCGAGTGGTCGCAGTTGGGTTGCCGTGGCGATTGATCGTCGCCGCGGTGATTGATGGTCATTGTGGCGATTGGTCATCGCCATCGTGATCGGCGCCGCGGCGATTGATCGCGATGCAACGGGGTCGATGACGGCCGGCCTGCCTCTGCCCGCTGCGACCGCGCGGGTGCGCCGACGGGAGGGCCGCGGCCGCTACTTCACCGCGAGCGGGCCGCCCGGGCAATCGCCACGACGGCCTTCTCCAGGGCGTACCCGGGGTCGTCCCCGCCGCCCTTCACCCCCGCGTCGGCCGCCGCCACCGCGCGCAGCGCCGTGGCCACGCCGTCCGCCGACCAGCCGCGCATCTGCTGCCGTACCCGGTCGATCTTCCAGGGCGGCATGCCCAGTTCGCGGGCGAGGTCGCCGGGGCGGGCACCGCGCGGGGCGGAGGCCAGCTTGCCGATGGCGCGTACGCCCTGGGCGAGCGCGCTGGTGATCATGACGGGGGCGACGCCGGTGGCGATCGCCCAGCGCAGTGCCTCCAGCGCCTCGGCGGCCCGGCCCTCGACGGCACGGTCCGCGACGGTGAAGCTCGATGCCTCGGCCCGGCCGGTGTAGTAGCGCGCGACCACGGACTCGTCGATGGTGCCTTCGACGTCGGCGGTCAGCTGCGAACAGGCCGAGGCCAGCTCACGCAGATCGCTGCCGATCGCATCGACCAGCGACTGGCAGGCCTCGGGCGTCGCCGAACGCCCGACCGCACGGAACTCGCCCCGCACAAAGGCCAGCCGGTCGGCCGGCTTGGTCATCTTGGGGCAGGCCACTTCCCGTGCCCCGGCCTTACGGGCAGCGTCCAGCAGACCCTTCCCCTTGGCACCGCCGGCGTGCAGCAGCACCAGCGTGATCTCCTCGGCGGGCGAGCCGAGGTACGCCTTGACGTCCTTGATGGTGTCCGCGGAAAGATCCTGGGCGGCGCGCACCACGACGACCTTGCGCTCGGCGAAGAGGGAGGGGCTGGTCAGCTCGGCCAAGGTGCCGGGCTGGAGCTGTTCGGGAGCGAGGTCGCGCACATCGGTGTCCGCATCGGCCGCCCGGGCAGCCGCCACCACCTGCTGCACCGCGCGATCCAGCAGCAGGTCTTCCTGGCCCACCGCGATCGTGACGGGGGCGAGCGGGTCGTCTTGAGCTGTCTTCCTGGCCATCGCGTCCAGCATCCCACGCCCCACTGACAGCCCCGCCCGGACCGCTCCGGGGCCCTGCCGGACCGGAGCGCCAACCCCTTGTCGGACAATGGCCGGGTGAATGATGCTGCCCCACACCCACCACACCTCCGGCATGTACTGGTACTGCCCGACCGCGACGCCGCGGAGGAGGTGGCCGAGGCCCTGGCCGAACGCTTCGGTGTCGCCGAGGAGCCCCAGCTCGTACGGGACGCCCTGGCCGGTGAGGACGACGCCGAGGACGCCCAGTGGCTGGTGGTGGTCGAAGACCCGGACGCCGCCCATGACCCGGCGCGGCTGCATGACCTCGCGGCCGAGTACGACGGTTGGCGCGAGGCCGAGTAACGACGGGCCGCGGGGGCCGCGGACCTAAGCGCCGCTCCCGGGCGCCGGCACCCCGCCGACCTCGGGCTCCCGCTCCAGAACAATCCCGAAGTGCTCCCGGTAGACGGCGAGAACCTCGTCCCCGCCCACCTGGCGTTCGTCGCGTGCACCATCCGTCCTGGTGGTCACGAGCGTACGTCCGGAGAGCGTGACCCGACCGGTCTCGGTCAGCCGTGAGCACACCAGGGACTGGGTGAAGTGCGACGTGGGCGAGGTCCGGTGCCACCAGCATCCGGCCTCGAAGTCCGCGTAGACACGAGGACGTTGCTCCAGGCGGTACTGCGGATCGCCGTCCCGCAGGACATCGAGGTCCCCCTCACCCGTCTCCTCGATCCGGAACACACCCCCGGGATCGGCCTGCTCGGCACGGCTGTCCCAGCGCAGCGGAAAGTGGCTGTGCCTGCCGAAGCCCACGTCCGCAAGCCATGGCCCGCTCGGCGTCCGGACGCGCAGTACAAGGTGGTCATACGGAATCCCGAGCCCGTCGGCGCCGAACACCCGGGCCGAGAGCAGCTCGACCTCATAACCGAGCGCGCCCAGGAGCATGGCGAAAGCGCCGTTGAGCTCATAGCAGAAGCCGCCCCGCCGAGCGCCGACGATCTTGTCCAGCAACGGCTGTTCCGCGAGCACGATCTCTTCGCCGAGGTGGATGGAGAGGTTCTCGAAGGGGACCGTACGCAAATGGCTGAGGTGCAGCGCACGCAGCGCCTCGGCATCGGGGGAGGTGGGGCCCTCGGCGCCGATCCGGGTGAGGTAGGCGTCAGCGGCAGCGATGTCCATCAGGTGTGGGTCCTCTCCGAGGCGAACCAGCGGCGGGTCCGTTCCACCGCCGAGGCGGGCGTGGCGGCAAGCACCTCGGCGAGGGTCTGTGCGGCCAGCTCACGTCGCCAGGCCAGCTCGGCCTTGCGCATCGCCGTGGAGATCCCACAAGGCCGTCCGAACTCCCTCCCGGATCCCCCGGATCCCCCGGGCCCCCCGGACGCCTCGGCGCCGGCTCCTCGCCGGCGGATCTCGGTGCACCGAAAGGCGTCTTCGGTGCCCTCGATCGCGGCGACGACATCCATGAGGGTGATCCGTTCCGGTGGCCGCGCCAACTGGAAACCGCCCCGCGCGCCGGGGGTGGAGCTCAGGATCCCGGCCCGGACCAGCGCCTGTAGCCGCTTGTTCAAGTAGGCCGCCGGCAACTCGAACGAAGCCGCCAGCCGAGCGGTGGACACGGGTCCACCCTCTTCGAGCCCGGCCAGCGCCACACAGCAGTGCAGGCTCCACTCGACGCCTTCACTCATCCTCATGATCTGGAGCCTACAGATCATGATTCAACGGCTCTCCGCGATGCGTACGGCCTGTCGTGAGGCATCCCCTCCCTGACGCGATGCATCCGGCCTTTCGTGATGCGTCCGGCCTGCCGTCCGTGATGCGTCCGGCCTGTCGTGATGCGTCCGGCCCGGGTCGCCTGCTTGCCCCATCGGGTCTGCTGCACGGCACGGCCCTGCCCTCCTTCTCCGGCCCGGCGCCCCTGGCGCCACAGGCTGCTGAGCCTGCTTGATGCCGTCGGCCCAGTTGGCCGACCCGTCGTATCACCGCCAGGTGTCACCGCCTGCGCCTACGTGGCTTCTCCGGCGCGTTCGGGGAGGTGCACGGAGGGGGCGAGGTCCGGCCCGGGTGCCGGCTCTTGCCCCGTGGTGGCTCCCGGCAGCGTGCGTATTCGGGGCACGGGCGAGGGCAGCAGCCAAAGGAGGCAGAGGGTGGCACCGGCGGTGGCGATCCAGAGGGTGGGACGCAGCCCCAGAGCCGCGCCGAGCGCACCACCGGCCATGGCACCGAGGGGGCGGAAGCCATAGTTCAGGGTGCGGGAGGCACCGGCGACACGAGAGCGCAAGGCGTCCGGTATCAGCGCGGCGAGCAGCGAGCCGGAGGAGATGTCAACGAGCATCACGCCGACGCTCGACAGGAATTCGGCGACGAAGAGCAGCGCGATGACCAGCGGAGTGGCACCACCGGCCAGCGGGACGAGCAGCAGCGGCACGGTGAATCCGGCATAACCGAGAAGGATGGTCGGCCCGACACCGATACCGCGCACCACGCGGCCCGCGGTCGCCGCGCCGATGAGACCGCCGATCGCGCCGCTCCCGAGAACCGCCCCCAACATTCCGGCTTCCAGGCCGAGTTCGGTGGTGGCGTAGAGCACGAAGAGGGTGTGGAACATGAGATTGAAGAACTGCACCGTCCCGGAGGCGGCGAACATCGCGCGCATGACGGGCTGCCGCAGCGCCCAACGCACTCCCTCGGTGACATAGCCCTTGGCCGGCGGCGAGGGCGGCGGCTCGGCCGGTGCGATGCGCGCCAGCAGCGCGGCGGAGCACAGAAAGGTCAGCGCATCGGCGAGCAGTGCCAGGGGCACGGCGAGCAGTTGAACGAGCAGACCGCCCGCGCCGGGCCCGCTGACGAATGCCATCGCGCGACTGCCGTTGAGCAGGGAATTGCCCTCGACGAAGCGGCTCTTGGGAACGAGTGAGACGAAGAGAGTCACCTGGCAGATCTCGAAGAGGACGGTGCACGCACCGACCATGAAGGCCACGGCGTAGAGCTGGGCGAGAGTGAGCGCGCCAACGGCGTAGGCGACGGGCAGGGAGACGATCAGCAGCGCGCGGAGCAGATCGGCGGCGATCATGATCCGGCGGCGCCGGGCCCGCCGGTCGAGCCAGGCACCTGCAGGCAGACTCAGCAGCAGGGCGGGGAGCAGCTCCGCGGTCTTGAGCAGGCCCATCTCGGCGGCACCGGCACCCAGGACGAGCACGGCGACCAGCGGGACAGCGATCAGGGAGATCTGATCACCGATCAGGGAGACGGACTGAGCCGTCCAGTAGCGGCGGAACGCGCGCTCCCGTAAGAGGACGGGGACCCGGGCCTTCGGCAAACTCATGAGACCCCGCCTTCGCCCGGGGCCGGGACCTCGGTCACGGCTGGGGCGTCGGCCGAGGAGCCGCCCGCGATGGCGGTGCCACCTCCAGCTGTGGGATTGCCGCCGACTGAGGTCTCGCCGTCGCCCGTACCACCGCCCCCGGTACGCGATGCACTGCCGCTCCGCGTCTCGATGTGACGGACGAAAGCAACCCGCAGGAAGCTCACCAGCCGCGCTTCGGCCGGCCGGGACCCGGGGTCCTGCAGCCGCGCCGCATACGGGCTGAGCAACTCCATTACCTGTTCGCCGAGCTCGGTGAGCTCCTCGGCGGTGAGGTAGAGCGAGACATCTCCGTACTGCTCGGCCTGCTGCCATGCCCGGGGCAGGGCAGCGCGCTGCTCCAAGGCGTGCGTCATCTTGGCGAAGTAGTTCTCGGCAAGCGCGACGTTCAGGGCCGTGGAGGCCTCGGCGACGTCGGGATCGTCGGAGTACTCCGGCCAGCCGGTGAACTGCGCGGTCGCGCGCCATGGCTTCTCGCGCCCGCGCCCGCCCTCGGCCTCCTCCACCAGGTCGTACTTGGCGAGCATCCGCAGGTGGTACGAGCAACTGGCGACGGACTCCCCCGTCAGCTCGGCCGCGCGGGTGGCGGTGAGCGGACCTTCGCGGCGCAGCAGCCCGACCAGCTCCATGCGGGTGGGGTGGGCGTAGGCGCGCAGCGCGCGCGGGTCGGAGAGCTGGGTGCAGTCCGCGAACGGGTCCGGCTGCGGCCGTAGTTCGCCGACCGCGTCGGGCCGCTCCGACTCGGACTGCTGGGACCGCTCCGACCTCTTGGGCATAAAGTAAAGGTATCTTTAGAAAGGGTCCTTTACAAGAGTCGGGCCGGCGGCGGTGAGGGCGGAGGCGGCGTCTGATCCGGCGGTTACCGGCGGGAAGGGCACGGGGACGGGTACGTGAGCGGCGGCGGGCGGGCCCGCGCAGCGTGGCTCGGCGGCCATCGGCTCGGCGGGCGCCGGTTCGGCGGCCGTCGGATGGACGAGAACGGGCTCTCCGGTCGTTGACCGGACGGGACTTGGACCGGTGGCCGTTGACCGTCGCGGACAGCCTGGCAGTGGTGCCCAGGATCGCGATGGCGCCGTCGGTGTCCGTCCGCAGCACCCGGGCGCCCTGGGCGCGCAGCGCCGCGATGGTGCGGGGCGCCGGGTGGCCGTACGGATTACCGATGCCGCAGGAGATCAGCGCCAGGCGTGGCGCCAGCCGATGCATCAACGGCGGGTCCTGATAGGCGGAGCCGTGGTGGGCCACCTTCAGGACATCGACGCCACCCAGCTCCGGGTGGGCCGCCAACAGTGCGCGCTGTGCGGGTGGTTCGAGGTCGCCGAGCAGCAGGAGGGTCAGCCCGCCCGTACGGACGAGCAGGGTGACGCTGGCGTCGTTGGGGCCGTCGAGGGTGTCGGGGTCGGCTGGTTGGCTGTAGGGGCCGGTGGGGCTGCCGGGGCTGGTGGGGCTGCCGGGGCCGGGTGGAGCGGGGGGCCAGAGGACCTCCCAGGTCAGTGGGCCCAGGTGGCGCCGCTCCCCCGGTACGGCGCGGATGACCGGAACCCGGGCCGCCGCAGCCACTGTGCGCACGAACTGTGCCTGCCCCGGAGGATCTTGCAGCGTCGTGGTCTCGATCGCACCGACCGAGCGGCCACGGAGCGCTCCGGGGAGCCCGTCCACATGGTCGGCGTGGAAGTGCGTCAGGACCAGCAGCGGGATACGGCGGATACCCAGGTCGGTGAGGCAGCGGTCGATGGCGTGGGGCTCGGGCCCGGTGTCCACCACCAGCGCCGTGCCGTCCCCGGCGGCCAGCACCAGGCCGTCGCCCTGCCCCACGTCACAGACCACGGCCCGCCACCCCGGCGGCGGCCAGCCGGTGAGGACACGGGTGAACGGGGCGGGGCGGCACACCGCCAAGATCATCGCCAGCACACACAGCACGCACAGCCAGGGACGGCGCAGCAGCCTGCGGGCGACCGGTACCAGGACCACCATGGCAGCCGCCAGCACCAAGCCTCCGGCCCAGCCGTCCGGCCAGTCGAGCTCCGCCCCCGGCAGCGCCGCTCCCGTACGGGCGACGCCGGCGATCCACTCGGCCGGCCAGCCCGCGCACCACGTCAGCGCCTGGGCGACCGGCAACGCGATCGGGGCGGCGGCGAGGGCCGCGAAGCCCAGCACCGTCGCAGGCGCCACGGCCACTTCGGCGAGCAGATTGCAGGGCACCGCGACCAGGCCCACCCGGGCCGCCAGCACGGCGACAACCGGTGCACAGACCGCCTGGGCAGCGGCCGCTGCGGCGATCACCTCGGCGATCCGGGACGGTACCCGGCGCCGTTGCAGGGCGGCGCTCCAGCGCGGGGCGAGCAGCAGCAGCGCGCCGGTCGCCAGGACGGACAGCAAAAAGCCATAACTACGGGCGAGCCACGGGTCGTAGAGCACCAGCAACAGGACCGCGGCGGCGAGGGCGGGGAGCAGCGAGCGACGGCGACCCGTGGCGATCGCCAGCAGTGTGATCAGGCCGCAGGCGGCGGCCCGCAGCACGCTCGGGTCCGGGCGGCACACCACGACGAAGGCGAGGGCGACGGCGCCGCCGATGACGGCCGTGCCGCGCAGTGACAGCCCCAGGCGCGGTGCCAGCCCGCGGCGCTCGGCGCGCGTCGCGAGGTGGGGCGGACCGACCAGCAGGGCGAGCACAATCGTCAGATTGCTGCCGGAAACAGCCAGCAGATGTGTGAGATCGGTGGCGCGAAAGGCGTCGTCGAGGTCCGGCGGCACGCGTGAGGTGTCGCCCACCACGAGACCGGGCAGCAGCGCACGGGCATCGGGGCGCAGCCCGTCGGTGGCCTCACGCAGCCCGGCACGCAGGTGTCCCGCCAGCCGCTGGGGAGGGGACGGGTCACCGACCTTGACCGGCGCCGCGTCGGCGGTGACCCGGAGCACGGCGGCAGCCTGGTCGGCCGACGACAGGGGCGGTGCGGCACGTGCCACCACCCGGATACGCGTCGACGGCAGCAGCCCGCGCCATGCCGACGAGAGGCTCTCGCGAGCTTCGCGGCCGCGGCGGCCGCGCTCTTCGCCACCCCCTCCACGCTGCTGTACGACCACCAGCACCGGCGTGCGTACGGCCGTGACCTCACCGTCCGGTGCGGTGACACGGACGGCATCGGCCGTGAACACCAGGACCGGGGGCGTCCGTTGAGATCCGCGCACCTTGGGACGGGTCAGTCGTGGATCACCGCTCACCGCCAGCTCCGCCGTGACCCCCGCGTAGCGCTCCGCCAGGGCCGGCAGCGGCCCGCGCCGCACATCCGACGCATGCAGCGCCGCGGACGCAGCCCCCGCCGCGGCACACAGCAGCACCGCGGCCAGGGCCACGAACGCCCCTGCGGACCAGCGACGGGGAGAGCGGAGGCCGGCCGGCCCTGCCCGGGCGGTACCGGTGCCAGGCCGCTCGGCCGCCTCCGGGGCACGCTCCGCCCTGCGTCGGACCACCGCCATCCGCCACGCGAACAGCCCGAGCGCCACGGCCACGCCGCAGGCCACCGCCACTCCCCCGCCAGGGGCGCCCAGGCTGATCACCGCCGCCGCCCAGGCGGCCAGCGCGGGCGCGACCAGCCGTAGATCGGCCGGGCCCTCTTGATGCGGGTCCGAGGCGCCGTACGGCGACGCCGCCCTGGTGTGCACGGCGGCACGGACACCGGTCATGGCTGCACCAGGGGGCGCAGATCGGCGAAGCGGCGGTCACCGATGCCGGTCACCTGGCGGAGCTGGTCCACCGAAGTGAACCCGCCGTGCTGGGTGCGGAATTCGACGATGTGCCGGGCCAGGACGGGGCCCACTCCGGGGAGGGAGTCGAGCTGCTGCTCGGTCGCCATACTCAGGCTGACCGGTCCGGCCGGACCGCCTCCGGCACCCGGTGACCCGCTTCCCGTCCCGCCGGCCCCCGCACCGGCGGCGGCACCGCCCCCGCCGACCGCGCCCCCGGCCGCGCCGGGGGCGCCGACCACGATCTGTTCGCCGTCGGTCAGCAGACGCGCCCGGTTCAGCCCACCGGTGCTCGCGCCGCGCAACACCCCGCCCGCGGCCTGCAGCGCATCGATCACCCGCGACCCCGACGGCATCCGGTGAATTCCCGGGTGCCGCACCTTGCCCGTGACGTCGACGACCAGCTGCCGCCCCGCACCGCCCGGTGGACCATGCGCCGCGGCGGCGGACGACGACGGCAGCGACGGTGAGCGCGGGGCGGGGCCGGCTGTCGCCGCGGACCGTTCGGCCTCCGGGGCCCGTACCGGCTCGGGGCGACCGGCCCAGAAATGCTGCACGGCGAATCCCACTGCCACTACGAGCACCAGGACCAGGGCGGCGAGCGTCTTCGGGTCGGTCCCGCACCGTAACTGCACCCAGAGCGGCAGCCGTTCGCGCACGGCAAGCCACATCCGCTCCCGACGGCGCGGGCCCGGCGGATCGTGCCCAGGGGGCGGCGGACCGGCCCCGGCACCCGCACCCGCACCCGCACCCGCACCCGCACCCGCACCCGCACCCGCACCATCGAAGATCGCCGCAGCCCGAGCTCGTACCCGCTCGCGCTCCCACTCCCGCCGCTCCGACGCACCGGACGGCGCCAAGGGGCCGAAGGAAGCGGAGAGAGCCGATGCGGGGGCCGACGCGGAGGCCGACGCGGGAGCCGACGCGGAGGCCGCGGCCGAGAAGTCCGAAGCGGCACGGGAGAACACCGGAGGCTCCGGAGCCGACGAGGCCAGCGAGGCCGACGAAGCCGACGGGACAAAAGCAGCTGACGAGGCCGGGGAAGCCACCCACACAGATCGAGACGAGTTCATACCGCTCGACGCTAAGCACCTCGCGCAGATCTCGCCGAGCTGCGTCAATTCCGGTGGACAACACCCCAGTTGTGGATAACTCCGTCACCCACAGGGCGTCCCACCGCCCCGCTCACCGCGGCGAAACCACGACCCCCAACAGCCCCGGGCCCGTATGCGCGCCGATCACCGCGCCGACCTCGCTCACCAGGAGCTCGCTGAGCCCCGGCACCCGCTCCCGGAGCCGCTGGGCCAGGGCATCCGCACGCTCCGCCGCGTCGAGATGGTGGACCGCGATGTCGACCTGGCCCCCGCCCGCGCGCTCCACGGCGATCTCCTCCAGCCGGGCGATGGCCTTGGACGCCGTACGGACCTTCTCCAGCAGTTCGATCCGCCCGTCGGCCAGTTGCAGGAGCGGTTTGACGGCGAGCGCGGAGCCGAGCAGCGCCTGGGCGGCACCGATACGGCCGCCGCGGCGCAGATAGTCGAGGGTGTCGACGTAGAAGTAGGCGGAGGTGGCAGCGGCGCGCTTCTCCGCGGCGGCCACCGCTTCGTCGATGTCCCCGCCCGACTCCGCCGTCTCCGCGGCGGCCAGGGCGCAGAAGCCAAGAGCCATCGCGACCATGCCGGTGTCCACGACGTGTACGGGTACCGGCGCTTCCTTGGCCGCCAGCACCGCCGCGTCGTACGTACCGGAGATCTCCGAGGACAGGTGGAGCGAGACGATGCCGCTCGCGCCGGCCGCCGCGACCTTGCGGTACGTGTCCGCGAATATCGCGGGGCCGGGCCGGGAAGTCGTCACGGGCCGGCGCTTCTGGAGCGCCTGGGCGACGGATCTCGCGGAGATCTCGGTGCCCTCTTCCAGGGCCTGGTCCCCCAGGACGACGGTCAGCGGAACGGCCGTGATGCGGTGACGCTCGATAGCCGCCCGCGGCAAGTAGGCCGTGGAATCGGTGACGATCGCGACATGGCGGGACATGACTGGGAGGTTATCCGGGGATCCGGACGCCGCACAGTGCGGGCCCCTCCCCAAGATCTTCCAGGTTTCCCCAAGGCTCTGCCAAGACCCCACGGGAAGGTGCTGTTCCCGTCCCCGGATCCGCGCGACATCGCTGACGCACCCGGCCCCGCATCGCTGTCTCCCCCGGGCCCCGCCCCCGCCCCCTCACCTCTCCAAGGTCCTACGGCCTCACGTAGTCGTACCCTCCGTCCGTGACGTCCGTGACGTCCGTGACGTCGGTGACGACCGTGACGTCGGTGACGACCGTGTCGGCCGCGACGTCCGGGGCTCCTTCTGCCACGGGTAGGACGGCTGGGTGCGCGGGTCCCGGGCGGTGATCGCCGGCGGGTCCTCGGAGGCCGCGCCCCCGGAGTGGCCCCCGGCCGATGCGCGGCCCGGTCGGGTGGCGGCGTCCGTGGGGTCACCGGCGGCACGCGCCCGTGACTGCCCGTCCGCAGGCGGGCGTACGGGCTCCCGCAGCGGGTCCACGGCATCCTCGACCCGGGTCCAGTGGCGCAGCGCCCCCGCCTCGACATCGATCTGGTCGCTCAGCGATGCCAGATCGTCGTCCGCGAACTTGCGGGCGCGGTCGCGGGCGGCCCAGCGCAGCGACTCCGCGGAGTGCGTGAGCCGTTCCAGACGCTCCCGGAGCTCCGGGAGGCGGGCGGCGATGGTGGCCCGGTCAGGCTCACGTTCTAGCCGCTTGAGCTCGTCGTCGAGCTCATGGCCATGGACGCTCAGGCGCTCGAAGAGCCCGATCGCCTCGCTGAGGGAGGCATCGTCGGAGGAGCCGGCGTAGAGCGCCTCCTGGGTGGCGCGCATGGACGTACGCAGGGAGAGCCGCATCTGAGCCAGTTCGCCGACCACGCCGGGCTGGGCGAGCTGCCGGGCCCGGAGGGTGGTGTCCTCGACGGTTCTGCGGGCCTGGGCAACCGTCCGGTCGACGCCGCGCTTGGCCGCCTTCACGGCCTTGACCGTGACGAACACCCCTGCCAGGACGAACAGCACAAAGAGCAGCCCGAGGATGGCGACAGCAGCTTCCATGGGCTCTCCCCAGACGTGTCGGCGGCGCCGGTTTCCTCGCCCGCGCCCTGTACCTCCACGGTAAACGGCTCGGGCAGGTCACGGGTTCCGAACGAACCCCCAACCTGCCCGTAGGGGAAACCACCCATGGCGCCGGCGAGGCAACGGCACGGCGCGCGCGAGACGTCGCCGCCACCGGCCCCGCGGAGCGCCGCGACCGGCCGAAACCCCTGGCCGGGCGCCCGGGAGTCGTCCCGGGCGCCCGCTGTCGACCTACGCCGGGACGATGTTCACCAGCTTCGGCGCCCGGACGATGACCTTCCGGATGCCCGCACCGTTCAGCGCCGCGACCACGGCCGGTTCGGCCAGTGCCGTCGCCTCCAGGTCCGCGTCGGAGATCGACGGGGCGACCTCCAGCCGCGCCTTGACCTTGCCCTTGATCTGGACGACGCAGGTCACGGTCTCGTCGACGACATACGCCGGGTCGGCCACCGGGAAGTCCGCGTGCACCACGGTGTCCGTGTGGCCCAGCTTGTGCCACAGCTCTTCGGCGATGTGCGGGGCCAGCGGGGCGATCAGCAGCACCAGCCGCTCCGCGACCGTGCGCGGGATGGGGCCGCCCGCCTTGGTCAGGTGGTTGTTCAGCTCGGTCACCTTGGCGATGGCGGTGTTGAAGCGCAGGTTCGCCATGTCCTGGGTGACGCCGTCGATCGCCTTGTGCAGGGCCCGCAGGGTGGCCTCGTCCGGCTCGGCGTCGACGACGGTGACCTCGCCGGTCGCCTCGTCGACGACATTGCGCCACACCCGCTGCAGCAGGCGGTACTGGCCGACGACGGCCCGGGTGTCCCACGGTCGCGACACGTCCAGCGGGCCCATCGCCATCTCGTACAGGCGCAGGGTGTCCGCGCCGTACTCCGCGCAGATCTCGTCCGGAGTGACGGCGTTCTTCAGGGACTTGCCCATCTTGCCCAGGACACGGCTGACCTTCTCGCCCTGGTAGTAGTAGCCGCCGTCGCGCTCCTCGACCTCGGCCGCCGGAACGGCGATGCCGCGGCTGTCCCGGTAGACGAAGGCCTGGATCATGCCCTGGTTGTACAGCTTGTGGAACGGCTCGGAGGACGAGACATGTCCCAGGTCGTGCAGCACCTTGGACCAGAAGCGGGCGTACAGCAGGTGCAGTACGGCATGCTCCGCGCCGCCCACGTACAGGTCGACGCCGCCGGCCGGCCGGCCCTCGCGCGGTCCCATCCAGTACTGCTCGATGTCCGGGGCGACCAGCGCGTCGGCGTTGCCGGGATCCAGGTAGCGCATCTCGTACCAGCACGAACCCGCCCAGTTGGGCATGGTGTTGGTCTCGCGGCGGTAGCGCCGGATGCCGTTGCCGTCGCCCAGGTCCAGGTCGACATTGACCCAGTCCTCATTGCGGGACAGCGGGGTCTCCGGCTGGGTGTCGGCGTCGTCCGGGTCGAAGGTGCGCGGGGAGTAGTCCTCGACCTCGGGCAGCTCCAGCGGCAGCATCGACTCGGGCAGCGCGTGCGCCACGCCGTCCTCGTCGTAGACGATCGGGAACGGCTCGCCCCAGTAGCGCTGCCGGCTGAACAGCCAGTCGCGCAGCCGGAAGTTGACGGTGCCCTCGCCGATGCCCTCGGCGGCCAGCCAGTCGGTGATCTTCGCCTTGGCCTCGGTCACGCCCAGGCCGTCCAGCGAGAGCGCCGCGCTCGACGAGTTGACGATCTTGGCGTCGTCCGAGGCGAAGGCGTCGTCCCAGGTCGAGGGGTCGGTGCCCCGGTCGTCCGACGGCTCGACGACACAGCGCATCGGCAGCTCGAAGGCGCGGGCGAAGGCGAAGTCACGGCTGTCGTGCGCGGGGACGGCCATGATCGCGCCGGTGCCGTAGCCCATCAGGACGTAGTCGGCGATGAAGACCGGGACCTGCTCGCCGCTGACCGGGTTGGTCGCGAAGGCGCCGGTGAAGACGCCGGTCTTGTCCTTGGCCTCGGCCTGCCGCTCGACGTCCGACTTGGACGCGGCCTGCTTGCGGTACGCGGCGACGGCTTCGGCCGGGGTGGCGTGCCCGCCGGTCCAGACGTCGTGGGTGCCCTCGGGCCAGGCGTCCGGGACGAGGGAACCGGTGCCGGTGCCGTTGTCGGAGCCGGCGACCAGCGGGTGCTCGGGCGCCAGCACCATGTAGGTGGCGCCGAACAGGGTGTCCTGGCGGGTGGTGAAGACGGTGATCCTGTCGTCGCCCACCGGGAAGTCGACCCGGGCGCCCTCGGAGCGGCCGATCCAGTTGCGCTGCTGCAGCTTGATGGCCTCCGGCCAGTCCAGCGCGTCCAGGTCGTTCAGCAGCCGGTCGGCGTAGGCGGTGATGCGCATGTTCCACTGGCGCAGCTTGGCCTTGAAGACCGGGTAGTTGCCGCGCTCGGAGCGGCCGTCGGCGGTGACCTCCTCGTTGGCCAGCACCGTGCCCAGGCCGGGGCACCAGTTGACCGGCGCGTCCGAGGCGTACGCCAGGCGGTACTCGCCCAGGACGTTGGCCTGCTCGATGGGGCTCAGCCCGGCCCAGGGACGGCCGTCGGGGGCCAGTCGGGTGCCGGCCTCGAACTGGGCGACCAGCGTGTCGATCGGGCGGGCCGCGTCCGCCTCCGGGTCGTACCAGGAGTTGAAGATCTGCAGGAAGATCCACTGGGTCCACTTGTAGTACGCCGGGTCGATCGTCTCGACCGAGCGGCGCTGGTCGTGGCCCAGGCCCAGGCGGCGCAGCTGGCGCCGCATGTTCACGATGTTGGCCTCGGTGGAGGCCCGCGGGTGGGTGCCGGTCTGCACCGCGTACTGCTCGGCGGGCAGGCCGAAGGCGTCGAAGCCCAGGGTGTGCAGGACGTTGTGGCCCGTCATGCGCTGGTGGCGGGCGTAGACGTCGGTGGCGATGAAGCCCAGCGGGTGGCCGACGTGCAGCCCGGCGCCCGACGGGTAGGGGAACATGTCCATGATGAACTTCTTGGGGCGGGCCACCAGCTCGGCGTCGCCGGCCTGCTCACCGCTGGGGTTCGGGGCCTCGTAGGTCCCGTTCGTCGCCCAGAAGTCCTGCCAGCGGGCCTCGATGTCGGCGGCCAGCGCGGCCGTATAGCGGTGCGGCGCTGCCGTCTCGGCAGCGTTGGTCGTCTCGCTCATCGTCCTCAAAGCTCCATCGATCGTCTCTGCCTGCGGAAACGCGCCAAAATCCCCGGCACGCCGGAAACAAAAAGACCCCTCGCACAGGAGGGGAAGCCGCGCCGATTCCGACGGGTTCTGTCATCCGTCGGTACTGATCAGCGCGGCCCGCTAAGCAGAAGGCGTACGGCACGCATGGCGTCAGGGTACCGCAGGGCGTACGGGGCCCGCGCTGAGGATTCCCCCAACGCGGGCCCCGCCCCCGTTACCCCTTACTCCTACCGCCGCCCCACCGGGTCACGGACGGTGCAGGGAGGCGGTGCCGCGCCCGGTGTCAGGGGCGGTAGGAGCTCACATATCCGGTGCCCGGCGAGCCGACGCCGGTGACGTCGTCGTAGCCGACACCCGCGTGCAGAGAGCTGTCCCTGCCCAGGCTGCGCAGCGAGGTCGTGGTGCCCTTGCTGTCGTCGGCGCCGTTGACGTAGTCGACGCGGACGACCGCCAGGTCACGGCCGGCACCCAGCGGGTGGTCGGTGACGTCGTGGTAGGCGGCGGTGCCGTAGCGCTGGTAGATGCCGGGGTTGGCGAAGCCGATGGCGACGCCGTGCCGGGCCTGCTGGGCGAGCGCCTGGACGCCCGCGATCACCGGCGCGGCCAGGGAGGTACCACCGATGCGGTACTCGTCATAGCCGAGCTTTCCGCCCGCCAGGGTCTGCGTCTGGCCGACGAGGAAGCCGGTGTTGGGGTCGGCGACCGCGGCGATGTCCGGGACGGTACGCATCGCGCCGCCGCCGTTCGCCTTCGCGAGCCCGTCCGGAACGATTCCGCGCTGGTAGAAGGGCTGCGCGATGGTCTTGCTGGTCCCGCCGCCGGCGCCACCGTTGAAGGCCCCGGGGAATCCGGTCCAGTTGTTGTCCTTGGAGAGCGCGGCCTTCAGGGTGCCCCAGCCGGTCTCCCACTGGTAGGAGTCGTGCTTGCCGACGGCCAGGGAGGTACCGCCGACCGCGGTCACCCAGGCGGAGTTCGCCGGGGTGTCGACCTGCTTGGTGCCGGTGTTGGCGACCTCGTCGCCGTTGTCACCCGAGGAGAAGTAGAAGCCGATGCCCTGCACCGCGCCCTGCTGGAAGAGCTGGTCGTAGGCGGCGGCCACGTCCGGGGTCTCGTTCGCCTCGATGTCGCCCCAGGAGTTGGAGACGATGTCGGCGAGGTGCCCGTCGACGATCTTGCCCAGGGAGTCGAGCAGGTCGTCGTCCATGCAGGAGGCGCCGCCGACGTAGACGATGTCGGAGTCGGGGGCGACCGCGTGGACGGCCTCGACGTCGAGGGTCTCCTCGCCGTACCAGCCGGCCGCGCCGCACTCCTCGATGTGCGTGTAGTCCTTGGGCAGCACCTGGGAGAGCTGGCCGTGGCGGTAGCGGGAGTCGCCGTTACGGGCGGCGTACGTGCCCGCGTCCTGGGCGATGGTCGGCGAGGCGTAGGCGTCGGTGATCGCGACGGTGACGTGCTTGCCGGTCCACTTCTTCGCCCCGTAGGCGGCACGCAGCTGCTTGCCGGTGTAGCCCTTGATCGCGTACGGCGCCTTGCTCCCGTAGGCGGACGGCAGCTTCTTGTCGGTCTTGGAGCCGTAGTACGACGAGAACGGCCCGGAGTTGCGGAAGACGCCCTCCGGCGGCGGCAGTTCGCTGGAGTGGTGCTTGGCGAGCCGCGGCGCGTTGTCCAGGCCGGTGACCGTCAGCACCGCGCCGGCCAGCGAGGCGGGCGCGGAGGCGGTGGTCGACGGGGCGTGGTAAGTGTGGCCGCTCTTGCGGTAATTGTGCAGATCGGTGGCGAAGGCGCGCTCGGTGGCGCCCGCGTCCCCCTTGACCGTCACATACCGGTTGGTGGTGCCGGTGACCGTCAGGCCGGACTTCTTCAGCCAGTCGGTCACCTTGGCTATCTGGTCGCGCGTGGCGCCGTACCGGGCGCGCACCTGGGCGGCGCTCAGGTACTTCCCGTACGCGGCGGAGTGCGGGTCGGACACGGCCGCTGCGTAGTCCGCGAGACCCTTGGCGTCCCGGCCGGCCAGGTAGACGCGGGCGGTGACGTCCGCGGAAGCGGAGGTGGCGCCCTGGTCGGCCTGCCGGGTGGCCCACAGGGGCTTGGTGCCCTGCAGCGCGTGCCGGCCGCCGTCGTGGCCCGCGGCGTCGGCGGCGGGTGCGCCGAGCGCGAGCGCACCGGCGACCAGCGGCAGCGTCGCTGCCCAGGCCAGACCGGCGCGGGCGCGCAGTGATCTGGTGCGGCTTGATCTCATGTAACCCCCTGCTGTGGCGATGCGGTGCGCTGCGGGGTGCCGCGCTGCGCCGGTGCGCAGGTGCGCGGCACCGCACAAGCGGTGAATGCGCGGGATGTGACGTTCACGCGATGCGCCACTCTTTCGGTGAACCGTTCATGTCAGGGGCATGCGATCACCAAGAAGAGACCAAGGAATGGCAAGGACTGGCCAGGAATGGGCAGGGAGCGAACACTCAACTCGCCATAACGGACGGCTCACTGACCGGATATCAGCACAATCCGGGAGGAACTCCCGCGGGGCCGGACCGCCAGGACGCCCGTGGCCGGGCACGCATGACAGAGCGGGCCGTCCGCATCGGACGGCCCGCTCTGTTCTCTGTGGAGCTAAGGAGAATTGAACTCCTGACCTCCTGCATGCCATGCAGGCGCTCTACCAACTGAGCTATAGCCCCGTATTCTGTTCCCGCCCGGATTCCCCGCTGCGGCATCGCCTACATTACACGGACCTCCCCGGCTTCTGCCAAATCGTTCCGCCCGCCCCCCTTGGCGCGACGCGCGGTACTGTCGGCGAGCCGTGTCCGATTCGTCCTGGGGAGCCGTACGCCGTGACCGCGCTGGAGCTGGACGCGCCCATCGACCCCGGCGGCACCCACCCCGGCAGGGGCATCCTCCGCCGGCACCCGACCCGCGTGGCGGCCCTCGCCTGCCTGATCTCGTTCGCCGTCTTCTGGACCGTGCAGCGCCTCGCCCAGGTGACGATGCTCGACCTCATGGTCTACCGCGCCGAGGGTTTCACCGTCCGCAACGGCGGAGCCCTCTACGACATGGCCGCGACCTCGGCGCACCTGCCCAACACCTACCCGCCCTTCGCCGCGCTGCTGTTCACCCCGCTCACCCTCCTCGACGTCCCGGCGATGCGCACCCTCGCCACGGCCGGCAACCTCCTGCTGCTCCTCGCCGTCGTCCACCTCTCGCTACGCCTGGCCGGCCGGCCCCGGCGGCTCCCCTGGCCCGCCGCGACGCTCGCGGTCTCGGCACTGCTGGTGTGGTGCGAGCCGGTGTGGACGACGCTGCGCTACGGACAGATCAACCTGCTGCTCACCGCACTCGTGCTGTGGGACCTCACCCGCAAGGACACCCACCGGCTCGCGGGCATCGGCATCGGAATCGCGGCCGGCCTCAAGCTGACCCCGGCGCTGTTCGCCGTGTTCCTCGCACTGGCCGGCGCCGTCCGTGCCGGGCAGCTGATCCGCTCCGGCGCGGGGGCCCGCGCCGCCTGGAACCCCTGGCTGCGGCAGGCCTCCGTCGCCACCGCCGCCTTCCTGGCCACCGCCCTCCTCTCCGCGCTCGCGCTGCCGCGCGACTCGCACCGCTTCTGGACCGAGATCGTCTTCGCCGCCGACCGGGTCGGTGAGGTGGAGATCACCGCGAACCAGTCGCTGCGCGGCGCCCTCGCCCGGCTGCTGCACACCCACGACCCGGGCAGCACCTGGATCGTGGTCGCCGGTCTGGCCGCGGCGCTCGGCCTGGCACTGGCGGCCGGGTCGCTGCTGCGCGGGCAGCGCGCCTGGGCGGCCGTCGCCTGCGCCGCGACCGCTCTGCTGGTCAGCCCGATCTCCTGGTCCCACCACTGGGTGTGGTGCGTACCGATGATGATCCTGCTCGGCTCCGAGGCGCTGCGCCGGACCGGCACCGCCGCCCGCCGCTGGTGGGCCGCGGCCACCGCACTGGGTTTGCTGTTCTGCTCGTTCGCGCTGTGGTGGGTGCCGCACCGCTGGCACCACCACGAGGAACTGCACCAGAACGGCGCCCAGTTGCTGCTCTCCGACGTCTATCCGATCGCCGGTCTTGCGCTGCTGGCACTGACCGGTGTCCGGCTCCGGCGGCTCGGCGGGCGACCGGGACCTGACAGCGAGCCCCGGACGGCCGGCGCCGGCAGTGGTCCGTGAACCGGGCGGCCGTATTGCGGAATTGAGCGGTGAGGATCGCACAGTGTCACAACGCCACGTCCCGCGGCGCCAGTTCCGTCTGACCGAAACCGCGCGGGACCGCCCGGGATGGCTCAGCACTGATCGATGCTGACCCATTTTCCGACCGGAACCGTCCACATCACCCCGGCCCTGCCCAAAGCGACGTCAGGTAACGGGGCGGGCGGACCGGGCGGACGGCTTCCCTCCGCCCTCACGGGGGCCGACCTCGCTCACGCCCTCGCCCGCCCCCGCCGACGGCACCGCTCAGGCCGTCGCGAACGAGTAGAAACGCTTCAGCGTGCAGTGCTCTTCCAGCAGCCGTCCGTAGATCGGCTCCCCGTCGAGCTCCCGGTAGGTCTCGATGGGGTCGCCCTTTATGACCAGGGCGCGGGCGCACTCCTCGCACCAGTACTGGTAGTCGGTATTGACCGGTTCCATGTCGCGGACAATCGGCGTACCGCTGCCGCACCAGTCACATTTCCTGCTGTGGGCGCCCATCCATCAGCTCCAACTGTGGCCGCAGGCCGTACAAACGAAGGAAATGCCCCCGTTGTCACCCAGCACCTGCGCCACATGGGAGGAGCCGCAGGAGGGGCACTGCAGAGCAGGACCGTCGTCGCCGCTGACTGCGGAGACGGGACCGTCAACGGGGCAGGTGAAGCGGAGCGCGTACTCCGGCAGCCAGTCATAACCTTGCGCCTCGGCCACTTCGAGCAGGTCATTGACCTCCTCGAGGATGCTCGTGGGCATCGCGATCTCTCCTCCCCTGCCGGCGCCGTCCGATTCTGCCACGGACCACGGACCGGGTCAGGCCCGCCTTCCCGCCATCCCGGCGAGCCCGCCCGCCGCTGCCGCACCCGCCAGCGCGAGCATGCTGCCCCAAAGTGCCCGCGACGCCGCGCCGGCTCCCGCCTCCGCCAGCCGATTAAGGAAGAGTGTCCCGAAAAGGGATGTCCCCAGCAGCAGTCCGACCTGGTTGACGGTCACCACGAGACCGCTCGCATCCGACGCGTGCTCCTTTCGTACGGTTCCCAACGCGGCGGCAAGATTGGGGCTGTGGGCGAAACCGAGGCCCGCACCGATGCCGACGTACGCGGCGAACAGCCGGACACCGTCTCCGGCTCCGCCGTCCTTGAACGCCAGCCCGATCCCCACCAGCGCCGCGGACACCAGCACGAACCCGCCCGGGACCAGCAGGGGGTGCAGTCGCGGGGGCAGCCGCCGCCACCACAGCCCCACCGCCCCGTACGCGAGGGCCGTCGGAACGAACGTCAGCCCGGTGCGCAGCGCGCTGTAGTGGAGCGTGTTCTGGAAGTGCAGCGTCAGCACGAACATATAGCCCGCGTTGACCGCCATCACCAGGGCAAGACGGATCACCGACAGCGGCATCCCTGGCGCGCCGAGCACCCGGGGCGCGATCAGAGGAGCCCCGCCCCGCCGCGCGCGCCGGGCCTCGTACCCCGCGAACGCCCCCAGCAGCACCCCACCGGCAGCAAGCGACCACCATGTCCACGCCGGCCGGCCCGCCTCCTGGCCGAGCACCAGCGGCACCGTCACCAATACCAGCGCTCCCGCGAGCAGGACCAGGCCCGGCAGATCCAGGCCACGTGCCGAACCGGACGGCCGGTCCCGGGGGATCAGCCGCGGGCCGGCCGCCAACAACAGTGCCCCGATCGGCACGTTCACCAAGAACACCGGCCGCCAGCCCGCACCGAAGAGATCGGCGCTGACCAGGACTCCACCCGCGATCTGCCCCACCGCCGCCCCGACGGCCATCACGGCGGTGTACGCACCGAGTGCCCGTGTCCGCGCGGGCCCCGTATAGGCACGCTGAATGAGCCCCAGCACCTGCGGGATCATCACTGCCGCACCGGCCCCCTGAACCGCCCGGAAGGCGATCAGCCAGCCGGCTCCCGCGGCCAGTCCACAGGCCAGCGAGGCTCCGGTGAAGACCGCGAGCCCGGCCAGAAACGTCCGCCTCGGGCCCAGCAGTTCGCCGATCCGTGCACCGGTGATCAGCAGCGCCGCATACGTGATGGTGTAACCGGCGATCACCAGTTGCAGCGCTGCGCCCGAGGCATCGAGGTCGGCACCGATCGACGGGGCCGCGACATTGACGATGAAGGCATCGAGCAGGGCCATGAACTGCCCGGTGAGGAGCACCGCCAGCATCGGCCCCGAACTCCGGGCACGGATGCTTCCGTTCCCGCGCACGGAGCCGTTGTCCCTGCCGTTGTCCGTGCCGTTGTCAGTGCCGGCACCTTTAATGGCCGGTGGAGTCGGCACAGTGAGCACGGGCGTCGGCGGCGCCCCCGAGGGGATGTTGTTGTCCGTCATGCCGGTGAGCCTGTCGGCGAACGGATACCCCTCACGAGAGCCCGCCGATGCTGGTACCGACAGCACCTGGCAGGCCCGCGTGCCTGCCCCGACGATGGGGGTGTGAGCAGCATGGTGAGCTCGTCCCGGCGATCGGTCGAGCGACGGCGTCCCGAACTGGCGGCGTTCTTGCGCGGTCGCCGCGCCCGGGTGACCCCTCAGGACGTCGGCATGCCCCCGGGGCTGCGCCGCCGTACTCCCGGCCTGCGCCGCGAGGAGGTCGCCCAGCTCTCCGGTGTCGGCGTGACCTGGTACACCTGGCTGGAGCAGGGCCGCCCCATCAACGCCAGCGGCCAGGTGCTGGACGCCGTGGCCCGTACGCTCCGGCTGGACGACACCGAGCGCGAGCATCTCTACCACCTGGCAGAGGTGCCCTACGCCCCCGCCCGTGAGGCGGACGCACAGTCGGTCGGCCCGGAGGTGCAGGGCATCATCGAGGCACTGGTGCCGCTGCCAGCGGTGGTCTACAACGCCCGCTATGACGTCCTGGCCGCCAACGCGGCCTACCAAGGGGTCTTCCCCACCATGGCGTTGGCGCGCGGCCCGTCCCGCAACGTCCTCTGGCAGCTGTTCACCATGCCGCCCTGCTGCTGCACGATCCTCAACCGCGACGAGGAGTTCCCCGCCCTCGTGGCGCAGTTGCGTGCGGCGTACGGCCGGCATGTGGGCGAGCCGGCCTGGGAATCGCTGATCGGGCGGCTGTCACGGGCCAGTGCGGATTTTGCGCGGCTGTGGGAGGCCGGGGACGTCTCGCCGCCGGGGAAGCGTATGAAGGTGATCCAGCATGCCTCCGTCGGTGAGATACGTCTGATCTCGACGTCGCTGGCGGTGGGCGGAGTCCCGGAGACCCGGATCGTGGTCTACACCCCGGCCGATGAGGAGAGCCGGGAGCTGACGGCGGCGCTGCGCGCTGTCCACGACCCGCTGATCGGCTGCCCGGAGCATCTGCGGCCCGCCTCGGAGGCCCGCGCGGAGCTGGAACGGAGGTGGGAGCGCAGCGGCAGCGCGCACGCGGGTCGCTGACCGCGCAGCCCCGGCCCCGGCCCCGCAGGGATTCGGTACGGGTCGCTGACCGTGCCGCCCCGGCCCCCGGCGATTCGGGCATAACGCAGAGATCCCGCCTCCGTCTGGAGGCGGGATCATCCGGGCAGTGGAGCTAAGGAGAATTGAACTCCTGACCTCCTGCATGCCATGCAGGCGCTCTACCAACTGAGCTATAGCCCCGGATCTTGTTCCGCTCCCCCGGGTTTCCCCCGGCGGCGCCGCGAACAAGAAGAACTTTAGCCTGCGACCTGCCCGGATGTGAAATCCGGTCGGCCGGGGCCGCCCGGCGGGCTCAGTCGTCGTCGCCGAGCACCGGCTCCGGCAGGGTGCCGGCATTGTGCTCCAAAAGGCGCCAGCCGCGCGCGCCCTCGCCCAGCACGGACCAGCAGCAGTTCGACAGACCGCCCAGGCCCTCCCAGTGGTGGGCTTCCAGGCCGAGCAGCCGCCCGATGGTGGTGCGGATCGTGCCGCCGTGGCTGACGACGACCAGGGTGCCGTCGTCGGGCAGCTTGTCGGCGTGGTTGAGCACCACGGGGGCGGCCCGGTCGGCGACCTCGGTCTCCAGTTCGCCGCCACCGCGCCGCACCGGCTCACCGCGCTTCCAGGCGGTGTACTGCTCGCCGTACTCCACGAGGATCTCGTCGTGCGTCAGCCCCTGCCAGGAGCCCGCATAGGTCTCCCGCAGGGCCGCGTCGTGCGTCACCTCGAGCCGGGTGAGCACGGCCAGCTCGTCGGCGGTCGCCGAGGCCCGCTGCAGGTCGGAGGCGATGATGGCGTCCGGCCCGAGGGCGGCGAGCAGCCGGGCGGCGCGGCGCGCCTGGCCGAGGCCTTCCTCGGTCAGCTCGATGTCCGTCGACCCCTGGAAGCGGCGTTCCAGATTCCAGGCCGTCTGGCCGTGGCGCCAGAGGACGATGCGGCGGCCCCGGCCGCCCTTGGTGCCGTTCAGAGCAGCTCTCCGTCCTGCTCGCCCGCCGTGGCGTCGGCGTGCTCCGCGGCCTTGCCGCGGGTGGCCTTGGCCTCCTCGGGGAGGTCGATCTCGGGGCAGTCCTTCCACAGGCGCTCGAGCGCGTAGAAGACACGCTCCTCGCTGTGCTGGACGTGCACCACGATGTCGACGTAATCCAGCAGGACCCAGCGGGCCTCGCGGTCGCCCTCACGGCGGACCGGCTTGGCGCCGAGGTCCTTGTTGAGCCGTTCCTCGATCTCGTCGACGATCGACTTGACCTGGCGGTCGCTGGGTGCCGAGGCCAGCAGGAAGGCGTCGGTGATCGAGAGGACGTCACTGACGTCGTACGCGATGATGTCGTGCGCGAGCTTGTCGGCCGCGGCCTGGGCGGCGGCGTTGATGAGCTCGAGGGAACGGTCCGTGGCGGTCACAAGCGGCTTTCCGGGTCGAGGGCAGCCTCTCCGGCCGGGCGGGGCAGCTGGCTCACTGCTGAGCCGCGGCGCGCGCCGCAGTCCCCTTGGGCGACCGGATCGGCGGTCAAGTACCCCTCAAGGGTCTCACGGACCACCGACACTCCCGACTGGGTTTTCGAACCAGTGGGTCGGTTTTGGTGTCCGTGCTGGTCAGCGCCGGGGGTGGGGGCTGCCCGGCCCCGCCGGTGGAGACCGACGGAGCCGGGAGCGCCTTGCCCGTCAGCCCTTGTAGTCCTGCCCCAGGAACACGGTGATGTCGGCGTTCGCGGCGCCCTTGCCCTGCTTGACCACGCCCGCCGGCAGGCCCAGTGTCTTGGCGACCTCCGCAGCCTTGGTCTTCTGGGCGGCGTCCGCGTAGGTGATCCGGGACGTGGCGGCCGCGCCGCCGGTGCCGGCGTCGACGAAGCTGTAGCCGCCGTTGAGCAGCTCGACCTGCGCCTTGTTGGTGGCGCCCTTGTTGCCGGTGCCGTTGCGGACCGCGACCCGGGCGGTCGCGTCGGGGGCGGTCTTCTTGACCGTGCCGCCGAGCACGTCCTTGACCACGCCGGTCGCGGCGGCCTGGCTGAGCGTGCCGTTCGCCTGCACGGGCAGCAGGGCCGTGCGGTACGCGCCGGTCTTCACCAGCTCCGCCCGCTGCGCCAGCGAACTGCCCAGCTGGCCCTCCGTGAGCGGCGGGTCGAGCACCTGCAGCAGCGACTTCACGGTGGCGGTGGCGCCGTCGGAGTCACTGGAGACCTTCTTCAGCGTCGCCTGCATGACCTGCCCGAATCGCTGCAGCTGCCGGGTCTGGGGCTCGCCCGGCGCCTGATAGGTGGCATAGGCGACGGCGGCCTGGCCGTTGAGGTCCTGGGCGCTGCCCTGCTTGACGACCGGGGAGGCGCCCTTCTTCGCGCCGGGCACGGTGGCGTCGGTGTCGAGGGTGACCCCGCCGACCGTCTCGACGAGGTTCTCCAGATACGGGGTGTCCAGCCGCCAGCTGGCCTTGAGGTCGGCACCCAGGAGGTTGTTGAGGGAGTCCCGGGTCGGCTCGGTGCCGTCGTCCTTGACGGACTTGCCGAGCGTCGTGGTGCTGCCGTCGTCCTTGGACACGATGAGGCTGTTGGGCAGGAGGACGGTGGTGCCCTTGTGGGTGGTCTCGTTGTCCACGAGCAGCGCCGTCGAGCTGTTCCCTGACTTGGTGTCCCGCAGATGGACGACGAGGACGTCGCGCTTCTGTCCGCCTGCCGCGGCCGCCTGGCCGGTGCCGGGACCGGCCAGGCCGGGCAGTTTGCCCGCCCACCACAGATAGCCGACGCCGCCGGCGACCAGCAGGGCCAGCACGACGGACAGCGCGACGATCCGGCTGCGGCCGCGCCGCTTGGCCTCCTCGCGCCGCTCGGTGCGGCTCTCGGTGAACTTCAGCCAGTCGATGACGTCTTCGGAGTCCTCGTCCGGCTCCTCGATGAAGGAGAACTGGTCGGTGCCGTACTCCGGGTCCTCGGGGGAGGAACCGGGAGAGCCGCCCGCGGCGGCCGGCTCCGCGAGGTCGTCCGCCGGGGCGCGGCGCTGGGCCGGCGGCCGGGGCTGCTGGCCCTGGCGCTGCGGAGCGGGCTCGTCGTAGCGGGGCTGGTCCGCGTAGGAGACCTGCTCGTACGGGGACTGCTGGGACTGCTGCGGGATCCACTCCTGCCGGTGCGGCTGCTGCTGGGGCGGCTGCTGCTCCTGGGGCCGGCCGTACGGGTCGTACTGCTGCGGGTAGCCGGGCTGCGCCTGCACCTGCTGCCGGCCGTACGCGTCGTAGCCGTACTCCGTCTGCCCCTGGTACGTCGGGTGGTCCTGCTGTCCCTGCGGGGCCTGGCCGCCGCCCTGTTGGCCGCCGTAGGGGTCATAGCCCTCATAGGCGGAGGGGGCGGCCGGCTGCCCGTAGGCGTCGTAGTGCTGCTCGTACGACGCCTGTGCGGCGTCGCGGTACACCGGCTGCCCGTAGGCGTCATAGGTGTAGCTCGTATGCCCCTGCTGCTCCTGGGCATAGGGGTCGTGGGCATACGGGTCCTGCAGCCCGTACGGATCCTGTCGGTCGCTCACCGGTGCCCCTTTCCGTCAGCCCCGTCAGCGGTCGTTGCGGTACAGCTCTTTTTTGTCGATGTAGCGCACCACACCGTCCGGCACCAGGTACCAGACCGGATCCCCCTGGGCGACCCGCGCCCGGCAGTCGGTCGAGGAGATGGACAGCGCCGGCACCTCGACCAGGGACACCGCTCCCTCGGGCAGCCCGGGGTCCGCGAGGACATGGCCGGGCCTGGTCACCCCGATGAAGTGGGCGAGCGAGACCAGCTCCGCGGCATCGTGCCAGGTCAGGATCTGGCTGAGCGCGTCGGCGCCGGTGATGAAGAAAAGATCCGCGTCACGGTGCTCCGCACGCAGGTCACGCAGCGTGTCTATCGTGTACGTCTTGCCGCCGCGGTCGATGTCGATACGGCTGACGGAGAACTGCGGATTCGACGCGGTCGCGATGACCGTCATCAGATACCGGTCCTCGGCCGGGGACACCTTCTTGTGGCTCTTCTGCCACGGCTGTCCCGTCGGCACGAAAATGACCTCGTCGAGGTGGAATTGGCTGGCCACCTCGCTGGCGGCGACCAGGTGTCCGTGATGGATCGGGTCGAACGTGCCGCCCATCACTCCGAGTCGCCGCTTCACGGGCCCTGTGTGCTCTCCCATGCGTGCAGACCCTACTGGGCGGCGCGCGATGCCGGGGGCCGGGTGCCGGGGCTCAGCGGTCCCGGTTGAAGCGGGTCGTGATCCAGAGCAGGAGAACCAGGACAAACAGGGCACCGCCGCCGGTGACGAAAGGGCTGAGGCTGGCGTGACCGCCCTCGTGGCCGGGTTCGGCGGCGAGGGAAACCAGGGACTGTGCAGTGGTGTGCAGGCTCATCGTCAGCAGAACCAATCCGGGCTGGGGTCGGGCGGAGACTTCCACCACATCGTAAGCGCCGCCTCACCGGGGGCCCACGGCGACTCCGCCCGGTGGCGTCCGGAGAGGCCCGCGGGGGTCAGTCCCGGCCGTAGCCGCGCAGCAGGAACCAGGCGAGCAGGGCCGCGCCCACGAAGCCGACGATGATCACGGTGCGCAGGATCCATCCGGGTCCGCCGTCCCTGGCGGTCTCCTGGGCTGCGGCGAGCAGCACGCTCGGATACGGCATGACGGTGCGCTCCCTCTGGTACGGCCCGTACGGTCTTTTGTACGGGCCTGTGCGGTCATTGGTGCGATCGCCAGCGTACGCCCGAGCATCCAATCGTCTGTCGGTGGCGTCCTCTAGTCTGAAACACACGCAGTCGAACAGGGGGAGGCCCCAATGACGGAGAGCCCAGACGGCAGCGCGAACGTTCCGAGCCGGGACCGGCGGCGATTCCCCGGAATCTCGACACGGTCGTACGAGCACCCGGCGGACCGCTCGGCGCTGGTGGCGCTGCGCAAGTTGAGCGGGTTCGACACCGTCTTCAAGACGCTCAGCGGCTTGTTGCCGGAGCGCAGCCTGCGGCTGCTGTTCCTGTCGGACTCGGTGCGGGTGAGCGACCAGCAGTTCGCGCACCTCAATGACATGCTGCGCGATGCCTGCTACATCCTGGACCTGGAGAAGGTCCCGCCGATGTACGTCAACCAGGACCCGCAGCCCAATGCCATGTGTATCGGCCTGGACGAGCCGATCATCGTGGTGACGACCGGTCTGGTCGAGTTGCTGGACGAGGAGGAGATGCGGGCGGTCGTCGGCCACGAGGTCGGCCATGCCCTGTCCGGGCACGCCGTTTACCGCACGATTCTGCTGTTCCTGACGAATCTGGCCCTGAAGGTCGCCTGGATCCCGCTGGGCAATGTCGCGATCATGGCGATCGTGACGGCGCTGCGCGAATGGTTCCGCAAGTCGGAGCTGTCAGCGGACCGCGCGGGGTTGCTGGTCGGGCAGGATCTGCAGGCCTCGATGCGCGGGCTGATGAAGCTGGCCGGCGGCAACCATCTCCACGAGATGAATGTCGACGCCTTCCTCAAGCAGGCGGACGAGTACGAGTCGGGCGGCGATCTGCGCGACTCCGTACTGAAGATCCTCAACCTGCTGCCGCGCAGCCACCCGTTCACGACCGTGCGGGCGGCCGAGCTGAAGAAGTGGGCGGCCAGCCGCGACTACCAGCGGATCATGGACGGCCACTACCCGCGCCGGGACGAGGACAAGGACACCTCGGTCTCCGACACGTTCCGGGACTCCGCGGCGCACTACGCCGACTCGGTGCGCAACAGCAAGGACCCGCTGATGGGTCTGGTGCGCGACATCGCGGGCGGTGCGGGCGATCTGGGCGGCAAGCTGCGCGACACGGTCTTCCGTGGCGGCACGCGCCCCGACGGCGGCTCGGGCGGCGCCAACGGCAGCAACGACAGCGGTGGATCCGACCGCCCTGAGGGCTCCTAACGAAGCGGATGGCTCGGCTTCGGCTGGGCGGCGGGCGCCAGCTCACCGCAGAGTGAGGGGTTGGCCCGGTCCCTGGCGTAGGGGTCGGTGCCCGTGGGCCGCTCCTTGCCGGCGTGCTGTCCCGCGAACAGCGGGCGCAGCGCGTCGGCGGGCTGCGAGGAGCAGGCCAGCGGCCCGGCCTGCAGGCTGCTCTGGACCACTTCGAGCCGGTGGTCGTTGAGGTTCTCGCGGCTCAGCCGGAAGTGCACCTCGCGCCGGACGGTGACCAGCGAGGCCGCTCCCGGGGTGGCCTTGCCGACGCCCTGGCCCGAGGCGGCCTCCGACGCGCCGGGGGCGGGCCGTACGGCATAGACGAAGGTGTAGTCGGCGGTGACATCGAGCGCGTCCGGGCTCAACTCCGAAGCGGTGAGCGTGCCGTTGACCCGTACGTTCCGGTCGGCAAGCCGGGTCTGCTTCGGGTCGAAACGGACCAGCCAACCGGTCGCCGCATCGTGGCCGTTGTCATCGGGGCGCGCCAGGCTGCGGTCGAACTGGTCGAGTTGGCCGGTGTCGAGCAGCAGCCTCACCGGCCGTACGGCGCCGCCGGTGAGGGTGTCCGGGTCCAGCGAGGAACGGACGATGTAGTCCTTCGCGACGGTCAGGGCGGAGACGATCTGGCCGTCGGAGAAGTGCTCGGTGCGGGTGACGGCGGGCAGATTGACGCCCGCGGCGCCGATCCGGTAATTGGCCGCGGGGCTGTGGGCGAAGAGATCACCGGGAGTCGCGCCCGGTACCTCCCCGGCCGGCGCCAACGGCACCACCGCGGACCGCAACGGCTGCGCCCGGACCGTCTCGGGGGTTTTGTACGGGTGGCGTACGCCCATGTAGACGGCGGTACCGAAGGCGAGAACGATCAGCAGGACCAGTAGGACGGCCTGCCGGGAGCCGCCCAGCCGCATCCACGCATGCCGGGTTTTGACGGCCGGCGAATGGTGCTCGCCCAGCCGCTCGTCCGCGGAGAATTCCTGCAGCCGCGCAGCCCGAACAAACGATTCGTCGAAGACGACGGATCGGTATTCGTCCTCACCACCTCCCGGGGCGCCGTTGGGCGTCCCTTCGGGAGGGTCACCAGGCCCGGTCATACAACAAGAGTAGGTCTGCCGGGGCGAAGGTAAACGCCGGGGCGATGGGCAACTTCGCCGGTCGATTCCGTTTCGGAAACCCGTTTTGCGGGCACCGTGCCGCGGCGTCAGTGCGACCTGGGCACCGTGGAGAACGACGGGCGCAGGGACTCGGCCGACGGCAGTGAGGGCAGCGCGGGGCGTGCCGTCCGCACGCTGTCCACACCGCCCGTGGCGGGGGCGTCCACCCCGCTGGACGTGGGCGCAGGTGCCGGGCTCTGGGTCCGCCCCGAGGAGCCGCGGTAGACGGCGCTGAAGGCCAGCGCGACCAGCCCGATGCCCATCACGACGGCCAGCACCCAGGCGACCGGACGGTGCCAGCGGGTGCTGCTGCGGTAGGGGCGCAGCGCACCGCCGTAGGGGCCGTACGGGCCGTACGGCGGGTAGTCGCCGTACTCACCGTCGTCCTCGTACTCGGCGTAGTCGGTGTACCCGTCGTAGTCGTCGGTTCCCCGGATGCGGCGGTGGCCGCGGGGGCCGATCTCGTCCGGGTCGTCGCCGTCGGAGCCGAAACCGGGCCCGGAGCGGGCCGCCTCGGCCTCGGCGCGCGCCTCGGCGGCGGCCAGCATCCGCTCGACCGCCGAGGGTTCATGAATCCGTGCGGACCGGACGAATTCCTCGTCGAAGACCACGGAGGCGAATTCTTCGTCCGCTTTTCCGTGGCTCCCGTGGTGGTGCTCGTCGGGCTCTTCACCGTCCGGGAACGGCTTGCCCCCCACGTCGTCCGGCACCCGTCCAGGTTAGCCCCGGGCGGTCATTTTGGGCAGAGAGAACGGGGAATCCGGGGGACGCTTCAGCGGGTGTGGCCGTCGCCCGTGAGGATGTACTTGGTGGACGTCAGCTCGGGCAGTCCCATCGGCCCGCGGGCGTGCAGCTTCTGCGTCGAGATGCCGATCTCCGCGCCGAAGCCGAACGCGCCGCCGTCGGTGAAACGGGTCGAGGCATTGACCGCGACGGTGGTGGAATCCACCAACTGGGTGAAGCGCCGGGCGGCGGCCTGCGACGTGGTGACGATGGCCTCGGTGTGGCCGGAGGTCCAGCGCCGGATGTGCGCCACGGCCGCGTCCAGGTCGGGCACCACGGCGGCCGCGATGTCGTACGAGAGGTACTCCGTCGCCCAGTCCTCGTCGGTGGCGGGGGCGACCAGCCCGGGGCCCGCCTGCTGCCAGGCGGCGTCGCCGTGCACGATCACGCCGGCCTGGGTCAGCGCCTCCAGGGCGCGCGGCAGGAACTTCTCGGCGATCCCGGCGTGCACCAGCACCGTCTCGGCCGCGTTGCAGACGCTGGGCCGCTGGGCCTTGGAATTGACCAGGATGTCGACGGCCATGTCGAGGTCGGCGGCCTCGTCGACGTAGACGTGGCAGTTGCCGGTGCCGGTCTCGATCACCGGGACCGTGGATTCCTCGACGACCGTACGGATCAGGGACGCGCCGCCGCGCGGGATCAGCACATCGACCAGGCCGCGGGCGCGCATCAGCTCCCGCACCGAGTCGCGGCTCTCGCCGGGCACCAGCTGCACCGCGTCGGCCGGCAGCCCGGCGCTCTGGACGGCGTCGCGCAGCACGTCCACCAGGGCGCTGTTGGAGGCGTACGCGGAGGACGAGCCGCGCAGCAGCACCGCGTTGCCGGACTTCAGGCACAGGGCCGCGGCGTCCACCGTCACATTGGGCCGGGCCTCGTAGATGATGCCGATCACGCCGAGCGGTACCCGGACCTGCCGCAGGTCGAGGCCGTTGGGCAGGGTCGAGCCGCGCACCACCTCGCCCACCGGGTCGGGCAGCGCCACGACCTGGCGGACGTCCGCGGCGATGGCCGCGATCCGCTCGGGGGTGAGGGTGAGCCGGTCCACGACCGACTCGGCGGTGCCCGCCGCCCGCGCCTTGGCGATGTCCGCGGCGTTGGCGGCGACGAGGGTGCCGGTTTCGGCCACCAGGGCGTCGGCGATGGCGAGCAGCGCTGCGTCACGGGCCGTACGCGGCAGCGGCGCCAGAACGGCGGCGGCCTCCCGCGCGCGGCGGGCGGTCTCGAGGACGGGCGAGGTGTGCGATGCGCTGCTGGTCATGGCCGCAGCCTAGCGGGGCGGCAGGCTGCGGCCATGCGGTATCTCACAGCGCGGGACGCGGACGACCGCGGGTCAGAAGGGGTGGACGCCGACCGGTGAGGCCGGCGGCGGGCCGTACCCCTCAGCGATGCGCTGGTGGTAGGTCTCGCGGCCGATGACTTCCAGGCCGACGATCTCCCACGGAGGCAGCCTGGAGGTCGAGCGGTGCTCGCCCCACAGCCGCAGCGCGACCGCCGCCGCGTCATGCAGGTCCCGCGCCTCCTCCCAGTAGCGGATCTCGGCGTGGTCGTTGGCGTAACGGCTGGTCAGCAGGAAGGGATGGTCGTGGGCGAGCTGTTCCAGGGCTCGCCGGACCTCCTTCAGCGGGGCCTCGGCGCCCGAGACGCTGAGGGTGATGTGCCACAGCCGGGACATTTCGCGGCGCCCGCCCTCCGGCCCGTGCTGCGCCGCTCCGTCCCGCTGCGCGCCCCGGTCCTCCGGCAGGCCGGTGTCCTCGCCGGTTCCGACGCTGGTCAGTGCGCGTTCCGCCGTCCCTCGGGGCAGCGCCCCTGGGCGCCCTCGTCTCACCGGCGGCCTCCTGTGATGCGAATCGCTCCGCCCTCGGGGGTGCGGAGCCGTCGTACGTCGGCGGGTGCGCTCGCGCGCTGCGGGCGCCGCTCCCCTACGGCGCCTCCGCAACAAAGTTGACCAGCCCGCGGCCCGTCGCGGGGCGTTTTCACCAAGGTCTGTACGGAAAGGCTGGTCTTCGCACCACGAGGGCGGGGGGTGTGTACGGAGCGTGACATCCGTCCGCCGGCGGACGGCCTCAGCGGTGCAGCAGCACCAGATCGTCGCGGTGGACGACCTCCCGCTCGTACGCGGGGCCCAGCTCGCGGGCGAGATCGCGGGTCGAACGGCCCATCAATCGGGGGATTTCCCGGGCATCGAAATTGACGAGCCCGCGGGCGACCGCGCGGCCCTCGGCATCCCGCAGCTCGACCGGGTCACCGGCGGAGAACTCGCCGTCCACGGAGGCGATGCCGGCCGGCAGCAGGGAGGAGCGCCGTTCGACGACCGCCCGTACGGCTCCGTCGTCCAGGACCAGGGCACCACGCGGCGTGGAGGCGTGCGCGAGCCACAGCAGCCGGTCGGCGGAGCGGCGGCCGGTACGCAGGAAGTGGGTGCCGGTCGAGCCGCCGGCCAGTGCGTCCGCGGCGTGCACGGCGGAGGTCAGGACGACCGGGATGCCGGCCGCGGCCGCGATCCGGGCCGCCTCGACCTTGGTGACCATGCCGCCGGTGCCGACACCGGCCTTGCCCGCGCTGCCGATGGAGACGCCCGCCAGGTCCTCGGGCCCGTGCACCTCGGCTATCCGGGAGGTGCCGGGGGTGGCCGGATCGCCGTCGTAGAGGCCGTCCACGTCCGACAGCAGGATCAGCAGGTCGGCGCGGACCAGATGGGCGACCAGGGCCGCCAGCCGGTCGTTGTCGCCGAACCGGATCTCGTCGGTGGCGACGGTGTCGTTCTCGTTGACGATCGGTACGGCGCCCATGGCCAGCAGCTGGTCGAGGGTCCGGTAGGCGTTGCGGTAGTGGGCCCGGCGGCTGGTGTCGTCGGAAGTCAGCAGGACCTGGCCGACACGGCGGCCGTAACGGGCGAAGGACGCGGTGTAGCGGGCGACCAGCAGGCCCTGGCCGACGCTGGCGGCGGCCTGCTGCCGGGCCAGGTCACGGGGCCGCTTGGCGAGCCCCAGGGGCGCCAGACCGGCCGCGATGGCTCCGGAGGAGACCAGCACGATCTCCTTGTCCTCGTGCTTGGCCAGCACATCCACCAGCGCGTCCACGCGGTCCGCGTCCAGTCCCCCGGCGGCCGTGGTCAGCGAGGACGAGCCGACCTTCACCACGATCCGGCGAGCGTCCTTCACGTCCTGCCTTGCGCCTGCCACCTGCATACCCCTCGCCGATCCCACCGCCGTACGGGGGATCCCTGCCCGACCCGCACCACGGCCCTACGGGCGCAATCTACGGCAGGGCGGCCTGCGGGCGCTTCGCGATATCGCCTGGCGGACGCGCCGCGGACACCCTGCGGGGGCGGGACCGGCCGGGCCCGGCGCGCGGAGAGGCGCGCAGAATAGGGGCCGCACCTCCTGGATTTTTCCCACCCACGCGGTTTTCCTTAAGACGGCAGCCGAGGCCGAGAGGTTGCGTTCGATTGGTCCGCTTTCGCGGTGATGAGAGCCACAGCAGATTGTCACCAAGGCCAACAAGGTCATACGGTCGGGTGTCCATCGGTCCCGTTTCGCCGCTCCGGCGGCGTCGCAGCGCGGGACCCGGCCGCCCCCCTCGGCCTCCCCTTTGACCATTCGTGCTGCCAGGAGCCCTCCCCCGTGCCTTCCGCCGGAATCGCCCCCCGCCGAGCCGTCCAGCTCGCGGCACTCTTCGCGATGATGGTCGCGTTCACCGCCCAGTTGGTCGGTGCGCTGCTGCCCGTCATTCCGCTGTTCATCGCCGCATCCGTGGTCAACCTCGGTCTCGACCTGGTCCTCCAGCACAAGCAGCCCGGCCTGCTCGCGGTGCTCGGCCGGATCCGGTTCGATGTCACGGTGCGCCAGTTGCTGCGCGACATGCTGATACTGGTCGGCCTGCTGCACATCGACGGCATCAACCCACTGGAGGAGCAGGCGCCGCTCACCATCACCCTGCTCCTCTTCTACGGCACCCACTTCGTGTGCCAGGCGGTCGCCGTGCTGGTCCGCAGGACCCGCAGCCTGCCGTTCGTGACCCGCAACATCGATGCGAGCGCACTGCGGCTGTCCGACGCCCCGCCGCGCATCCTCTCCCGCCAGACCGGTCGCCGGCTGCTGCGCTTCTCCGTGCCCACCACGGTCGGCATGATGCTCACCTCGATCACCACGGACGCGTACTGGGGCGGCATCGGCCTGACCGTCTCCCTGACCCTGTCCGCCGGCGGCACCCTCTACCTGGGCACCTGGCTGCTGCCCAAGAGGAGGGTGGCCAGCGAGAAGCAGGCCCTGGAGTGGCTGGACAACTGGCTGGCCGAGTACCGGCCCACGGTCGGCATGTACTTCTCCGGCGGCTCCTCCTCCGCCTATCAGGCCAACATGTGGCTGAGCACCCTGGCCGCCCTGGACGGCAACCCGATCATCGTGCTCCGCGAGCGCTTCATGGTGCAGAAGATCGAGGCCACGGACGTGCCGATCGTCTGCATCCCCAAGGTCGCCAACCTGATGCGTCTGGAGCACTCCACGCTCAAGGTCCTGCTGCACCCGGCGAACTCCGGCAAGACCTCGCAGATCCTGCGGATCCCCTCCATCAAGCACGCCTTCACCAACCACGGCGAGAGCGACAAGCTGTCCTCCTGCAACCCGTACGCGAAGGCGTACGACGAGGTGTGGGTGGCGGGCCCGGCGGCCCGTGACCGCTACCAGCTCGCCGACATCGGCGTCGAGGACAAGGACGTCGTCGAGGTCGGCCGGCCCCAGCTGGCCCCGATCCTGCCGTACACGGGCGCCCCGGCCGACCGGATGACGACCGTGCTGTACGCCCCGACCTGGGAGGGCTGGGACGGCAACCCGGGCAACACCTCGGTGATCCTGGCGGGCGAGAACATCGTCCGCGAGCTGCTCGCCGACGAGAACGTGCAACTGCTGTACAAGCCGCACCCGATGACCGGTTCCGTGGACCCGCGTGCGGGCGCCGCCAACAGCCGTATCCAAGCGATGATCACGGAGGCGAACACCCGGCGCAGCGGGGCGCAGACCGGCCCGGAGGCCGCCGCCGAGCTGGCCCGCTGCTCCGAGGAGCTGAATGGGCTGACCACGTCCGCGTTCCGCAAGAGCGCGGACGAGCTGGAGCGGATGCGGCTGCAGGGCACCCCGGAGGAGGGCCGTGCCGCCGCCGTCGAAGCGGCCGTCACCGCCTGGGAGGCGGCGTACTGGAACTCCTTCCCCCGGTGGGAGCACCGCATCATCACCACCGCCCGCCCCGGCATCTTCAGCTGCTTCAACCAGGCCGACGTGCTGATCAGCGATGTCTCCAGCGTCGTCTCCGACTACCTGACCAGCGAGAAGCCGTACGCGGTCGCCAACACCTCGGGGATGGGCGAGGACGACTTCCGGGCGAACTTCCCGACGGTGCGGGCGGCGACGATCCTCACGCCCGAGGCGCACGGTGTGGCCGGTCTCCTCGACGCGGTCCGCAACCCGGAGCAGGACACCCTGGCCGCGGAGCGGGCCGAGCTCAAGGAGCATCTGCTGGGCCCGTCGGACCCGCCGTCGTCGGTCCGCTTCAACCAGGCCGCGCTGGATCTGGCCGCGAAGGCCGACGAGCGGCGCGTCCGGATGGAGAACCGGCTGTCCGGTATCCCCGGCCAGCGCTCGCAGGAGGACGTGGACGCCTCCGAGACGGCCGAGCACGAGGCCAACGGCGCCTCGGACACCACGGCCGCCGTCTAGGCCGCAGCGGGCCGCTCACGGCTTCGGCCGCGGCGCAGCCACAACGGGGAAGGCCCCCGGGAGTTCTCCTCCCGGGGGCCTTCCCCGTTGTGGCGTGCCGTGGACCGCCGGCGGCTCGGTCACGCGGACCGTCAGAAGGGCCGGAAGCCGTCGTACTCCTGGTCGGCCTCGTCCCGCGCCTCGTCCCGGTCCCGGCGGCGCTGCGCGGCCGGCCGGGGCGCCTCCAGGCGGTGGTCCTCGCCACGCCGCCCCAGCATCTCGGCACCGGCCGCCATCATCGGCTCCCAGTCGAAGACGACCGCGTTGTCCTCGGGGCCGATGGCGATGCCGTCGCCGGCGTGCGCGCCTGCCTTGCGCAGCGCGTCCTCGACACCGAGACGGTTGAGGCGGTCGGCGAGGTAGCCGACGGCCTCGTCGTTGTTGAAGTCGGTCTGACGGACCCAGCGCTCGGGCTTCTCGCCGCGCACGCGGAAGAAGTTCTCGCCCTCCTCCGTGATCGTGAAGCCGGCGTCGTCCACGGCCTTGGGCCGGATGACGATACGGGTGGCTTCCTGCACGGGCTTGGCGGCGCGGGCCTTGGAGACGACGTCGGCGAGCGCGAAGGACAGCTCCTTCAGGCCCATGTGGGCGACCGCGGAGACCTCGAACACGCGGTAGCCGCGCTCTTCCAGGTCGGGGCGGATGATGTCGGCGAGATCCTTGCCGTCCGGGACGTCGATCTTGTTGAGGACGACCATCCGGGGCCGGTTCTCCAGGCCGCCGTACTGCTTGAGCTCCTCCTCGATGATGTCGAGGTCGGAGACCGGGTCACGGTCGGCCTCCAGGGTCGCGGTGTCCAGGACGTGGACGAGCACCTCACAGCGCTCGACATGCCGCAGGAACTCCAGGCCCAGGCCCTTGCCCTGGCTCGCGCCGGGGATCAGGCCGGGGACGTCCGCGATCGTGTAGACGGTCGAACCGGCCGTCACCACACCGAGGTTGGGCACCAGGGTGGTGAAGGGGTAGTCGGCGATCTTGGGCTTGGCGGCGGAGAGCACCGAGATCAACGAGGACTTGCCGGCGCTCGGGTAGCCGACCAGTGCGACGTCCGCGACGGTCTTGAGCTCCAGCACGATGTCGCGGGCCTCACCGGGCTCGCCGAGCAGCGCGAAACCGGGGGCCTTGCGGCGGGCAGAAGCCAGCGCGGCGTTGCCGAGGCCGCCGCGGCCGCCCTGGCCGGCGATGAAGGTGGTGCCCTGGCCGACGAGGTCGGCGACCACATTGCCCGCGCGGTCCAGGACGACGGTGCCGTCGGGGACCGGCAGGACCAGGTCCTCGCCGTTCTTGCCGGAGCGGTTGTCGCCCGCGCCCGGCTGGCCGTTGGTGGCCTTGCGGTGCGGGTGGTGGTGGTATTCGAGAAGCGTCGTGACGTCCTGGTCGACGACCAGGATCACGTCACCGCCACGGCCGCCGTTGCCGCCGTCCGGGCCGCCCAACGGTTTGAACTTCTCCCGCATCACGGAGGCCACGCCGTGGCCTCCGTTACCCGCGGCGACGTGCAGCTCGACGCGGTCCACGAAGGTGGTCATGGTGGGGGTGCCTCCAGATAACTACGGGTATGTCGCTGTACTGCGCGAATGTCTCTGTACTAACACGCAAGGGCGGACCGGCCTTCCCGCTCTCGCGGGAAAAGGCGGTCCGCCCCTGAGTGATGCTGATGCTGAGCTATCGCTCGGTCAGGCCGGAATTACTCGGCGACCGGGACGATGTTCACGACCTTGCGGCCACGGTGGGTGCCGAACTGCACCGCACCGGCAGCCAGGGCGAACAGGGTGTCGTCGCCGCCACGGCCGACGCCCGAGCCCGGGTGGAAGTGGGTGCCACGCTGGCGGACCAGGATCTCACCGGCGAGGACGGCCTGACCGCCGAAGCGCTTCACGCCGAGCCGCTGAGCATTGGAGTCGCGACCGTTCCGAGTGGACGATGCGCCCTTCTTGTGTGCCATGTCTCCTCAGTCCCTTACTTCGCCGGAGCGTCGATGCCGGTGATCTTCAGCGCCGTGTGGAGCTGGCGGTGGCCGATCCGCTTCTTGTAACCGGTCTTGTTCTTGTACTTCTGGATCCGGATCTTGTCGCCCTTGTGGTGGTCCACGACCTCGCCCTGGACCTTCACGCCGGCCAGGACCCACGGGTCGCTGGTCACCGCGTCACCGTCGACGACCAGCAGCGTGGAGAGCTCGACGGTGTCGCCGACCTTGCTGGTGGAAATGCGGTCAACCTCGATGACGTCGCCAACAGCAACCTTCTGCTGGCGTCCGCCGGTGCGCACGATCGCGTACACGCGGAACTCTCTTTCGCTAGGAACGGATCCTCTGATGCCAGCCGCTCACACGGGCTCGGGATAGGGCCCGTGGAATCCGAGTGGACGAGCGGCCTCCCTCGGCGGACCGAGAGGTGTTTGCTCAGGGGTTTGGTGTCACAGACACCGACGGTCAAGGTTACGGGGCCTTGACCAGGGGGTCAAACCGGCCCCGGACCGCTGACGGCCCGGGGCACGGCCCTGCTGCTCAGTCCTCCGTGGAAGCCGACACCGACGCCACCGAGGCCTGCTCGGCGGCAGCGGTCTTCTTGGCCGCCGCCTTCGTCGTCTTCTTCGGAGCCGCCTTCTTCGTGGTGGTCTTCTTCGCCGTGGCCTTCTTGGCGGTGGTGGTCTTCGCCGCCGTCTTCTTGGCCGTGGTCTTCTTCGCCGCGGTCTTCTTGGCTGCGGCCTTCTTGGCCGTCGCCTTCTTCGCGGTCTTCTTGGCGGCGGGCTCCGCCTCCGCCTCGGCGCCCTCGGCGGGCTCCGTGACCTCGGCCGGCTCGGCCTGCACCACGATCGCGGCGGCCTCCTCGGCAGCCTTGGGGGCACCCGCGGGAGCGGTCGCCTTACGGGTCGCCCGACGGCGCGGACGGGCCGGTGCGGGCTCCGCGGCGGGCGCCTCGGCGACCGGCTCCGGGGCCGTCTCCGGCTCGGCCGACGGTGCCGGCTCGGCCGGCACCACGATCGCGGCGGCCTCCTCGGCAGCCTTGGGAGCACCCGCAGGAGCGGACGCCTTACGGCTCGCCCGGCGACGGCCACGGCCGCGTCCGGCGGCCGCCTCGGCCTCGGCGGGGCTGCTGAACCATTCGTCGGTCCCGTCCACCGCGGGCTGCAGCTCGGCCTCCGTCACGGGGGCGGGCTCCAGCTCCGGGGCGCCACCGTCCGGCGTCGGCTCGACGGCCTCGGCCTCGTGGACATGCGGCTCGGGCTGGGCGCCCTTGCCCTTCTTCTTGCGCTTGCCACCGCCGCCGACCGCCGTCGGCTGGTCCATGTGGACGATGACGCCGCGGCCGTTGCAGTGCACACACGACTCGGAGAAGGACTCCAGCAGGCCCTGGCCGACCCGCTTACGGGTCATCTGGACCAGTCCGAGCGAGGTGACTTCGGCGACCTGGTGCTTCGTACGGTCCCGGCCCAGGCACTCCAGCATCCGCCGCAGCACCAGATCCCGGTTGGACTCCAGCACCATGTCGATGAAGTCGATGACGACGATGCCGCCGAGGTCGCGCAGCCGCAGCTGGCGCACGATCTCCTCGGCCGCCTCCAGGTTGTTCCTGGTGACCGTCTCCTCGAGATTGCCGCCCTGACCGGTGAACTTCCCGGTGTTGACGTCGATCACGACCATCGCTTCGGTCTTGTCGATCACCAGCGAACCACCGCTGGGCAGCCAGACCTTGCGGTCCAGCGCCTTCATCAGCTGCTCGTCGATGCGGTACGTCGCGAAGACATCGACGTCCGAAGTCCACTTCTGCAGCCGGTCGGTGAGGTCCGGGGCGACGTGCGCGACATAGCCGTGGATGGTCTCCCACGCCTCGTCACCGCTGACGATGACCTTGGAGAAGTCCTCGTTGAAGATGTCGCGGACGACCCGGACGGTCATGTCCGGCTCGCCGTAGAGCAGGCTCGGCGCGTTGGAGCTGCCGCCGCTCTTGGCCTTCTTCTGGATCTCTTCCCACTGCGCCTGCAGCCGCTGGACGTCGCGCGCCAGCTCGTCCTCGCTCGCGCCCTCGGCGGCGGTGCGGACGATGACGCCCGCGTCCTCGGGGACGATCTTCTTGAGGATCTGCTTCAGCCGCGCCCGCTCGGTGTCGGGGAGCTTGCGGCTGATACCGGTCATCGAGCCCTCGGGCACATAGACCAGGTAACGGCCGGGGAGCGAGACCTGGCTGGTGAGCCGGGCGCCCTTGTGGCCGATCGGGTCCTTGGTGACCTGCACCAGCACGGACTGGCCGGACTTCAGCGCGGTCTCGATGCGGCGCGGGCCGTTGGACATGCCGAGCGCCTCGAAGTTGACCTCACCGGCGTACAGCACGGCGTTGCGGCCCTTGCCGATGTCGACGAAGGCGGCCTCCATCGACGGCAGGACGTTCTGCACCTTGCCGAGGTAGACATTGCCGACGTACGAGGTCGCCTGCTCCTTGTTGACGAAGTGCTCCACGAGCACGTTGTCCTCAAGGACGCCGATCTGCGTGCGCTCGCCGCTCTGGCGGACGACCATCACCCGCTCGACGGCCTCGCGGCGCGCGAGGAACTCCGCCTCGGTGATGATCGGCACCCGGCGGCGGCCCTGCTCGCGGCCCTCCCGGCGGCGCTGCTTCTTGGCCTCCAGGCGCGTCGACCCCTTGATCGACTGCACCTCGTCGGCGCTGGTGCCCTCGTCCTTCTTGCGGGGCTCGCGGACCTTGACGACCGTACGCTCCGGGTCGTCCCCGCCTCCGCTCTCGCCCTCACCGGCGTCACCGGTGCGACGGCGCCGGCGGCGACGACGGCGGCTGCTGCTGGAGCCGCCCGACTGCTCGTCGGACTCCTCCTGCGCCTCCTGCTCGTCGGCCTCCTCGGCCTCGGCCTGCGCGCTCTCCCGCTCCTCGGCACCGCGGCCCTCGGCGGGCTGCTCCTCGCCGCCCTCGGCGGACTCACCGCGACGGCGGCGACGGCCACCACGGCGGCGGCGGCGCGAGGGGCGGTCGGCGGACTCGTCCTCGCCGTGGTCGCCCTCGGCCTGCTCGGCCTCCGGCTCGGCCGCTTCTTCGGCTTCTTCGGCTTCTTCGGCCGCCGGCTCCTCGACGGGGGCGGCGGACACCTGCTCGGGCTCGGCCGGGGCGCCACGACGGCGACGGCGGCGCGCACCGGCGGCGGGCTGCTCCTCCACGACCTGCTCGGGCTCGGCCGTGGTCTCCTCCTGGCGGGCCGCGGCATGGGCGGCGGCCGCGCTCTCCGGCGTCTGGAACATCGGCTCGGTGAAGACCGGCGCCTGGAAGACGGCGGTCGGCGGCCGCTGCGCCCGGCGGCGGCCGCGCTGCGGCGCCTCCTGGGCGGGCTCCTCCTCGGCGCGCGGCGCCTCGGCAGCGGGCTCGGCGGCACGCTCGCCACGGCGGCGCCCCCGGCGGCGGGGGGCCTCGGCCGTCTCGGCCTCGGCGGCCGGCGCCTGCTCGGCTTCCGGCTCCGCGGCTTCCTCTGCGGCCTCCGGCGCACCCGAGGGCGCGGTGACCTTACGGGTGGCACGGCGGCGCGCGCGGGCCGGCTTGGCGTCCTCCGCGGGGGCCGGGGCCTCCTCCTCGGCGGCGGGGGCGGCCTGCTCGGCGCTCTCGGCGACGGCCTCGTCGGCGGCGCTCACCTGCGGGGCGCCGGCCGGGGCCGTGGACTTACGGGTCGCCCGGCGACGGGAACGGCGCGGTGCGGCGTCCTCGGTCTCCTCGGCGGCGGCCGGGGCGGCCTCGACGGGCTGCGCGGCGGGCGCGCTCTCCTCGGCGGCGGCCGGCTCCTGGCCGGCCTCGGCCTGCGGGGAGCCGGTGGGGGCGGTCACCTTGCGGGTCGCCCGGCGGCGGCCGCGGCGCGGCGCGGCGTCCTCGGCCTGCGGCTCCTCGGCGGCGGCCGTCTCGACGGCGGGCTCGGGGGATGCCTCGACGGCGGGTTCGGCGGGTGCCTCAGCCGGCTCGTCGCCGGTCTGCGGAGCTCCGGTCGGGGAGGTGACCTTACGGGTCGCGCGCCGGCGGGTGCGGGCCGGCTTGGCCTCGTCCCCGGTGGTGACCGCGGATGCGGTGGCTTCCTCGTCGAGGGCCGGATCGGCCGCGGGTGCGTCAGCGGCTTCGGTGCTCACCACCGCGGCTTCGGCGGCACCGTCGGCCACCGGCGGACCGGCCGGCCGGGATGCCGCACGACGCCGACGGCGTGGCGGCAGCGTGTCGCTGGGTGAGTGGTTGTCGTCGGCACCACGGTCCTGGGACTGCGTGGCGCTGGTGGGCTCAATGGGCTCGAGCATGCGGGCGGTTCTCCCGTCACGCTCCCGGGCGCCGCGCCTGATTCCGGCCGCGGTCCGCGTGATGAGCGCGGTCCCGCTGTCCGGGGCGTGGGCGCCGCACGGGAGCTGTCGTCTCGCTCGCCGATCCCCGTAGGGCAGGGACCGGCGAAAGTCTCCTGGTCAGTGCGTCTGCCGGACCGGGGTGGCTCCCTGGCTGATCGGCGACGCGACGACGGCGGTCCTACGCAGTACCTTCCCCGGCTGCCGGGGAGGCCCCACTCGTCACCTTCGCGGCACTCAGCCCGGCGGCCGTGGATGGGGCGGCCGTGGCAGCGTCGCGGTCGGGCGCTAGCGGGTCAGTCACCGCGCCGGACTCCTCATCGAGCAGCCCCTGCGCCAGCCTGGTCACCGCTGCGGGGACCGGCGGCGCCAGGTCGGCCGTAGCTCGGAGGCCGGACAGGACGTCGTCGGGTCGAACGGCAGGTGTCAGATGCCGAACAACCAGCCGCAGTATCGCACAGGCTTTGCCGTCGGGCCTATCGCTGTCGTGGTCGGCGGCCTCCAGACGCGCCACTGCGGCCCGCGCGTCAAAGGTCCGCATGCCGTTTTTCGTACGCCGCTCGACCTGTACTTCTTCGGCGGCGAGGAACGCCTCGACGGCGCGCTCGGCCGCCAGAGCCTCGACCCCGTCGAGGCGGATCTCCCACACCGAGGCCTGGAGCCGGTCGGCCAGACCACTCGTGTGTGCCTCGACGGCGTCGGTCACATCGAGCCCGTCCGGAAGCGACTCGTCGAGAAGGGTGCGCAGAGCGTCCGGATCGCGGCGCTCAGCGAGTTGGATCTCCAGATACTCGGCCTCGCTGCCCGTACCGGTCGGGGCGGCGTTGGCGTACGACACCTTGGGGTGCGGGGTGAAGCCCGCCGAATAGGCCATGGGGACCTCGGCGCGGCGCAGCGCCCGCTCGAAAGCGCGCTGGAAGTCGCGGTGGCTGGTGAACCGGAGGCGGCCGCGCTTGGTGTAGCGCAGTCGGATGCGCTGCACCGCCGGTGCGGGCGGCGGGCCTTCGGGCTGTCGCTTGCCCAGTGTCGTTCAGTCCTTCGTGAGAGCGGTCGTACTGCTACCTAGAGTACGTGTCCGGGAAGCCTCCGGTTCCCGGCGGGGCTGCGCATCGGCCGCCTGCCGGGGCTCCTCGGGCGCCCCGAACAGCGCCCGCCGGATCTCCCCGCGGGTCTGCCGCACGGTCTCGCGGGCGGTGCGCAGCGCCTGCCGGACCGGCCGCCAGATGCCGTCCCGGATGCCGTGTCCGAGCGGGGTGAGCACGTTGCGGTACGCCCACCGGACCGGTTCGACGAGGAGCCGGCGCAGCAGCGTGCCGAGGAACCGGCCGATGGCCCGGGAGACGATCCCGGCGGCCCGCCAGCAGTGCCCGAGCGCCGACCCGACCTCGCGCACGACCACCGTCACCACGGCGGCCAGCAGCCGCCCGGCCGGCGCCAGCACATACCGCCACAGGGCGACCAGCGGCACGACCACGAGCCACCGGAAGAGCGTGGCGAGAACGGTGCCGATACCGCGTACCAGCCGGGCGAGGCCGCGCCCGGCCGGCGTCAGCACATATGCGTACAGCCACTGGGCGGGGAGCACCAGCAGACACCGCACCAGCCACGCCAGGGCCGTGCCGATCCCCCGGCCGACGGGTGCCAGCACATACCGCCACAGGGCCACCCACGGCCATACGAACAACGCGCGGCCCAGCCACCGCAGGGCCGCCCCCAGTCCGCGCAGCACCCGGGCAACGCCGTGCCCGACCGGCGTCAGCACATACGTGTACAGCCACTGCGCGGGGAGCACCAGCAGATACCGCACCAGCCACGCCAGGGCCGCGCCGATTCCCCGGCCGGCCGGCGCGAGGACGGCGCGCCACAGCCACACCAGGGGGGCGACGACCAGCGTGCGCCAGATCCACCCGATCGGGAGCACGACGAGGGTGCGCCAGGCCCACGCCACGGGGATCACGATCAGCGTGCGCCAGGCCCACGCCGCCGGGACGGCCACGAGGGTGCGCCACAGCCAGGCGAGGCCGCGGCCGAGGGGACGCAGCACGCTCCGCTGCAGCGCACGGCCGGCGGCGGTCAGTGCATCCCACACCAGGCGCACCGGCACCAGGAGCACCAGCACCACGATCCGTAGCGGCAGCCGGACGACCATGGTCACACAGCCCTCGCCCGGCTCGTAACGGGCGGGCACCCGCCGGTCCTTGTCAGTGGGCTCCATCCTGCATCTCCCCCTGCGTTTCTGTCCTTGTCCTGCCTGCCCCGGCGCCTCAGACGGGCCGGTGCGGCCGCTGTGAGGCGGCGGTTCCCGCGGAGATCCAGTAGCGCAGCTTCTCGTCGCGCTGGTCCTCGAAGACCCCGCCGCAGGCCTCGATGACCCTACGCGAGCCGGTGTTGGTGTCATCGCAGGTGACCAACACCGGGTCGATGCCCAGCTCGTGGTGGGCGACCGGCAGCGCGGCGCGCAGTATCGCGGTGGCGTGGCCGCGGCGGCGGGCGCCGGGTCGTACGGCTTAGCCGATGTGGCCGCCCCAGCTGAGGAGGGAGGGGGTGAGGTGGTGGCGGATGGTGACCCGCCCCAGGTAGGTGTCCCCGGCCACCCACCAGCGTGTGGTCATGGGGACCACACCGTCGACGCGTGGATCGCGCTGCACACCGCCGGCCAACTCGACGTAGACGGCGAAGCCTTCGGCGGTCGGCCAGCGGCTGCGCCAGGTCGTCAGCTCGCGGGCCAGGCCGGAGTGCGGCACGGATTCCACGCCCTCGGCACGGAACTCGTCCATCGCGGCGAGGAACGAGGCATGGACGGCGAGGGTGGGCGCGACGAGTTGCGGCGGCATCGCCTCATTGTGCGGGAGCATGCCACGGCCCGGCCACCGCGGGGTGCGGGGCCGGGCCGAAGAGGCGTACGGCAGGCGCTACTTGACGACGGTCAGCGGCAGCAGCTTCTTGCCGGTCGGACCGATCTGGATCTCGGTGTCCATCTGCGGGCAGACGCCGCAGTCGAAGCACGGGGTCCAGCGGCAGTCCTCGACCTCGGTCTCGTCGAGCGAGTCCTGCCAGTCCTCCCAGAGCCAGTCCTTGTCGAGACCGGAGTCCAGGTGGTCCCAAGGCAGGACCTCCTCGTACTCCCGCTCACGGGTGGTGTACCAGGCGACGTCCACGCCGAAGGCGGGCAGCGTCTCCTCGGCGGCCTTCATCCAGCGGTCGTAGGAGAAGTGCTCGCGCCAGCCGTCGAAGCGGCCGCCGCCCTCGTAGACGGCGCGGATGACCGAGCCGATGCGGCGGTCACCGCGCGAGAGCAGGCCCTCGACGATGCCGGGCTTGCCGTCGTGGTAGCGGAAGCCGATGGAGCGGCCGTACTTCTTGTCGCCGCGGATCTTGTCCCGGAGCTTTTCGAGACGGGCGTCCGTCTCCTCCGCCGACAGCTGCGGCGCCCACTGGAACGGGGTGTGCGGCTTGGGGACGAAGCCGCCGATGGAGACCGTGCAGCGGATGTCGTTCTGCCCGGAGACCTTGCGGCCCTCGGCGATGACCTTGACCGCCATGTCGCCGATCTGGAGCACGTCCTCGTCGGTCTCGGTCGGCAGGCCGCACATGAAGTAGAGCTTCACCTGCCGCCAGCCGTTGCCGTAGGCCGTGGAGACGGTCCTGATCAAGTCCTCTTCGGAGACCATCTTGTTGATGACCTTGCGCATCCGCTCCGAGCCGCCCTCGGGCGCAAAGGTCAGACCGGAGCGACGGCCGTTGCGCGTCAGCTCGTTGGCAAGGTCGACGTTGAAGGCGTCGACACGGGTCGACGGCAGCGACAGACCGATCTTGTCTTCCTCGTACCGGTCGGCGAGCCCCTTCGCGAGGTCGCCGATCTCGGTGTGGTCCGCGGAGGACAGCGACAGCAGGCCGACCTCCTCGAATCCCGTGGCCTTCAGCCCCTTGTCCACCATGTCGCCGATGCCGGTGATGCTTCGCTCCCGTACAGGGCGCGTGATCATGCCGGCCTGGCAGAAACGGCAGCCGCGGGTGCAGCCGCGGAAGATCTCGACCGACATCCGCTCATGGACGGTCTCGGCCAGGGGAACGAGCGGCTGCTTGGGGTAGGGCCATTCGTCCAGGTCCATGACGGTGTGCTTGGACACCCGCCACGGGACGCCGGAGCGGTTCGGCACGACGCGGGAGATCCGGCCGTCGGCCAGATACTCCACGTCGTAGAACCTGGGGACGTACACGCTGCCGGTCTTCGCCAGGCGGAGCAGCAGCTCATCGCGCCCACCGGGCCGGTCCTCGGCCTTCCAGGCGCGGATGATCTCGGTGATCTCCAGCACCGCCTGCTCGCCGTCGCCCACGACCGCACAGTCCAGGAAGTCCGCGATCGGTTCGGGGTTGAAGGCCGCGTGGCCGCCCGCGAGGATGATCGGGTGGTCCTCCGTGCGGTCCTTGGACTCCATCGGGATACCGGCGAGGTCCAGGGCGGTGAGGAGGTTGGTGTACCCCAGCTCGGTCGAGAAGGAGACACCGAGCACGTCGAAGGCGCCGACGGGGCGGTGCGCGTCGACCGTGAACTGCGGGACGTGGTGCTCACGCATCAGCGCTTCGAGGTCGGGCCACACGCTGTACGTGCGCTCGGCCAGCACGCCCTCGCGTTCGTTGAGGACCTCGTAGAGGATCATGACGCCCTGGTTGGGCAGACCGACCTCGTAGGCGTCCGGGTACATGAGCGACCACCGCACGTCACAGGAATCCCAGTCCTTGACGGTGGAGTTCAGCTCACCGCCGACGTACTGAATGGGCTTCTGCACATGCGGGAGCAGGGCCTCGAGCTGTGGGAAGACCGACTCGGCAGACATCTCGAACCTTCGTGAGCTGGCGGGGGCGACTCTCAAGCGTAACCGCTCGGAGCCACCCCCTCGGACGGTGACCGGATACCCCGCGGCGGCGGGGAGTACAGGGGCCGGCGCACTGCGCACGCGCCCCGGGGCGGGTCACCGCCGCGTCTGCCGGGCCGCGGTGCGCCGGCCGGACGACCGGCGGCCCGTACGGCCGGTCACGGTCGGAGCGCGGCCAGGTGCTTGCGCCGCGAGATCTTCTTCCACAGGCCCGGCAGTTCCCGTTCCCGGTCGGCCGCCCGGGCCTCCTCGCGCCCGTAGAGCAGGCCGAAGGTGAAGCCGCCCTCACCGGCCTTGTGTGCCTGGACGGCCAGTTCGCGCAGCGCGCCGCGCGCCACCACGCTGTCCTGGTGGTCGCCCAGCAGCTGCTGGACCCGCTTGATCCGCTTGGCGAACTTCTTCGCCGGCCTGCCGAGCGCCGGACGGGCGGCCTCCGCCGCGTACCGCGTCCGCTTGGCGGCCTTGCGGGCGCCGTGCAGCGCCTCGTCCCGCTCCCGCCCGGCCGGTGCCGCCAGCGCGGCCTCCACACGGCGGGCCAGCCGCCGGTAGTCCTTCAGCACGGCCTTGGCCATCACGTCGGGCGCCGGCCGGCCGGCGGCCGGGAGCAGCGGCGGCGCCTCCAGGAGACCGTGCAGGGTCTTCAGCAGCGCCAGATAGCGGGGGCCGTCCAATACGGAGAGCACCTCCCGCCGCGAGCCGGTCCGGCGGCGCTCGGACCAGATGCGCAGCCGGGCGGCCACCGGGCCCAGCCGTAGCGTCCGGGGCACCTCGGCCAGCGCGTCATACAGCCGCGCGGTCAGCACCTCGCGGTCCCGGTCCACCCCCAACTCCGCCGCCAGCCACTTGAGTTCCAGGGCGATGGGCAGGGTGACGCCGCGGTCGAGCACCTTCGTGTACGAGCGGAAGGCGCTGCGCAGCCGGCGGGTGGCGACCCGCATCTGGTGCACCGAGTCGGGCAGATCCCGCCGTACCGCCGGATCCAGCTCGATGATCACCCGCACCTGCTCACGGACATAGCGGAGCACCACGTCTCCGGCGGTGGGCCCCTTCTTCCCGGCCCCCTTGCCCTTGCCCCCGCGCTTGCCCTTGCCCCCGCGCTCGCCGGAGCCTCGGGGGCGCCGCTCATCCTGTCCCGCGCCGGGGAGTGCGGGCCGGTCGCGCGCCAGGCCCGTCTCGGCCAGCGCCCGTGCCAGCTTCGACTCCGACGAGGCGGGGTGCGCCCCTGCCGCGACCAGCGCCCGGCCGATCTCGTCCAGCAGTGCGGTGTCGTCGCCCCCGACCAGCTCCGCCTCGATCTCGCGCCAGTGGGCCTCGCTCGGCCCCGTTCCGGCCTCCGCCGCCCGCTGCGCGTGCACCTCGTCCACCGCCAGCTCCACAAGCGGTGCGCCCGCGGAGTCCTGCAGCACCCGGACCGTACGCCGCGTCCGCAGCCGTACGAGGGGGACCAGCTCCTGGTCCAGCACGCGTGACCGGACGAGCGCGATCAGCTCCCGGGGCGGCCTGTCGGACAGCGGCGCCCGCACTTCGTCGCGTACACCCGGCGCGACCGGCAGCTTCAGATGCCAGCCCGCATCCTTGCCGCCGGTGCGCCTGCGCAGCGTGATGCGGTCGGCGGCGAGGCGCTGGTCAGGAGTGTCGTAATAGAGGGCGTCAAGATCCTCGACACCCGCCTCCACCACGGTGGCGACCCGGCCGACACCGGTCAGGTCGGGCAGCTGCACGTCGTCGTCGACCTCGTACTTCCGTTCGATCTCCCGCACGGTGTCCGCCATGCATCGAGGCTAGCCACGCACTCCGCCCGGGGCCACCCACCCGCCCCGGAGAGCTGCCACGAGGCGGGATCCGGAGCAGTGGTAGCACACGCCGTGCAACATGACTTACCGTGTGTGACGAAGTGAATACGCAGAGTGCAACAGGCGCTCGCTCGACCCCTTCGGGGAGGGAGACATCCGTGCACCCCCCAACCGCACCCGTCGCCCGGACACCCATCCGCGTCTCGTCAGGCGCCCGCCCGTACGTCCTGACCGCACCGAGCACACCCGTCGCCCCGAAGGCCGCCCGCGATTTCGTCCGCGCCGTGCTCCGCCGCACAGCGCTCGCCCCGCTCCTCGACACCGCCGTGCTGCTCACCTCGGAGGCGGTGACCCGCGCCCATCTGCACACACCGGGGTCCACGGACATCCTGCTGCGGATGCTGACCGCGGGACACGGACTGCGGATCAGCGTGCACGACGAGGCGCAGGCCCGGATTCCGTCGCCGGCGCCGGCGGCCGGCGAGCAGCCGGACGATTACGGGCTGCTGCTGGCCGACCGCCTCGCCGACGACTGGGGCACGGCGCCGTTCACGGGCCTGCCCAGGTCCACCTCGCTGTGGTTCGAGCTGCGCCTGGGGCAGTGACGCGGCGTCAGCGCGAGGCCGACAGGGGGCGCTGTACACGGATCGACTGGAGCAGCCCGATCGCGATCCAGACCGCGAACATGGAAGTGCCGCCGTAGGAGACGAACGGCAGGGGAAGGCCGGTGACAGGCATGATGCCGAGGGTCATACCGACGTTCTCGAAGGCCTGGAAGGCGAACCACGCGATGATGCCGGCGGCGACGATCGTGCCGTAGAGCTCGGTGGACTCGCGCGCGATCCGGCAGGCGCGCCACAGGACGACACCGAGCAGCACGATGATCAGGCCCGCACCCAGGAAGCCGAGCTCCTCACCGGCGACGGTGAAGATGAAGTCCGTCTGCTGTTCGGGGACGAACTGGCCGGTGGTCTGGCTGCCGTGGAAGAGGCCGGAGCCGGTCAGTCCGCCGCCGCCGATCGCGATCCGGGCCTGGTTGGTGTTGTAGCCGACACCGGCCGGGTCGAGGCTCGGGTTGGCGAACGCGGCGAACCGGGCGATCTGGTAGGCGTCCAGCAGACCGAGCTGCCAGATGGCGACACAGCCCACGACGCCGGTGCCGACCAGCCCGAGGATCCAGCGGTTGGAGGCACCGGAGGAGAGCAGTACGCCCAGGATGACGGCGCCGAGCACCATGACCGAGCCGAGGTCGGGCATCAGCATGATCACGCCGACGGGAACGGCGGCCAGGCCGAGGGCCTGGACGACGGTGCGGTGACCGGGGTGCGGGCGGTCCCCCGCGTCGACCCGGGACGCCAGGATCATCGCCATGCCGAGCGTGATGGTGATCTTCGCGAACTCGGCGGGCTGGAGCGAGAAGCCGCCGGGGATCGCCAGCCAGGAACGCGAGCCGTTGATGGTGGCGCCCAGCGGCGTCAGCACCAGCAGCGCCAGCACGACCGACAGGGCGTACAGGATCGGGACCGCGCCGCGGAGCGTGCGGTGCCCGAGCCAGATCGTGCCGGCGGCCAGCGTCAGGCCGATGCCGAGATTGAGCAGATGGTGCAGGAAGTAATAATACTCGTCGCCGTGGTTGAGCTCGGTGCGGTTGCGGGTGGCGGAGAAGACCAGAATCGAACCCATCAGCGACAGCACCAGGCAGGACAGCAGCAGCATCCAGTCCAGCTTGCGCAGCACCGAATCGCGCGCCGTCAGCTTGCCCCAGGTACCGAGCTCGGGGGTGTAGCGCCGGATCGAGAACGCCCGGGAGGTATGGCTGGTCGTCACTGTGGGCTCTCCGATGCGGACGGCGACGGCAGGACATACGGCTTGATGGGCTGAGCCTGGATGCTCCCGTCACCCTCGATCTTGGGGAGCGAGCCCTGGGGCTTCGGCAACAGGGCGGCCTTCGGGTTGATCCCTCCCTTCTCGTCGACTCCGTACAGGGCGTTGTAGATGTTGCGTACGGCCGGACCGGAGGCACCGGAGCCGGTACCACCCTGGGCGATCGTCATGACGATCGTGTAGTCCTTGGTGTACGTCGCGAACCACGAGGTGGTCTGCTTCCCGTAGACCTCGGCGGTACCGGTCTTGGCGTGCATCGGGATCTTGTCCTGCGGCCAGCCCTGGAAGCGCCATGCGGCGGTACCGCGGGTGGCCACACCCGCCAGCGCGGAATCGATCTGCCGGAGCGTCTTGGGGGAGTCGGGCAGCTTGCCGTGCGACTTGGGCTCGATCCGCTGCACCCTCTTGCCGTCGGGGCTGACGATGGCCTTGCCGACGGTCGGGTTGTAGAGCGTGCCGCCGTTGCTGATCGCGCCGTAGATGGCCGCCATCTGGATCGGTGTGACGAGGGTGTCGCCCTGTCCGATGGCGTAGTTGATGGAGTCGTAGGCGTGCAGCTTCATGCCTTCGAGGCAGCCCTCACGGGCGAGCTTGGTGCCGAAGTCCTTCTTCTTGGGCCAGGCCTTGGCCTGCTCGCACCAGCCGGCCTTGTTGGCCTTCCAGAAGGCGTTCTTCCACTTGCGGTCGGGGACCCGGCCGGTGACCTCGTTGGGAAGGTCGATGCCGGTCTCCTTGCCGAGACCGAACTGGTGGGCGGTCCTGTAGAACCAGTCGTTGGGGTCCTTCTTGGGCTTGTCCCCGCCGTCCTTCTTCCACTCCTCGTGCGAGAGCCGGTAGAAGACGGTGTCGCAGGAGACCTCCAGCGCCCGGCCCAGGCTGATGTCGCCGTGGCCCTCCCCCTCGAAGTTCTTGAAGACCTGGCCGCCGATGCTGTACGAGCTGGTGCAGGGGTAGTGGCCGTTGAAGTCATAGCCCGCGTTGATCGCGGCCGTGGTCGAGATGACCTTGAAGATCGAGCCGGGGGCGGCCTGTCCCTGGATGGCGCGGTTCAGCAGCGGGTAGTTGGAGCCCTTGCCGGTGAGGTGGGCGTAGTCCTTGCCGGAGATGCCGCCGACCCAGGCGTTGGGGTCGTAGTTGGGGTTGGAGGCCATGGCCACCACCCGGCCGGTCTTGGCTTCCATCACGACGACGGCGCCCGAGTCGGCCTTGTAGTTGGTGCCGGTGTTCTTGTCGTGCACCTTGCGGGCGTCCTTCATGGCCTGTTCGAGCTGCTTCTCCGCTATGGCCTGCACCCTCGCGTCGATGCTGGTGACGACGCTCGAACCGCCCTGACCCTTCTCGCTGTTGGCCTGGCCGATGACCCGGCCGAGGTTGTCGACCTCATAGCGGGTGACGGCGGCCTTGCCGCGCAGCGAGCTGTCGTACGTACGCTCCAGACCGGACCGGCCGATCTGGTCGGAGCGCAGGAACGGCGAGCTGGTGTTCTTGGCCTTGTTGATCTCCCCGTCGGTCACCGGCGAGAGGTAGCCGAGCACCTGGGCGGTGTTGGCGTTGCCGGGAGCGGCGTAGCGGCGGACGGCGGTGGGCTCGGCGCTGATGCCGGGGAAGGCCTCGGAGCGCTCGCGGATCTGGAGGGCCTGCTGGGTGGTGGCCTCGTCGGTGATCGGGATCGGCTGGTACGGCGAACCGTTCCAGCAGGGCTGCGGGGTCTTGGAGTCACACAGCCGGACCTTGTTGCGGATCTCCTTCTCGGACATGCCGAGCACGTTGGCCAGCCGGCCGAGGACGGCCTTGCCGTCGTCCTTCATCTTCAGCAGCTCGGTACGGCTCGCGGAGACGACCAGACGGGTCTGGTTGTCGGCCAGCGGCACCCCGCGCGCATCGAGGATGGAGCCGCGGGTGGCGGGCTCGATGACCTGCTGGACGTGGTTGTTCTTCGCCTCCGTGGCGTACTCCTGGCCGTTGCGGATCTGCAGATACCAGAGCCGGCCGCCGAGGGTGAGCAGCAGGGAGAAGACCAGGATCTGGATCGCGATGAGCCGGACGCTGACCCGGGAGGTCCGGGTTTCCGGGAGATTACTCATGGCGCGCGGCGCCTCCACGAGAGGTGGTGGTCGGGAGAGGGAAGGGCGTCACAGTCGCTTGACCCCCTTGATGCGGCCCACCTTGTCGCGGGCCGACTTGCCGAGCAGACTGCCGCGCTGGCTGCCGATGCCCGTCCCCGTGCGCAGGGATTTCATGGCGCCGCGGCTGGCCTTGAGTCCCGTACCGGTGGTGAGCCAGCCGTACCCGGAGTCCCGGCCGCCGGCCACACCGCTCGGGCTGCCGGAGCCCTCGCCGGCCAGCGGATCGTGCTCCGTTCTCCGTGCCAGTGCCATCACCAGGGGAACGGTGAAGGGGGCCAGCAGCAGGTCGTAGAGGGTCGCGCTGAGCAGCAGTCCGACGATGCCGACGTGGCGGGCGGCGGTGTCACCGACCAGCGCGCCGACGCCGGCGTACATCAGCGTCGAGCCGACGGCGGCACCGAGGACGACGATCAGCGGCAGCGTCGCCGAGCGGTGCCGGCCCGAGTCCGGCTTGGTCAGGCCCGCGGCATAGCCGATGACGCAGAGCACCAGCGCATAGCGGCCGATGGCGTGGTCGGAGGGCGGGGCGAGGTCGGCCAGCAGCCCGGCGAAGAACCCGACCAGCGCACCACCGACATGGCCGTAGACCAACGCCAGCCCGACCACGACGAGCAGCAGCAGGTCCGGTACGGCACCGGGAAGTTGAAGTCTGGCCAGCATGGTGACCTGGATGACGAGGGCGACGACCACCAGCGGGGCCGCGAGCAGGATCCGGTTGATGCGCATCGGTCAGCTCCTGGGAGAAGCGCTCGCGGAGGGGGTGGCCGTGACGGTGACCGTCGGCGTCGGCTTCGGCTTCGCGGGCGCCGGCGGCAGGACGGTGTCACGCGGATCCTGGCGGGGCGGTGCGACGACTACGCCGACGATGTCGAGCTGGGAGAAGGCGACATAGGGCCGGACCTGGAGGGCGCGGGTCAGATCGCCGTTGGACGGCTCGACCTTGACGACCTTGCCGACGGGCACGCCGGGCACGAACGGCTTGTCCTTGCTGGAGCCGAAGGTGACCAGGCGGTCGCCCCGCTTGATGTTGGCCTTGCCGTTGAGGAGCTGGACGCGCAGCGAGCCGACGCCCTGCCCATTGGCGAAGCCGATCTCGTTGGTCTTCTCCATGCGGGTGCCGACGGTGAAGTCGGGGTCGGCGGCCAGCAGGACGGTCGAGGTGTCGGCGCCGACGGTGGTGACCCGGCCGACCAGACCGTCGCCGTTGAGCACGGTCATGTCGCGGGCGATGCCGTCACGGCGGCCGGCGTCGATGGTGACGGTCCAGGAGAAGCCCTGGGCCGAGCCGATGGCGATGACCTGGGCGCCCTTGATGCCGTACTGGCCGGTGCCCGCGGTCTTGAGGATCTTGTCGAGCTGGGCGGCGCGGCTGCGGTTCCGGTCGGAGGAGCCGAGCTTGGCCTTCAGCGCCTCGTTGTCGTGCTCCAGCTTGCTGATCCGGTCGTGCCGTCTGCCGGAGTCCCGCACGGCACCGACGGCGTTGCCGACCGGGCTGACGACGCGGGCGACGCCGCTTTCGACCGGGCCGAAGGCGGAGGCGGCGGCTTGCCGGGCACCATCGAGCGGGGACTGTTCGCCGCCGCGGATATCGACCGTGATCAGCGCGAACGCGATCGCGACCAGCAGCACCAGCAGCAGCCGGCTCTCTCGTGTGTCCCTCACGTGCGGCGGCCGTGTCCTTCCTCGTAGGACCGGCCGGCTGCGGGCCCCGCCGGTCTCGTTCGGGAGTTGAGCGTTGTGCCTTGATATGACGGTGGAGAGGTGAAGCGTCAGCGCACCGTGTCTGTCGGGATGTTGTGCCTGTATATCAGCGATCCGCCGGACGGACCGGCCGCGGTCGCCAGGGTTCCCGACCGCCGCGGACGCCGCTCGACGGCCGCGGCGCGGATCGGGACCCGGACCGTGCTACCTGCGCGGCTGGGAGTCGAGAACCTGCTGGAGCGCCTCGAACTCCTCGACGCACTTGCCGGAACCGAGCGCGACGGAGTCGAGCGGGTCCTCGGCGATGTGGATGGGCATGCCGGTCTCGCGGCGCAGCCGCTCGTCGAGGCCGCGGAGCAGGGCGCCGCCTCCGGTGAGCACGATGCCGCGGTCCATGACGTCACCGGACAGCTCCGGCGGGCACTTGTCGAGCGTCGTCTTGACCGCGTCGACGATGGAGTTGACCGGCTCCTCGATGGCCTTGCGGACCTCGGCGGCCGAGATGACGACGGTCTTCGGCAGGCCGGAGACCAGGTCACGGCCGCGGATCTCGGTGTGCTCGTCCTGTTCGAGGTCGTACGCCGAACCGATGGTGATCTTGATGCTCTCGGCGGTGCGCTCGCCCAGCAGAAGGCTGTACTCCTTCTTGATGTGCTGGATGATCGCGTTGTCGAGTTCATCGCCGGCCACCCGGATGGACTGCGCGGTGACGATGCCGCCGAGCGAGATGACCGCGACCTCGGTCGTACCGCCGCCGATGTCCACGACCATGTTGCCGGTGGCCTCGTGGACCGGCAGGCCGGACCCGATCGCGGCGGCCATCGGTTCCTCGATGATGTGGACCTGGCGCGCGCCGGCCTGGGTCGAGGCCTCGATGACCGCGCGGCGCTCGACTCCGGTGATGCCGGAGGGGACACACACGACGACCCGCGGGCGGGCCAGATAGCGCCGCTTGTGGATCTTGAGGATGAAGTAGCGGAGCATCCGCTCGGTGATCTCGAAATCGGCGATCACGCCGTCTTTCAGGGGCCGTACGGCGACGATGTTGCCGGGCGTGCGCCCGATCATCTTCTTCGCCTCAGCACCTACCGCGAGGATGCCGCCGGTGTTGGTGTTGATGGCCACGACCGACGGCTCGTTGAGGACGATGCCGCGGCCCCTGACGTACACCAGCGTGTTGGCGGTCCCGAGGTCGACAGCCATGTCACGGCCGATGAACGACATGTTGTTCCCCATGAGGATACGTCTGGCCTTCCCAACTGGAGCGAATGCTTACTGGAGGTCGGCAGGAGGTGATGCGCTGTGCGGCGCGGAAGTCTCCATCGTAGTTCGTAGTGCGCCCACTCGAACACGTCGGGAGGCTGTTCCGCCATTGTCAGCCGTACACGCACCCGCCCCCCTTAATGGTGACGTCGTGTCGCGGTGATGCGTTCCCCCGATCGTGTCGTATACACCAAAGGGCGACCGATGATTTTGTCGGTCGCCCCTGGTCACGGGGGTTATACAGCTGACGATCCGTCAGGAATTTCCGGGGAAGAAAATCTTGATCTCGCGCTCGGCGGACTCTTCGGAATCCGATGCATGGATCAGATTCTCTCGGGTGATCGTTCCGAAGTCCCCACGAATGGACCCACTCGGCGCGGCAATCGGGTCAGTCGGACCCGCGAGCATCCGTACGCCCTCGATCACCCGCTCCCCCTCGACGACCATCGAGACCACCGGTCCGGAGGACATGAAAGCGACCAGGGGCTCGTAGAACGGCTTGCCGACGTGCTCGGCGTAGTGCTGCTCAAGAAGCGCACGGTCCAGGCCGCGCAGCTCCAGCGCGCTGATCGTCCAGCCGGCCTTCCTCTCGATACGGCCGATGATCTCGCCGATCAGACCGCGCTTGACGGCGTCAGGCTTGAGGAGGACGAGGGTGCGCTGGCTCACGGAGGGACTCCCTGGATATGAACAACGGTCAGCGGGTGAACTTGAGGCTACATGGGTGACCAGGGCCTGCCCGGCCCCGCCCCCGGCCTCCGGCACGGCCCCTGAGGGCCTCCCCGCGGCCGGGCCGAGACGGCCCGCTAGGCCGGCTCCCCCGACGCCTCGGCCTGCGCCGCCCAACGGGCCTTCGCCTCATCGATCTTGCGGCCGAAGTGGACCGACGCCCACCACAGGGCCGCGAAGACCACGCCCAGGAAGAACATCGTCGGGACCACGAAACCGCTGGCGATCAGGGCGAACTGCAGCGCCCAGCCGAGCTGGACACCGCCCGGACAGGTCAGCATCCCGCACAGCAGGATGGTCAGCAGCATCGCGATACCGCTGACCGTCCAGACCGTGGCCGCCGGCAGTGCGGTCATCTGCATCGCGACCAGACCGGCGAAGCCGATCACGAAGAATTCGCCTATCAGAGTGCCGGCACACAGTGTCCGCATGGTCAGCTCCTCCCCATCAGCAGCCGGGCCTCGCCGACCGTGATCACCGAGCCGGTCACCAGCACGCCCGCTCCGGAGAACTCGCCCTCTTCCTCGGCGAGGGTGATCGCCGCCTCCAGGGCGTCGTCGAGCCGCGGCTCGACCTGGACCCGCTCGGCGCCGAAGACCTCGACGGCGACGGCCGCCAGCTCATCCGGATCCATCGCACGATGGCTGGAATTACGTGTCACCACGACCTCGGCGAAGATCGGCTCGAACGCCTCCAGGAAGCCCCGTACGTCCTTGTCCCCGCTGGCGCCGACGACGCCCACCAGGCGGCTGAACCCGAACGCCTCGGTGACCGCCTCGGCCGCCGCCCGCGCACCCGCCGGGTTGTGTGCCGCGTCCAGCACGACCGTCGGGCTGCGCCGCACGACCTCCATCCGGCCGGGCGAGGTGACGGCGGCGAACGCGGAGCGGAGGGTGTCGATGTCCAGGGTGCGGGCGTGATCCGAGCCGACACCGAAGAACGCCTCGACCGCGGCGAGCGCCACCGCGGCGTTGTGCGCCTGATGGGCGCCGTACAGCGGAAGGAAGATCTCGGGATACTCGCCGCCCAGTCCGCGCAGCGTCAGCATCTGCCCGCCGACCGCGACCTCGCGGGTGAGCACCCCGAACTCCATGCCCTCACGGGCGACCGTCGCATCCACCTCGACCGCGCGCTTGAGCATCACCGACGCCGCGTCCACCGGCTGTTGGGCCAGCACGACCGTGGCGTCCTTCTTGATGATCCCGGACTTCTCACCGGCGATCTGCTCGGGCGTCTCCCCCAGCCGGTCGGTGTGGTCCAGCGCGATCGGGGTGATCACGGCGACATCGCCGTCGATGACGTTCGTCGCGTCCCAGGTGCCGCCCATGCCGACCTCGACGACCGCGACGTCCACGGGGCTGTCCGCGAAGGCGGCGTACGCCATCGCCGTGAGCACCTCGAAGAACGAGAGGCGGTACTCCTGCTGGGCGTCGACCATTTCCACATACGGGGCGATGTCCCGGTACGTCTCGATGAACTGCTCGGCGGAGATCGGGGCGGCGTCCAGGCTGATCCGCTCGGTGATCGACTGGACGTGCGGGCTCGTGTAGCGGCCGGTGCGCAGGTCGAAGGCGGACAGCAGGGACTCGATCATGCGGGCGGTGCTGGTCTTGCCGTTGGTGCCCGTGATGTGGATGGACGGGTAGGCGCGCTGTGGTTCGCCCAGGATGTCCAGCAGCGCCACGATGCGCTGGACCGACGGGTCGAGCTTGGTCTCGCCCCAGCGGCCGGCCAGCTCCTCCTCGACGGCGCGCAGTGCACGGTCGACCTCGGGGTCGGCCGGCCGGGCGGGAATCCCGTCCCCCTGCGGCGGCCCGGCCTGGGCGCGCAGGGTCCGGCTGCCGGCCTCGATCACCGCAAGATCCGGATCACGGTCGGTCTCCGCCTCGACCAGTTCGTCGAAGGCTTCGTTCGGGTCGGGGTCGTCGTTCTGGGGGCGCTCGCTCACACCGACCAGTCTACGAGGCACGTGTGACAGCGGTGCGCTGCGCTGCCCTCCCCCGATACCGCGCCGTATCCCGGGGGCCGGCCGGCGCGAGCGGCCCCCCGACCGCGCCCGTACGCCGGAGCCGCCCCTCGCCTACGTCAGTGCCGCCTTCATCATGGCCCGCGCGATCGGGCCCGCCAGGCCGTTGCCGGAGACCTCGTTGCGGGCGGCATGCCCGTCCTCGACCATCACGGCCACCGCCACCTGGTGTCCCTTGCCGTCCCCGGCGTACGAGACGAACCAGGCGTAGGGCGTACCGCTGTTGTCGACGCCGTGCTGGGCGGTGCCCGTCTTGCCGCCGACGGTCAGTCCGCCGATCTTCGCGCCGGACCCGGTGCCCTTGTCCACGACCGTCTGCATCGCCGACCGCAGCTGCCGGGCCGTACCCGCCGACATGGCCTTGCCGTCGCCGTACGTCGCCGGCCCGAAGTCCTGGACGGTGTTGCCGCCGCCGTCGGTCAGCTTGTCGACCAGCTGCGGGGTCTTGAGGTCGCCGCCGTTCGCGATGGCCGAGGAGACCATCGCCATCTGCAGCGGGGTCGCCTGGTCGTCGAACTGGCCGATCCCGGAGAGCGCGGTCTGTGCCTCGTCCATGTCGGAGGGGTAGACGCTCTTGCCGGCCCGCACCGGGGTGTCCACCTTGTCGTCGTTGAAGCCGAACTTCTCGGCCTGCGCCTTCACCTTGTCCTTGCCCAGGTCGACGGCCATCTTCGCGAAGACGGTGTTGCAGGAGTACTGGAGCGCGGTGCGGATGTCCGCGTTCTTGCAGGGCGCGGAGGCGTTCTCGTTGGAGAGCTTGGTGTGGGTGTGCGGGAGGGTGTACGGGTCGGGGCTGTCGGTGGGCTCGTCCACCGACGAGTACAGACCGTTCTCCAGCGCGGCCGCCGCGACCACCAGCTTGAAGGTGGAGCCGGGCGGCAGCGGCTGCCGCAGCGCCCGGTTGACCTCGGGGTGTTCCGCGTCGCCGGACATCTTCTTCCAGGCCTTCTGGTCGGCCCCGGCGGACCCCGCGAACTTCCCCGGGTCGTACGACGGGGTGCTGACCATGCCCAGGACCCGCCCCGTGGCCGGGTCCATGGCGACGGCGGCGCCCTTCTTGCCGTCCAGCGCCCGGTAGCCGGCCTTCTGCACCGCGGGGTCGACGGTGGTGGCCACATCGCCGCCCTTGGCGCGGGTGCGGGTCAGCGCGTCGGCGGGGCTCTGCAGCCGGCTGTCGGAGCCGTCGAGGAGGTCGCCGTAGAGGCTCTCCAGCTGGTTGTGGCCGTAGATCTGCGAGGTGAAGCCGGTGACCGGGGCGTAGAGCTTGCCGTCCTTGTAGGTCCGCTTGTACTTGAGCGTGGAGGAGGTGGCGGCGGAGCCGGTCACCGGCTCCCCGCCGACGAGGATGTTGCCCAGCGGCGCCGCGTACTTGCCGATCGCCACCCGCGGATTGTGCGGGTCCTCCTTGAAGTCACTCGCCTTTGCGCCCTGAAGCCAGGTGGCCCAGCCCATCAGCGCGACGATGAGGGCCAGACAGAAGACCGAGGCCCGGCGCAGGGGCTTGTTCATGGGGCGCGGCTCCTCGTGGTGGACGTGCGGATCTGCCGGAACTACGGCATTCCGGTCCACCGTGCCTCGGCTTCATGAGAGGGCAATGAGAACGGCCGGATGCACCGGCCGGGACAACTTTCCGCCGTCTTTCGCCCTCTTCCACGGCGGGCTGTATTCCTCCCCGGTGATCACCGCGAGGCAGCGCACGGAAAGGCAGGAGCTGAAGAGGGGTGCCGGCAATCAGTCAGCGGATGCACTTAATACTGCTCACCGCCTGGACGGTGCTGTGGTTCGTCGTCGTCGAACCGCACGGCGGCTTCTCCTGGCACTATCTGCGCACCGGCGGCGAACTGATCTACCAGGGCGACGCGGGCGACGGCTCCGGCGGGCTCAATCTCTACGCGCACCACCCCGAGCTCCAGATGGGCCCGCTCAGCTTTCTGACGGCCGGCCTGTTCAACCCCTTCCCCGAGGCCACCGGGCAGTTCCTGGCCGCGGCCCTGATGTCGCTGCTCGGCCTGGTCATCGTGGTGCTGGCGGGCCGCAGCGCCGCCCACCACTTCCTGGGCACCGGCACCAACCACCAGCGGCTGCGGCAGCGCGTACTGATCGCCGGGCTGGCCTTCATCCCCATGTGGATCGAGGTGGGGGTGCGCTTCGGGCATCTCGACGACGTCCTCGCGCTGTTCTTCACCGTCCTCGCGGTACGCGCCGTCACCCGCGGCAACGCCGCCCTCACCGGCGCCTGCCTGGCCCTGGCGATGGATTCCAAGCCCACCGCACTGGCCTTCCTCCCCCTGCTGCTCGCCCTGCCGAGGGAGAAGTGGCTGCGCGCCGGACTGTGGTGCGCGGGTCTGGTCGCGGTCGCCTGGCTGCCGTTCTTCATCGGCGACTCCCAGTCGTTCGCCGCGGCGAAGTTCGCCATCCCCAACCATCCGGCGTCCGCGCTGCGCTGGCTGGGCGTCGGCGACCCCGAGACCCCCGGCTGGGACCGCCCCGCCCAGGCCGCCCTCGGCCTGGCACTGGGCTCGACAGCCGTCTGGCGGCGCCGCTGGGCGGCGGTGGTGCTGCTCGGCGCCAACGCCCGGATCGCCCTCGACCCCAGCGTGTACACGTACTACACCGCGTCGGTGCTGCTCGGCACCCTGCTGTGGGACGTCATCGGCCAGCGCCGGCTGGTCCCGTGGTGGAGCTGGCTGGCGCTGCTCACCCTCTACGGCAGTGTCTTCGCGGTCCCCGACGATGCCGCCCGCGGCCTGATCCGCCTGGCGTTCGTGGCCGTCTCGACGGCGTATGTCCTGCTCTGGCCGGTGCGCGAACGGGGGCGGCGGGGACCGGGACGGCGCAGGCCCCCCGCCCGTACGGACGAGGGGCCTGCGCACGACGGTCCCCTGGACGGCCCGGGTCCCGGGCCGGGTGCCGCGCCTACGCCTTGGGCAGGGCCGCCAGCTGCGCGGTGATCCGGACGATGTCCGCCTCCGCGGCCTCCAGCCGGCCGCGGATCTTGTCCACGACCTTCTCCGGCGCCTTGGCGAGGAACGCCTCGTTGCCGAGCTTGGCGGTGGCCTGCGCCTTCTCCTTCTCGGCGGCGCCCAGGTCCTTGGTCAGCCGCTTGCGCTCGGCCTCGACGTCGATCACGCCGGACAGGTCCAGGGCGACCGTCGCGCCCGCGACCGGCAGCGAGGCGGTGGCGCTGAAGTCCTCACCGGCCGGCTGCAGCCGCAGCAGCGAGCGCATCGCGGCCTCGTGCGCGGCCAGTGCCGTGCCGGCCAGCTCCAGCTGCGCCGGGACCTTCTGGCCCGGCTGCAGCCCCTGGTCGGAGCGGAAGCGGCGGACCTCGGTGACGACCTGCTGGACGGTCTCGATCTCCCGCTCGGCCGCCGCGTCCCGGAAGCCGCCCGGGGCGTCGGCCCCGGCGACGAGCACAGCCTTCGGCCAGTCGGCGATCACGACCGACTCACCGCCGGTCAGGGTCGTCCACAGGGTCTCGGTGACGAACGGGACGATCGGGTGCAGCAGCCGCAGCGTGACGTCCAGGACCTCGCCCAGCACCCGGCGCGAGGCGTCGGCGGCCGGGCCGCCCGCCATGAACGTGGTCTTGGACAGCTCGACGTACCAGTCGAAGACCTCGTCCCAGGCGAAGTGGAAGAGGGTGTCCGACAGCTTCGCGAACTGGTAGTCGTCGTAGTAAGCATCGACCTCGGCGACGACCGAGTTCAGCCGGGACAGGATCCACCGGTCGGTCGCCGACAGCTGCTCGACGGGCGGCAGTTCGCCCTCCACCGTCGCGCCGTTCATCAGCGCGAAGCGGGTGGCGTTCCAGATCTTGTTGGCGAAGTTACGGGACCCCTGGACCCAGTCCTCGCCGATCGGGACGTCGACACCGGGGTTCGCCCCGCGTGCCAGCGTGAACCGGACCGCGTCCGAACCGTAGGCGTCCATCCAGTCCAGCGGGTTGACCGCGTTCCCGAAGGACTTGGACATCTTCTTGCCGAACTGGTCGCGGACCATGCCGTGCAGCGCGATGGTGTGGAACGGCGGGGTGCCGTCCATCGCGTACAGCCCGAACATCATCATCCGGGCGACCCAGAAGAAGAGGATGTCGTAGCCGGTGACCAGGACGGAGTTCGGATAGAACTTCTCGACGCTCGGGGTCTGCTCGGGCCAGCCGAGCGTGGAGAACGGCCACAGCCCGGAGGAGAACCAGGTGTCCAGGACGTCGGTGTCCTGCGTCCAGCCCTCGCCGGTGGGCGCCTCCTCGTCCGGTCCGACGCAGACGACCTCGCCGTTCGGCCCGTACCAGACGGGGATCCGGTGGCCCCACCACAGCTGCCGCGAGATGCACCAGTCGTGGAGGTTGTCGACCCAGCCGAAGTAGCGGGACTCCATCTCCTTGGGGTGGATCTTGACCTTGCCCTCGCGGACCGCGTCACCGGCGGCCTTCGCCAGCGGGCCGACCTTGACCCACCACTGCATCGACAGCCGCGGCTCGATGGTGGTCTTGCAGCGTGAGCAGTGCCCGACGGAGTGCGTGTACGGGCGCTTCTCGGCGACGATCCGGCCCTCGGCGCGCAGCGCGCCGACGATCGCGGAACGGGCCTCGAAACGGTCCAGACCCTGGAAGGGGCCGTGCGCCGTGATCACGCCGCGCTCGTCGAGGACGGCGAGGTTGGGCAGCCCGTGACGGCGGCCGATCTCGAAGTCGTTGGGGTCGTGCGCCGGGGTGACCTTGACGGCACCCGTGCCGAACTCCGGGTCGACATGCTCGTCGGCGACGACCGGGATCCGGCGGCCGGTCAGCGGCAACTCGATCTCGGTACCGACGAGATGGGCGTAGCGCTCGTCCTCCGGGTGGACGGCGACCGCGGTGTCCCCGAGCATCGTCTCGGCCCGCGTCGTCGCGACGACGATGGCGGTGTCGCCCTCGCCGTACCGGATGGAGACGAGCTCGCCGTCGTCGTCCTGGTACTCCACCTCGATGTCCGAGATGGCGGTCAGACAGCGCGGGCACCAGTTGATGATCCGCTCGGCGCGGTAGATCAACTCGTCGTCGTGGAGCCGCTTGAAGATCGTCTGGACGGACTTGGACAGGCCCTCGTCCATGGTGAAGCGCTCGCGCGACCAGGCGACGCCGTCGCCGAGCCGCCGCATCTGGCCGGAGATCTGTCCGCCGGACTCGTTCTTCCACAGCCAGACCCGCTCGACGAACGCCTCACGGCCCAGGTCGTGCCGGGAGACGCCCTCCTTGGCGAGCTCCCGCTCGACGACGTTCTGGGTGGCGATACCGGCGTGGTCCATACCGGGCTGCCAGAGCGTCTCGTAGCCCTGCATGCGCTTGCGGCGGGTGAGGGCGTCGATCAGCGTGTGCTCGAAGGCGTGCCCCAGGTGCAGGGAACCGGTGACGTTCGGCGGCGGAATGACGACGGTGTACGGCGGCTTGTCGCTCTTCTCGTCCGCCTCGAAGTAGCCCCGCTCTACCCAGCGCTCGTACAGCGGCCCCTCTACATCGGCCGGCGTGTACTGAGTCGGCAGTTCGGGGGCGCTGTGGTTGCTCTGCTGAGTGTTCTCGGTCACGACGGACAGTGTACGGGCGCGGATGTAGCAGCTTCGAATCGGTTTCGCCCCCGGGGCCACGGCTGTCAGCGGCGTCGTACAGGATGTCGGGAGCGCATAAACATCACGCAGAACTCAACTGGCTCCAGTTGTCACGAGGGGAACCGTTCCATGAGCTTCAACCAGCCGCCTCCCGGCCCGTACGGCCAGCAGCCCCAGCAGCCCGGCCCGTACGGCCAGCCGCAGCAGCCGCCGGCCCCGCAGCCGGGTTACGGCTACCCGCAGCAGGGCGGCCAGGTGCCCGGGCAGCAGCAGGGCTACGGCTACCCTCAGCAGGCCCCTCAGCAGGGTTACGGCTACCCCCAGCAGGGCGGCCAGCCCGGCTACGGCCAGCAGCCCCCGTACGGCGGCCAGCAGACCCCCTACGGCATGATCCCCCAGGGCGCTCCGGAGACCGGCGGCAACGGCAAGAAGATCGGCCTGATCGTCGGCGCGGTCGCGGTCGTCGCGGCGATCGGCCTGGGGGCGTACTTCGCGTTCGGGTCGGGCGGGGACGTGAAGCCTTACACGATGGTCATGCCGAACAGCCTGCTGGGCGGTGAGTACACCAAGTCGACCGAGGTGGGGTCCGGAGGGTCCAAGCCCATCGCCGACGACAAGGAAGCCAAGGCGATGGGCATCACCAACGGCACCTCCGTCGACGCGAGGTACCAGAAGTCCAAGTCGGACCGGCTCGATGTCGGCGGCGTCTACGGCAACATCGCGGACCCGTCCGGAGCGGTGGACAAGATGTTCGCCAAGATCGACGAAGGCCAGAAGCAGAGCGAGTCCAAGGCCAAGGTGGAGACGGTCACCCCGATCACCGAGTACACCCCGGACGGCTTCGACGGCGAGGTCATGAAGTGCAAGGCCTACAAGGTCTCCTTCACCTCCGGGAGCGTCACCGCGTCCGGCGGGATGAGCGTCTGCGTCTGGGGGGACTCCAGCGCGGTGGGCGTGGCGATCAATCAGGCGATCCCCTCGCCGAGCGCCCCGTCGGCCCAGGCCACCCCCACCGAGCAGCTCTCCGAGAAGACCGCCAAGATCCGTGACGAGGTCCGCAAGGAGAAGTAGCGGTCCCGCCTGAAGGTTCAAGGCGCTTGATGAGGTTGCCTCATCAAGCGCCTTTTGCTTGCGGCCAAGGGACCGTAAGCCTGGCAGAGCATTGGCCAAAACCCTACGTATGCGGAGAAGGAGGATTCACCGGCTGGTACCTTCACCTCGACCGAAAGATCAACAACTATGGGGGGTTTTCATGCGCAACGCGATACGTCGCATGGCCGCAGCAACTGGAGTACTGGTGGCGGCAGGTGCGCTTCCGCTCGTGGCGACCGCACCGGCCCAGGCCACCACCAAGCAGTGCACGTCGTTCCTGGCTGAGGCCGGGTACAGGGTGGGGCCCAATGTGCGGAGCGCGTGCAGTCTCGCGGGCACCGGCGACTGGACGACGCGGCATGCAAACGTCGGCATCTGCCAAGCCATGCTGGAGGCGATCCGGGTCAAGCCGGACCACGCCGACAAGGCTTGCGAGCTGGGCCTCAACTGAACCGCTGCTCCATCGAAAACCATGAGGGCCGCCCGGCAG
>NZ_JBSHAW010000029.1:0-133666 GCF_053611685.1 Streptomyces sp. NPDC054786 | reverse complement strand
GGGACGGCCCACCGCCGTTTTCTGCGGCTCCCGAACGGGTCCATGATCCTCGGCCCGCTGGGGTGACCCTCAGCCCGTGATCGACTGATGCAGCCCCGGGACGTGGAGATTGCCGCCGAACTGGCCCGCCTGGTCGATCTTCACCTTGGTGAAGTACGCGAACGGGACGTTGATCGGCGGCGGGTGCTCGGGGTCGAAGACGATCGGGATCAGACCGAAGAGGTTGCCCTGCAGCCGCTCGGTGTACATCGTCACCTTGCCGCCGCGGATCGTGGACGTCGACCCCGGTGCGCCCTGGACGTGGTACTTCTTCCCGGACGTCGGGTCGTCGACGATCTGGTGCAGATCGCCGATGTCGACGCTGTCGGCGGTGAACTTCAGGGCCTGCTTGGTGTGGCCGTTCTGCGTCTGGACATTGACGACGCCCTCATAGTTCAGACCGCGCAGGGTGAGCGCGCTGGACTCCAGGTGCCAGGGGTCGTCGGGCAGGGTGGCGGGGGTCTGCTCGCCCTTGCCCTTCTGCTTGTTCTCGACGACGCAGGGGTATGACTTCTTACCGCTGGCGTCCTTGCCGTCCAGGCCGCCGCCGGGCAGGGCGTTGTCCGCCGCACCCACCGCGCCGTGGACGGTGTCGTTGACCGTCTTCGACCCGTTCTTGGCGGCGTCCCCGGCCTTGCCGGCGCCGTCCTTGAGGCCGTCGACCGTGTCCGTGACCGGCTTGGTGACCTTGTCGGTGGCGGAGCCGGAGTCCTTGGACGCGGACGGCGAGGCCGACTCGGACGTCGAGGGACTCGGCGAAGCCGACGGCTCCTCGGACTTGTCGCCACCGAGGAGACCGCCGAGCGCGTCACCGACGCCGCCCAGCAGACCGCCGTCGTCCTTCTTCTCCTCGGAGGCCGACGGCGACGGAGTCGCGGAGCCCGAAGGCCCGTCGGTCTTCGCGGAGCCGGACGGCTCGGGCGCCTTGTCGGCGTCCTTACCGGCCGAGGGTGAGGGCGAGGCGGACGGCTTGGTGTCGTCCTTGCCCTGCGTCGCACCCTTGTCGTCCGTCTTGTTCTGCTTGTCCGCCGCACCGTCCTTGGACTTGGCGTCCTTGTCGTCCACCTTGTCCGGAGCGGTGACGCACGGGCCGTCCTTGAAGGGGCTCTTGGGCGCCGGCTTGGCTATGGCCATCTGGGGCGTCAGCCCCATGCCCATGAGCACGGCGGACGGCATGGCGGCAATGGCTATCGCCTTGCCCGCGGGCACGTGGAGCCGAGTCAGCAGCGGCTTCCTCGGCGCCGCGTGCCTCGGCCCGGTTCTCGCCCCGGCAGCTGCGCTCTCGTGCAGCTCGTCACCCGGCACGGTGCCTCCCGTTCGTTCCGTTGGTCGGGCTCGTTCCTGACAGGTCGTCCAGTCCATTGCCCAACCGGGGACCGGCAGCCGACGCGGGGTGCGTGGCAAGCACCGGTCCGGCAACCGTGTTGCGGTCCGGTTCCTCGGCGTCGTCCTCGCTCCGGTCGGCCTTGCCCGGCGCCCAGGAGACTCCCAGCGCACCGCCGATCAGCCCCAGGAGGAAGCCGATCAGGAAGGCACCGAAGTTCGAGACGACCAGGGAGACCAGGGAGAGCAGAATCGCCGCCACACCCGCAAAAACGCGCGAGGCGGGCTGGAACCACATGGTCAGACCGAGCACGACCAGCAGTACGCCGATGATCAGCGAGCCGGCGCCGGCGGTGGTCGCCATGCGGACGGTCAGGGAACCGATCGTGAGATTCGCGTAAGGGATGTACATGATCGGGATGCCGGCCAGCAGAGTCAGCAATCCGCCCCAGTAGGGGCGGTGTCCGCGCCACTCCCGGAACGAAGTCCGCTTCCGGCCGATGGTCTCGATCAGCCGTGGTCGCGTTTCGGCGCTCATGTCGTACAGCTCCTCGGGACTGGCAAATCGGTGGTTCTGTGCTGGTGTCCTACTAGGCGCTACCCGGCGTACGGGCACGGGGAACGGCGAATGCCGCACAGCTCAACCCCGCGCCCGCACGCTCAGTGCGTCAGTAGCACTCGCTCTTGCCCTTTGCGACGCTCATCTTCAGGCCGCTGAGCTTGAACGTTCCGGCCGTCGTGGCCCATGCCTGCTGCCTGACGTGGGTCAGCACGGCCGAGTCGGCCTGCTGGGCGAACGAGCCCGGGTCGGCCTTGTCGCCCTTGTGCATGCCCGGACCCTTGGTCGTCGAGCCTGCAGCAACACCGATGTCGATGTTGTTGAAGGTCGCGTCCGCGTCCAGCTGGTCGAGGTCGATGTAAAGGTTCTTCGCCTCGACAGGCGTGCTACCGCCACCGGCCGACAGCTTCATCGACACATCGCCGAAGACCGGGACCGGAACGACTACCGACTGGCAGAGGTTCTTGATCTTGGCGTTCGAGAACCCCGAGACCGCCACCGGGACCTGCTTGCCGCCCTTCTGGGCGTCAATGGCTCCGTACTGAACAAATCCGGTGCCGTCCAGCCGGTCCGTAGTGACCTTGAACTGCTGGCCGGACACGCTGAACGACGCCGCGAGCGCACCCTGCGAGAGGGCAACGCCGATCGCGGCAGTAGCCGCGACGCTCGGCACCATGACGACGGCGAACCGCTTCCATCTGGTCCCGCCACGAGCCAGGGACTCCATGACTTTCCTCCTTCTCGGACGTACATCTCCGGTACGGGTCGCCTCAGTTGGGACAGCCCTACCTGGGATGGGAGAAGTGCTACGTCCTCGGGAAGGAGAGCGCCTGTCTCGGAGGCACAGCGTGTTCCGAATACCGGCGATCACCCCCGAGCGACAACCACTGGCCACGCTCTCGCGCAACCTCCTGGACAGGCCCTGCCGGGTGGGGCAGAGACCCCCCTGTCCACGGCCGGCGACACTGCCGCCGACCACTCGGTGGGGACCCAAGTACCCCGCGGCACCAACCGGATGCCGGGCTGCGGGAATGGACCGAGCCTGGCCGATCGTGGTCCATTCGAGGCCGCCGCACAAGGGGCTCGTTACTTGCGGGTAACGACCCGATAACCACGTCACGACCCACCGAAATCAACCGGACACACACGGTCGCCACTAACGGTGAGGGGACATTGGGCAATTGCGGACACAGTGCCGCAAGGAGGCCGCTCAGGCTTACTTGAAGTAACAGCGGCCACGATTACCAAGTTTTGGTAAAACGTGGCCGCCGGGTCGTTTGTTCGGTCAACTCATGGAGGTCGTACTGGTCAGAAGCGGGCGAGTTCGAAGACAGCGGGTCAGAACAGCACCCGGGCCAGCGCGGTACGCGCCGCCGTCACCCGCGGATCCTCCGCACCGATGACCTCGAACAGCTCCAGCAGCCGCAGCCTCGCGGCCTCCCGGTCGTCACCCGCCGACCGCTTGACCGCGTCGACCAGTCGGCCGAACGCGTCCTCGATGTGCCCGCCGACCAGGTCGAGGTCCGCGGCACGGATCTGCGCCTGCACATCGGCCGGGTTCTCCGCGGCCTCCTGGCGCACCGCCTGCGGGTCCAGATCCTGCACCCGGCGCAGAAGTTCGGCCTGCGCCAGGCCGAGCTTGGCCTCCGGGTTGGCCGGGTCATCGTTGAGCACGTTCTTGTACGCCTGGACGGCACCGCCCAGATCGCCGTCGTCGAGCGCCTGGCTCGCGGCCTCCAGCAGCGCGTCGTAGGGACCGGCCGGCACCGGCGGGGCCTCGGCCTCCTCCGCCGGCTCGCCCGCGTCCTGCGCGTCGAGGGGCGCTCCCACGATGCCGAACTGCTGCTCGGCGGCCTGCACCAGCTGGTCGAGCACCTGGCGGATCTGCGACTCCGGGGCCGCGCCCTGGAACAGCGGGATCGGCTGCCCCGCGACGACCGCGAAGACCGCCGGGATGCCCTGCACCCCGAACTGCTGGAACAGCATCTGGTTGGCATCGACGTCGATCTTGGCCAGCACGAACTTGCCGGCGTACTCGCCCGCGAGGCGCTCCAGCAGCGGACCCAGCTGCTTGCACGGCTCGCACCACTCGGCCCAGAAGTCAATGACGACCGGGACCTCGGTGGAGCGCTGCAGGACGTCCTGCTGGAACCCCGCCTCGTCGACGTCGAACACCAGGGGGGCACCGCTCGCGGGTGCCTGGCCCGTACGGGCGGCCTCGGCGCGTGCCTGCTCCGCCTTCTGCTTCGCTTCCCCGGCCGCCTTCACCGCTGCGAGGTCGACGACTCCACTCATGGACATATTGCGTGGCTGCATGGGTCCATCCTCCCCCCTGGGCGGGCCGTTCCGAAAAGCGATCCGGAAAGCACTGCGGTCGGCGACGCGGTCGGTACTGCGGCCCGCGGTGCGGACGGTCGGTCCGATGCCCCCGCAAGGCCTTCGTGCCGGGCGGCGCACCCCGTCCGTACGCCCCGCCGGAATGCCGGCGTACGTCCGGGATCGCTGCCCGTTGCGGCCCCGAGGAGGACCGGTGTGCGGTCCCGAGGAGGACCGTCGTGCGCGGCCATGGGTCCCCACCCATGGCCAGTGGTTATCGCTCTTACGCTACGACCCGTAGCGTAACTGGCCGTCGCCCCTGCACAACAACCGGTTCCGGCCCCGTGGAGAGTGATCTGCCTCACAGGGGGCGCCGCCCGTACTCGCCGGTATGGTCGCCCGCATGCACCACGCCGCCAGCCCCCGGAAAGGCCGCACGGGCCGCCCCCGCAGCGCCGAGACCGATTTCGCGATCCTGCACGCGACCCGTACCGCGCTCGTCGATCTGGGCTGGGGGCGGCTCACCATGAGCGATGTGGCGGCCCGGGCCGGCGTCGCCAAGACGACGCTCTACCGCCGCTGGGCCAACAAGAACGAGCTCGTCGTGGACGCCGTGGCGGTCCTTTTCGACGAGCTCGAACTCCCCGACCGGGGGTGTCTGCAGTCCGACATCGAGGGCGTGGTGCTGCAGTTCGGCGCGCTGCTCGCGCGGCCGGAGACCAAGACGGCGCTGATGGCCGTGGTCGCCGAGTCCACCACCGACGAGGCACTGCGCGAACGGATCCGCTCGGCGATCGTCGACCGCCAGAAGCGGCTGGTCCTGCTGGGCCGCTCGCGTGCGCAGGCCCGCGGCGAGCTGCCCCCGGACACCCCCGGTGAGGAGGGCGAGCGGGCAGCGGCCCGCAACATGGACCTGATCTTCGATGTGATCGCCGGGGCGATCGTGCACCGCACCCTGGTCAGCGGTGAACCCGTGGATGCCGCGTGGGGGCGTGACTTCACCGCCCTCTTCCTCACCGGGCTGTCCGGCCTGGGCGACCAGGGCTGAGGCCGGAACCGGCCGCCCGGCCGCGGCGCGACACCGGGGTGCCCCGCCGCGGCGCCGGTCAGACCTGGTAGCGGTCCGCCGCGAACAGCCGCAGGTTCCCGGCCACCCACTCCGACGTCCACTTCAGCCCCTGCTCCAGGGAGACCTCCGGCCGCCACGAAGCCCACTCGCGCGCCCGGGAGTTGTCCGACAGCAGCCGCTCGACCTCACTGCCGGCGGGCCGCAGCCGCGCGGTGTCCACCACCACCTCGGCCTCCCGGCCCGAGGCCGCTATCAGCGCCTCGGCGAGCGCCCCGATGGCGATCTCCCGACCGGTGCCGAGGTTGACGACCTCGCCCAGCGCCCGGTCGCAGTCGGCCAGCGCGAGGAATCCGGCCGCGGTGTCCGTGACATAGGTGAAGTCGCGGGTCGGGGTGAGCGAGCCGAGCTTGATCTGCCGGGCACCCGCGTGGAGTTGGGCCAGGATCGTGGGGATCACGGCGCGCGCGGACTGCCGGGGCCCGTAGGTGTTGAACGGCCGCACCACGGTCACCGGCAGCCCGAAGGCGTGCCGGTGCGACAGCGCCATCATGTCCGCGCCGATCTTCGAGGCGGAGTACGGCGACTGCGGCTGCAACGGGTGGTCCTCGCCGATCGGCGCGGTCAGCGCGGTCCCGTAGACCTCACTGGTGGACGTATGCACCAGCCGTCGCACCGCATGCCGTCGGCAGGCCTCCGCGACGTTCTCCGTACCGACCACATTCGTCTGCACATAGGCGCCCGGCGCGTCATAGCTGTACGGAATCCCGATCAGCGCGGCCAGATGGAAGACGGTGTCGCAGCCCGCGACCGCGTCCATCACCCGGCCCGCGTCGCGCACATCCCCCGCGATCATCTCGACCGGGCCGCCCGGCACGAGATAACGCGCCAGATTTCCCTTTTCGGCGTACGGCTTGTAATGGACGAACGCGCGCACCTGGGCGCCGGCCTCCACCAGCATGTCGACCAGGGCCGAGCCGATGAATCCCTCGGCCCCGGTGACCAGGACCTGACGGCCCGTCCACTGCGTACTGCTGCTCATGCTGACTCCTTCATCGTGAGGGGGTGGTTGTCGTGCGGGTGGCCGGCCAGCGCCAGCACCTTGTCGGCCAGCAGTCCGGCGGCCCGCGCATGGGTCCCGGGGTCGGCGGCCGCGCCCATCGCGGCGAGCCGGCCGGGATCGTCGAGAAGCGGGGTGACCAGCTCGTCCAGCCGCTCCGCCGAGGTCTGCGGATCGGGCAGCAGCAGCGCCGCCCCGGCGTCCGAGAGCACCCGTGCGTTATGTGTCTGGTGGTCGCCCGGCGCGTGCGGATACGGCACGAGGACGGCCGGCATCCCGATGGTGGCCAGCTCGGCGACGGTCGCCGAACCGGCCCGGCACACCACCAGATCGGCGGCGGCATACGCCAGGTCCATCCGGTCCAGGTACGGCACGGCCTGGGCGACCGCGTCCCCGCCGTTCGCCGCCAGGAGGGCCCGGGTCTCCTCCAGGGCCGCGGGCCCGGTCTTGATCAGCAGCCGCAGGTCGCTGCGCGTCCGGTAGCGGCCGGCCAGGCCCACCGCCGAATCGGTCAGCCGGGCCGCCCCCAGGCTTCCGCCGTTGACCAGCAGCAGCCGCGCCCCGTCCGGAACGCCCAGGGCCCGGCGGGCGGTGGGCCGCAGCCCTGCCCGGTCCAGCTCGGCCAGCGGGCCCACCAGCGGCATCCCCACCGTCTCCGCCCGCTCACCGCCCGCCAGATGGTCCCGGCTGCGGTCGAAGGCGAGGGCGATGTGCGGGGTGAGCCGGGCCGCGAACTTGTTGGCCCGGCCGGGCACCGCATTGGACTCATGGACCAGGCTCGGCAGCCCGGCCAGCCTGGCCCCGACGATCACCGGGGCGCTCGGATAGCCGCCCATACCGACCGCGACCTGGGCTTTCTGTTCCTTGAGGATCGTCCGGCACTGGGCACCCGAGCGCAGCAGTGCGGCCGGCAGCAGATAGCGTCGGGCGCCGAGCGAGGGGTCGAAGGGAATCATGTCGACGGTGTGCAGCCGGTATCCGGCCTGGGGGATCAGCCGTGTCTCCAGGCCGCGTTCGGTCCCGACGAAGGAGATCACCGCATCGGGCACGGCCCGGCGGAGCGCGTCGGCGAGAGCGAGTCCGGGATAGATGTGGCCGCCGGTGCCGCCCGCACCGATCACGACAGAGAGTGGTGTGCGCATGCTCGCCACGCTCGCGATGCGCCCTAAGAAGCTTCTAAGAGAGGTGTTTGGCAGCCTATGTCCATGCCGCCCACGCCCGGGAACACCCCCGCCGCCAAGATCCTCGTCGTCGACGACGAACCGGAGGTGCGCGCCGCCGTGGAGGACGGCCTCGCCGTGGAGGGCTATGAGGTACGTGGCGCCGCCGACGGCCTGGCCGCCCTCTCGGAGGTCGCCGGCTGGCAGCCGGACGCCATCGTGCTGGACGTGATGATGCCCGTCCTGGACGGTCTGGCCGTCTGCCGCCGGCTGCGCGCGCTCGACGACCGCACCCCGATCCTCGTCCTGACCGCGCTGGACTCGGTCAGCGAACGGGTCGACGGGCTCGACGCCGGCGCCGATGACTATCTCGTCAAACCGTTCGCCCTGGACGAGTTGGTGGCCCGCGTCCGGGCCCTGCTGCGCCGGGCCTCGACCACGGCCGTCGAGGACACCCGGCTCTCCTTCGGCGATCTGGTCGTCGACCCCATGACCCGCACCGGCCACCGGGCCGGCCGGCCGCTGGAGTTCAGCCGCACCGAATGGGCGTTGCTGGAACTGCTGCTGCTGCACCCCGGGCAGGTGCTGCCGCGCGAAGTGATCCTGGAGCGCGTCTGGGGCCGCGACTTCGGCCCCGACTCCAACTCCCTGGCCGTCTACATCGGTTATCTGCGCCGCAAGCTGGAGGCGGACGGCGAGCCGCGCCTCGTCCACACCGTGCACGGGGTGGGCTACCGCCTGGACCACACGGAGGGCGCATGACCGGCACCCGCGGCCTGGGGGCCCGCTGGCGGCGGCGCCGCCCGCTGCGCGCCCGGCTGGCGCTGGCCGCCTCCTCCGCGGTGGCACTGGTGGCGGTCGGCGTCTGTGCGGCCGCGTTCTCCATCATCGACCGCCAGATGACCCGTCAGCTGGATCTGAACCTGACCCAGACGGCCACGCAGGCCATCCGGCAGCGCCACGACTGGGGCCCGACGGCAAGTGACACCCTCTGCCGATACCCGGCCTCGCCCTGCATCCAGATCGTGCCGTCCGACCCCGCCAAGGACCCGCGCGAGCGGTATGAGCTTCCCGTCTCCGACGCCACCCGGCAGGTCGCCGACGGCCGGCACGCGGCGTTCTACAACAAGCTCACGGTGGCCGGGCAGCCGGTCCGCATGCTCACCATGCGCCTGGGGACCAAGGACGAGGCGGTGCAGGTCGCCCAGCGCTCCGATACCGTCGACCGGGGCGTACAACAGGCCGCCTGGGCGCTGTCCGCGGTCGGCGGCATCGGCGTCCTGCTGGCCGCCGCGCTCGGCTCCTGGGTGTCCCGTACGGGCCTGGCCCCGGTCGCCCGGCTCACCGCCACCGCGGAACGCATCGCCGCCACCCGCGACGCCCGCCACCGCATCGAACTCCCCGCGGGACCACCGGCCCGGGAGGACGAGGTCACCCGCCTCGCCACCAGCTTCAACACCATGCTCGGCGAACTGGAACAGTCCGTCACCGCCCAGCGCCGGCTGGTCGCCGACGCCTCGCACGAGCTGCGCACCCCGCTGACGGCGCTGCGCACCAACGCCGAGCTCCTGGCCCGCGCCGACCGCCTGACCGATGCCCAGCGCGACCGCGCCTCGGCCGCGCTGGGCCGCCAGCTGCGCGAGGTCACCACCCTCGTCAACGACCTGATCGAACTGGCCCGTGACGAGGAGCCGCAGCCCCTGGTGGAGCAGGTACGCCCGGCCGCCCTCCTGGAGCACGCGGTGACCGCGGCCCGCGAACACTGGCCGGAGATCACCTTCAGCGCCGGAATCGACCCGGCAGCGGCCGGCCTCACGATCCCCGGAGTGCCGCCCCGCCTGTCCCGGCTGCTGTCCAACCTCCTCGACAACGCCGCGAAGTTCTCCCCGCCGGGCGGCCCGGTCGACACCGAACTCGCCGTCGTTTCAGGCGAGTTGGACCTGACGATCCGCGACCACGGCCCCGGCATCGCGGAGGACGACCTCCCCCATGTCTTCGACCGCTTCTACCGCGCCGAGGCGGCCCGCGCCCTGCCCGGCTCCGGCCTGGGCCTGGCCATGGCCCGCCAGATCGCCCGCGCACACGGCGCCGAACTCACCGCCGAGCAGGCGCCGGGGGGCGGGGCACTGTTCCGGCTGCGGGTGCCCGTCGCAACGCCGTAGAGCCGGTCACCGGCCGCCCTCGGCCTCTTTCTCCGCCGCCTTCTCCTCGACCTCCGCACGCACCGCCTGCCGGTCCTGCGGCGGCATCGACCGCCAGCTCTCCCGCATCCCGGAGATCCCGTCGGTGAGCGCCCGGTACCCGGACGGGTCGTCGAGGACGTCCTTCAGCTCCACCCGGCCACCGAGCATTTTGCGCGCCAGATCCTGCAGTGCGGGCGGCGCGGCCGGATTGCCCCGTACGGCTCGGAGCGCCTTGGTCAGGTGCTCGTTCTGCTCCTCCGAGAGGTCCTTGTCCTCGACGGGGTAGTCGCGGTCACCGGGGGCGGTGAGGTCGTCGCTGCTGTTCATGGTTCGGGAGTTCCTCTCAGCCGAAGGCGTTGCGCGCCCGATCGGCCTCGGCCTGACCGCTTTCGGTGGTGGGGGCGGGAGGAGGGGTGGGCGTGGCGCTGCGGGTGGAGGTATCGGTGGACGCCGGTCCGCCGGACTCACCGGCCCCGCCGCCCGACGAGGACGAACCGCCCGACGAGGAGGCCGAAGACCCGGACCCGCCGCTCTCGGACGAGCCACCCGACCCGCCGCTTCCGGACGACGAGTCGGCGCCACCGTCGGACGTACCGCCTTCGCCCGAGCCGTCGCCCTCGGCCGGTGCCTCTTTGTCCTTCGTGACGATCCCGGCGACTTCCGTCAACCCGGCGGCCTGCTCCTGCTGCCCCTCCCAGATCTTCTTCCCGCCACCGGAGAAGTCGCCCTGCGCGACCTGCCCGACGCCCTGTCCCATGTGGTAGGCACCGGTACCGACCTTGCCGACGTCCTTGAGCTTGTCGCCGAATCCCACGTGGCCCTTGTCGTCGATGTCCACGACGGGTTTCAGCCCCGCCCGCCCGGCTTCCTTCCAGTCGAACCCGTCCTGCGCCCCGAAGTGGCTCTTGATGCCCTGGGTGGCGACGTTCTGCCCGAGCCCCTTGAGCGCGTCCTTGCCGATGTCCTTGAGCAGGTCCACGGCCATCTCTTTGGCGCTCTTGACGACCTTCTTCTCGATGGCTTCGGTGATGGCCTGGACGATCTTCTGCTTGGCCTCGTTGATGATCCTCCGGACGATCACCCGGGTCGTCGCCGTGGCCGCCGCCGCTCCGGCCTCGGAGGCCCCCAGCGTGACCGGCGCGGCCGCCTGGGCGATGGCGAACTCGACGGCCAGCGCGATGAGTTGGGCGATCACCGCGATCTTCATGACCATCACGATCGTGGCCACCACCTGGAGCACGACGGCGAGCACCTCGGCGGCCTCGATGGCCTCGTCCAGGTAGCCGCCGCCGTCGCCGTACTTCTTCCAGTGGTCGCTGAAGGCCTCGATCGCCTCACCGGAGTTGGCGCCGCGCACGGTGTTCGCGGCGGTGGTGCCCTCGGCCTGGTGCCGGCGAGCGGCGGCGGCGAAGCTGCTCCACGCCTCGGCCGCCTCCCGCATTTTGTCCTCGTCGACATTGGGCCACTGAAAGCCCAGCAGGTCGAGGATCCAGTCGACCTCGGTCGGCAGCATGATGGTGGCCACGGTGCGTAAATCCCCCGAAAGCGCGAATGCGTTGATGGTTATTGCTGATATCCGGCGGCGGACGCCGGTGCGGTGTCAGGTCGCGATATCGGGGCGGTTTGCCGCGTACTTCGCGAGATGGTCGTGCTGCTCCTGCTCGGTGGAGTCGTAATGCGCGCCCATCGCCGCAAGCTTGTTGCCGATCTTGGCGATCGCCTCACCGAGGTGGGGCATCGAATCGCAGATGCCCTCCGCCACCGGGCCGTAGAAGTCGTTGAAGGTACCGACGAAGTCGTCCTTGCCCCAGGCCTCACCGGGATCGCCACCCACAGCGGCCTTCAGCTTCTTGGCGGCCTCGCTGAAATCGGAACCGATATCCCCGAAGACACCACCCTGCGTCTTGAGCACGGCCGGATCCACGTCATAGCCGGAGCCTGCCACGAGCTCCCCTCCATACCATTAAAGATCAGATAATTTTGATGCCGTACGGTATCTCACGCCCGCCGGACAGAAGTGGGAGAAACGTGAAGGCCGTTCGCATCCGCATCGCTGACGACGATGCCTGTCGGACTCCCGGGGAGCGGGTTCCGTGATCCCACCGGCGACCATGAAAGGGATGCCGCACTCGTGTCCGAGCCTCGGCCCGCGTCCGGCGCGGTGTCATCGAGGGGCTGTGCGCAGGCGTGCTGCCGCCCGTTGCCGCCGCCGCGGCCCTCACCCTTTTCAGCATGCGGGGACTGACCACGTCGGGCCCGACAGGTACACACGGAACCTTCACCGCGAAGGAGTGCTGCGAATGCCGCGACTCCACCTCACGGCAGCCCGGACGCCGGCCGCGGAGAAGTCAACCGCCGGTCAGCGCGGAAGGCCTGATCGTATGCCGGTTCCCGCCCGCTCCGGCGGTTGGAAAAAGGACGCCCCCGGGCGACGCACGACGCCGCCCGTCATGGAACATTCCCCTCACCACCACCTCACCGGAGCCCCCGGGAAAGGATGCCCAACATGCCCCAATTTCCCTCCACATCCACGATAAAGCGAGCGTGGGGGCGATTCCTCCATCTGGTCGCCATGATCATGCTCCTGGCGCTCAGCGTGGTTTTCGCCTGGCTGGGACTGGCCCAGGCGGGCGTGATGGGCACGCAGGGAACATTCACCGTCGAGGAGTGTCACCTCGTCCGGCACCACCACACCTCCGGTAAGCGCGGCACCGGTTCGACCACCGACTACACCTGCACGGGACGATTCCGCTCCGACGACGGAAAGGTCGTGGCCGGAAATTCCCAGATGAGTGGTCTGCAATCCAGCTATCCGAAGGCGTCCACCCTCTCCAGCCAGCGCAGCGGCAATCAGGTCATCCTGCGCAACGACCGGGGCGCCGCGGTGAAATTCATCATCGCCTTTGCGGCTCTCCTCGTCGACGCCTTCGTCTTCTTCTGGTTCGTCACGCGTTTCGACAAGAACGGCCTGACCTTGAAGGAGACCTGGCGTACGACCAGGGGCACACCGACCCGCGCGGTCGTGGTCGGCGTCTCGGCGGTGGCCCTCGTCGGGATCGCCGCCGGCACGGTCGGCGCCGTCGCGCTGCCCGGCTGAGCAGGCGGCCGCGGGGGTTGGCCGGCGGTGCGCCCCAACCCCCGTCAGAACCCCGCCGGCTCCGTATAGACCCCCCACTCGTCCCGCAGCACCCCGCAGATCTCGCCGAGGGTCGCCTCGGCCCGTACGGCCTCCAGCATCGGCTCGATCATGTTGCCGCCGTCGCGGGCGGCTTCCAGCATCGCCTTGAGCGAGGTCTGGACCCGGGCGTCGTCACGGGACTGTTTGCGCTGTGCGAGCTCCCGCACCTGCTCGCGCTCGACCTCGTGGCTGACCCGCAGGATCTCCAGATCGCCGGTGACCGAGCCGTGGTGGCAGTTGACGCCGACGACCTTCTTGTCGCCCTTCTCCAGCGCCTGCTGGTACTGGAAGGCGGATTCGGCGATCTCGCCGGTGAACCAGCCGTCCTCGATGCCGCGCAGGATGCCGGACGTCATCGGGCCGATCGGGTGCTCGCCGTTCGGGACCGCCCGCCTGCCGCGCTCCTTGATCTGCTCGAAGATCTTCTCGGCGTCCGCCTCGATCCGGTCGGTCAGCGACTCGATGAACCACGAACCGCCGAGCGGGTCCGCGACGTTGGCGACGCCGGTCTCCTCCATCAGCACCTGCTGGGTGCGCAGCGCGATCTCCGCGGCCTGCTCACTGGGCAGCGCGAGGGTCTCGTCGAGCGCGTTGGTGTGCAGCGAGTTCGTGCCGCCGAGCACGGCCGCCAGGGCCTCGACGGCGGTCCGTACGACGTTGTTGTACGGCTGCTGGGCGGTCAGCGAGACACCGGCGGTCTGGGTGTGGAAGCGCAGCCACTGCGCCTTGTCGCTCGTCGCGCCGTACACGTCCCGCATCCAGCGGGCCCAGATGCGGCGCGCGGCGCGGAACTTGGCGATCTCCTCGAAGAAGTCCAGATGCGCGTCGAAGAAGAAGGACAGGCCGGGGGCGAAGGTGTTGACGTCCAGGCCGCGGGAGAGGCCCAGCTCCACATAGCCGAAGCCGTCGGCGAGCGTGTACGCCAGCTCCTGCGCGGCCGTCGCGCCCGCCTCGCGGATGTGGTAGCCGGAGACCGAGAGCGGCTTGTACGCGGGAATGCCGCGCGCACAGTGCTCCATCAGGTCGCCGATCAGGCGCAGATGCGGCTCGGGCTGGAAGAGCCACTCCTTCTGTGCGATGTACTCCTTGAAGATGTCCGTCTGGAGGGTGCCGTTCAGCACACCCGGGTCGATCCCCTGCCGCTCGGCGGCCACCAAGTACATGCAGAAGACCGGGACGGCGGGTCCGCTGATCGTCATCGACGTCGTGACATCACCCAGCGGGATGTCCTGGAACAGGACCTCCATGTCGGCCGCCGAGTCGATGGCGACGCCGCAGTGCCCGACCTCGCCCAGCGAGCGCGGGTCGTCGGAGTCGCGGCCCATGAGGGTGGGCATGTCGAAGGCGACGGAGAGGCCGCCCCCGCCCGCCTTCAGGATCATCTTGTAGCGCTCGTTGGTCTGCTCGGCATTGCCGAAGCCGGCGAACTGGCGGATCGTCCACGTCCGCCCGCGGTAGCCGGTCGGATACAGGCCCCGCGTGAAGGGGAACTCGCCCGGCCACCCGATCCGCTCGAACCCCTCGACCGAGTCTCCGGGCCGGGGCCCGTACGCCGGCTCGACGGGATCACCCGAGAGCGTGGTGAAGTCCGCGTCCCGCTTCCGGGCGGAGTCGTACCGAGCCTGCCAGCGGCGGCGGCCCTCATCGATCGCGTCAGCGTTCATGCTGCAAATTTACTTGGACGTCCTAGTACTTGTCGACGGGAGAGGGCCGTGAGTTGCCACACGCGTCGCCGATGTCACGTTCCGTAATGGGGTATCGGGCCACGCAAACGCGCCCGTCCGGCACAGGGACAGGCGCGTAGGGGCAGGTCGGAAAGGGTGCCGTCGGACCGCGCCGGGGCGGACCGGGTGCGGTCAGGCCTTCACCGGCTCCGGAGCGTCATCGGCGATCAGCGGCTCGATCTCCCGCACCACCTGGCGCTCCACGAAGAAGGCGGCGGTGGGGATCGTGCCCGAGATCAGCACCCACAGCAGCTTGCCGAACTTCCACTTGGCCTTGGAGCCCAGGTCGAAGGCGAAGACCAGGTAGATGATGTAGAGCACGCCGTGGATCTGCGAGACGACGAGGGTGAGGTCCTTGCCCATCCCGAAGCCGTACTTGAAAACCATGCACGTGCAGAGCACCAGCAGCATCACGGCGGTGATGTAGGCCATCGCCCGGTAGCGGGTCAGGACGCTTCGCTTCATGCCCCGAGCGTAACGACCCGTTCCGGGGCGATCTTCGCCGCCCCCCTGCGAACGCCGGGCCCGCCGGGGAGGGTGACGACACCCGCTACTCGTCCTGGAAATCCGCCGCCGCCACCCGCAAGGGCCGCAGCATCGCGAAGATCTCCCCGCACTCCTCGGCGTCGTACGCCCTGAGCCCGAAGTCCATCTCCATCAGATCGCGGGTCGCCGCGTCACACACCTCGCGGCCCTTCTGGGTGATGGTGGCGAGCGTGCCCCGGCCGTCGTTCGGGTTCGGCCGCTTGGCGACGAGACCGGACTTCACCAGCCGGTCGACGGTGTTGGTCACCGAGGTCGGATGCACCATCAGCCGCTCGCCGATCTTCGACATCGGCAGCTCACCGGCCTTGGAGAAGGTCAGCAGCACCAGTGCCTCGTAGCGGGCGAAGGTCAGCCCGTACGGCTTGACCACCGCGTCCACCTCGGCCAGCAGGATCTGATGGGCGCGCATGATCGAGGTGATGGCGGCCATCGAGGGCACGGCGCCCCATCGCTGCTGCCACAGTTCGTCGGCGCGCGCGATGGGATCGAAAGCAAGGCTGAGCGGCTTCGGCACGCTTCCGACCCTACCCGGCGCTCAAATGGTGGTCAGCCGTGTCTCAGTTTTCGGTATCGGGGAGCGGTCCGGCCGCCCCGCCCACCACTCCGCCCACCGCACGGACCGCTCCCGCCGGCCGTCCCGGCGCCGTATGCCGCACCTCCCGGATCACCGCCAGTACACAGACCACCCCCAGCACTCCGGCGGCCGGCATCACGACCCGCAGCGGTGCGTACTCCGCGGCGGCGCCGGACAGCCCCATCGCCAGCCCCATCACCGTCATCCGCCCTGCCTGCATCACCGTCATCGCCTGTCCCAGCAGCTGCTCGGGGACCGCGGCGACGAACCAGCGGTCGACACCGAAGTTGTACGAGATCCCGGTGCCGGTCAGTACGAGCAGCAGCACCGCCCAGCCGAGCGACGGCTGCGCGGCGAAGCCGAGCGAGGGCAGGACGGCGAAGACGCCCATGGGGAAGGTCAGCCGGGTGCGGGCGTGCGGGCCGAGGAACGAGCCCGCCAGGCTCTCGGCGACCACCGCCCCGATGGGCATGCTGCACATCAGCAGCCCCATGCCGGCCGGGCCGACGCCGAGCAGACCGGCGTAGGCGATCAGCAGCGCTTCGGGGACGACGACGAACGCCGGCGGCAGCCAGGTCAGCAACAACAGCGCCCGCACCCGGCGGTCGGCCAGCAACCGCCGGACCCCGCCCAGAGAGGCTCCCAGCAGCGCAGCGCGCCCCTCGCCCCGCGCCCCGTCGCGCGCCGGCCGCGCCCGGGTCCCCAGTCGCAGCAGCAGCGCCGAGCCGAGGAACGTACCGGCGGTGATCGCGAGCACCGCCCCCGGGGACACCACGGCGAGCAGCAGGCCCCCGGCCCCGAACCCGGCGAGCTGTGCGCTCTGGTTCACGATCCGGATCACCGAGCGCCCCAGGACGAACAGCTCCCCCTCGCCGAGGATCTCCCCCAGCGTCGCGGCGCGGGTCCCGGCGAAGACCGGCGCGACGGCCGCGATCACACAGCGCAGCACCAGCAGGACCGCGACCGGCGTGCCCGGCGCCACCATCCCCGCCGCTGCCAGCGCGCACAGCACATCGCAGCCGACCAGCACCCGCCGGGCCGGATACCGGTCGGCGACCGCGGACAGCAGCGTCCCGCCGAGGACGTACGGCAGCAGTCCCAGCGCAAAGGTCAGGGCACTCAGCAGCGGCGACGCGGTGAGCCGGAAGACGAGGACGGACAACGCGAGTTCGCAGACGACCACGCCCAGCGAGGACAGCAGATGCGCGGCGAAGACGAACCGGAACTCCGGGACGGCGAACACGGCGCGGTAGCCGTCGGCGCGGGCCTCGTCGGCGCAGGGTCCGGCGTCGGCGGCAGCGCCCTCATCGGGGCAGGCGGGAAGGCGGCCCGACGGCACGGGCCCGGAAGGGGAGGGCATGCCCGCAGCCTGCCGGACGCCGGTTCCGCCCCGTACTGTTTCGGATACAGCCGAATCCCGGGGCGGGGGGAGCGTGCACGGCCATGCCGGTGAACCTGCACTTCGGGGCCGACGACCTGCTACGCATCCGGTTCGCGGTCTCAGCGCTGTGCGAGACCCATGAGGCCGTCCGCACCCTGCGCCGCGCCGACCGGCACGGCTATCACGCGCCGTGGCTGCGCCGGATGCGCGAGGCGCTGGCCGGCCTGGATCTGACGCCGCTGTGGCTCTTCATGCCGTCGTCGGGCTACACACCGGACTTCCTGGGCCGCCCGCCGGAGACCCCGATGGCCGGCTTCGACGAGGAACTGGGGCGGCTGCGCGCCACCGACCCGGCCCTGGCCCGCGCCGAGATGGCCAAGTCGCTGGCGGGCACGCCGGGTGCCGCACAGTCGGCGCGCGGCCGGGCGGCGCTGGCGGATCCGGCGCGGGCCGTACACGAGCTGGCCCAGGTCACCGAGCGGGCCTGGCGGACGCTGATCGCCCCGGACTGGCCGCGGCTGCGGGCGCTGCTGGAGGCCGAGATCGCCTATCGGTCGCGCCAGTTGGCGGGCGGCGGACTGCAGCGGCTGTTCGCCGATCTGCATCCGCGGCTGTCCTGGTCGGGCGGGACACTCACGGTCCGCACCCGTACCGACGTCGCCCGGATGCAGGATCTGGACGGCCGCGGGGTGCTGTTGCTGCCCAGCGTCTTCGTCTGGCCGGACGTGATCAGCGGATTCGACCCGCCCTGGCAGCCCACCGTCATCTATCCGGCGCGCGGCATCGGCGGGCTGTGGACCGAGCCGGAGACGGGCCCGGCGCTGGCGCGGCTGCTGGGGGCGAACCGCGCCGCCGTACTGGCCGCCCTCGACGCGCCGTCGACCACGACGGCCCTGGCCCACCGGCTCGGTCTGGCGCCGTCCTCCGTCTCGGTGCACCTGTCCGTGCTGCGCGACGCCGGTCTGCTGGCCTCGCGCCGGCACGGACACCAGGTGCTCTACGAGCGCACACCGCTGGGGATCACCCTGGCGGCGGGAGGGTGAGGCCCCCACGGGCGCTCAGGGGTGTCCCGGGGACCGCTCAGGAGCGGCGGGCGTCGCCGTCGGCGAGGTATCGCTCCACGGTCTCCACCTTCGAGGTCAGTCCGTCCGTGACGCCCGGCCGGATGTCGGCCTTGAGCACCAGGGAGACCCGCCCGGAGCGCGCCTCGACGGCCGCGACCGCGCGCTTGACGACGTCCATGACCTCGTCCCACTCACCCTCGATGGAGGTGAACATCGCGTCCGTGCGGTGCGGCAGCCCCGATTCGCGGACGACCCGGACCGCGTCGGCGACGTACTCACCGACGTCCTCGCCGACGCCCAGGGGGCTCACGGAGAAGGCGACGATCATGCGTTCAGGATTCCTTCCTTGCGGGCGCGGGCCGCGATCACGCCGGCCTCTTCCTCGCGCTTGAGCACCTTGTCCCCGTAGAGGCCGCCGAACGGCAGGATCGCCAGCACGAAGAAGAAGGCGACGCGCTTGGCGGGCCACTTCGTGCGGTTCCACACGTCCAGCAGCAGGACCACGTAGGTGATGAAGAGCAGGCCGTGGATCAGGCCGAGCGGCATCACCAGGGAGTCGTAGTCGAAGGCCAGACGGAAACCGGTGCCGAAGATCAGCAGCGCCGGGAAGGAGAGCGCCTCCGGGATGGATGCCAGGCGCAGTCGGTGCAGGGCGGCGGCGGTCTTGATGTCCACGGGAACCTCGTTCGGGTGGCGGGCGAGGAGCACTGCTTGTGCAAGAGTTCACAAGCTTCGCCCCATTGTTACAGCCGTCTCGGCGATCACCGCGCCGGGGGGAGGTACGGGACGCCCCGGGCCGGCGCCCGGCGGAGATCAGGGCGATATCAGGGCCGAAGGACCTGCCCCGCGCGGCCGCGGCAGACTACCGTCTGACCCGTGGCTCAGTTTCGGCTCCAGGGGAGCAAGGTGCTCGCCGTCGACATGACGGGCGACGCCGTCAAGGCGAAAAACGGTGCGATGGTCGCGTACGACGGCCAGATGTCGTTCAAGAAGATGTCCGGTGGCGGCGAGGGCCTGCGCGGCATGGTCACCCGGCGGCTCACGGGCGAGCAGATGGCCGTGATGGAGGTGAAGGGCCACGGCACCTGCTTCTTCGCCGACCGCGCCAGCGAGATCAACTTGGTGCAGCTGCAGGGCGAGAAGCTGTACGTCGAGGCCAGCAATCTGCTGTGCACGGACGCCGCGCTGCGGACGGGCACGACCTTCACCGGCCTGCGCGGCGCCTCTCAGGGCAACGGCCTGTTCACCACCACCGTCGAGGGCAGCGGCCAGGCGGCGATCACCTCCGACGGCCCCGCGGTGGTGCTGCGGGTCACCAAGCAGTACCCCCTCCAGGTCGACCCGGGCGCGTATGTCGCCCACACCGGCGACCTCAAGCAGCACTTCCAGTCCGGGGTGAATTTCCGCACCTTCCTCGGGGAGGGCTCCGGCGAGGCCTTCCAGATCCGCTTCGAGGGCGAGGGCCTGGTCTACGTCCAGCCCAGCGAGCGCAACACCGTGGGAGGTGAGGTCTGATGCCGTTCACGGTGCTCAACTCCCGCATGGTGGAGGCCAGGATCGGGCCGGGCCAGCGGCTGTTCAGCCAGCGCGGCGCGATGCTCGCCTACCGGGGCGACGTCAATTTCACCCCGAACATCCAGGGCGGCCAGGGCGGTGTCGGCTCGATGATCGGCCGCCGGATCGCCGGTGAGGCCACCCCGCTGATGACCGTCGAAGGCACGGGAACGGTCATGTTCGGCCACGGCGGCCATCACGTCCATGTCGTCGACCTGACCGGCGAGACGCTCTACGTCGAGGCCGACCGGCTGCTGGCCTTCGACGGCTCGCTCCAGCAGGGCACGATGTTCATGGGCTCGCAGGGCGGGGTGATGGGCATGGTGCGCGGCCAGGTCACCGGCCAGGGCCTGTTCACCACGACCCTCAAGGGCGTCGGCTCGGCCGCGGTGATGGCACACGGCGGCGTCATCGAGCTGCCGATCACGGACCGGCGCCCGGTCCATGTCGACCCGCAGGCCTATGTCGCCCACCGCGGCGACGTCCGCAACAAACTGTCCACGGCGCTCGGCTGGCGCGACATGGTCGGCCGCGGCTCGGGCGAGGCCTTCCAGCTGGAGCTGTCGGGACAGGGCACCGTCTACGTACAGGCGTCGGAGGAAAAGCTGTGACCGGTCCCGTCGTCCACGACGTCTCTTCACTCCCCGCCGACGACAACGTCAACGCGTACGCCTTCAGTGTCGAGCTGAACGGCCAGTGGTTCCTGCAGAAGGGGAAGATGATCGCCTACTACGGGCAGATCGACTTCCACGGCATCGGGCACGGCCGCCTGGACCGCCTGATCGCCGGAAGTTTCCATTCGCCATTGCACGCCGCGGACTGGGTCGTCGCCGAGGGCCGCGGAAAGATGCTGCTCGCGGACCGTGCCTTCGATGTGAATTCCTTCGATCTGGAGGAAGGCAACCTCACGATTCGCTCGGGCAACTTGCTTGCATTTCAGCCATCTCTCGCACTGAAACAGTCGATCATCCCGGGCTTCCTCACCCTCATCGGGACGGGCAAGTTCGTGGCCGCTTCCAACGGCCCGGTGGTCTTCATGGAGCCGCCGATCCGGGTGGACCCGCAGGCGCTCGTCGGCTGGGCCGACTGCCCCTCCCCGTGCCACCACTACGACCACCAGTACCTGCGGGGTTTCCTGGGCGGGCTGCGGGCGCACACCGGAATCGGCGGAGCGTCCGGCGAGGAGCACCAGTTCGAGTTCATCGGCGCCGGCACGGTCCTGCTGCAGTCCACCGAGCAGCTGATGCCGGAGCTGGCAACTGGGGCGGTACCGAACGAGGCGGGCGTTCCGGGCGGGGGTGGACACGCTCCGCAAAGTGGCTCACAACTGCCCCAGCTCCCTGGCAACCTCGGGAGCCTCCAGCGCCGCTTCGGGCTGTGAGCGGTACTCTGCGGACGGTGACCTCGAACGTCTGACCAACGTCCGCCCCCGGCCGCCGATGTCACCACGTTCAGCTGATTAATTCACTATTCAACTTTCACGGGTAGAATCATTCCATGACGACCGACAGCGACACCCCCTGGCTGACCGACCAGGAGCAGTGTGCCTGGCGCACCCACCTGGACGTCAGCAGGCTGCTGATGCACCAACTCGAACGCGATCTGCAGCCGTTCGGCCTGACGAACAATGACTACGAGATCCTGGTCAACCTCTCCGAGGCCGAGGACCGACGGCTCCGGATGAGCGACCTGGCAACCAGCACCCTGCAGTCCAAGAGCCGTCTCTCCCACCAGATCACCCGGATGGAGAACGCCGGTCTGGTGCGCCGCGAGAGCTGCGAGTCGGATCGCCGCGGCCTCTACGCCGTGCTCACCGACGAAGGCTGGGACACCATGCGCCGGGTCGCCCCGCACCACGTCGCCTCGGTCCGCAAGCACTTCATCGACCTGTTCACCACCGACCACCTCCAGGCGCTGCGCACCTCGCTCGCCCCCGTCGCCGAGCACCTCCGCAAGGAGCGCGGCGGCCTCTGACCGCCCGGCCTCGGCCCCCTGACCGGGCCGAGGCCCCGCGGCCCCGGGCCCCGGGCCCCGGGCCCCGGCGGGTCAGCCGGCCACCGGCAGCCGCAGCTCGAACACCGACCCCGCGCGCACGGCCAGCGAGCCACCGTGCCGCACCGCGACGTCCCGCGCAATGGCCAGCCCCAGCCCGGCCCCGCCGTCGTCCCGTGCCCGCGCGTCATCGAGCCGCACGAACCGCTCGAAGATCCGCTCCCGCTCGCTCTCCGGCACCCCGGGTCCGTCGTCCTCGACCCGCAGCACCGCCCACTCCCCCTCGCGCACCAGGCCCACCCGCACGGACGAGACGGCATGCCGCTGCGCGTTGTCGAGCAGGTTCCCCAGCACCCGCCCCAACTGGCCGCGGGACCCGGTCACTTCCCCGCTCGCCAGCTCCCCCACGCGCACCGGGATCCGGTCCGTGATCCGCTGCGAGCTCTCCTCGCGCACCATCGCCGCCAGATCGACCCGGGCATCCGCCGGCCGCTCCCCCGCGTCCAGGCGCGCCAGCAACAGCAGATCCGCCGCCAGCCGCTGCAGCCGTACGGTGTCCTCCACCGCACCCGGCACATCCAGCAACTCCGGGTGTGCCACCCCCACTTCGAGCTGGGTGCGCAGACTCGCGATCGGGCTGCGCAGCTCGTGCGAGGCGTCCGCGACGAACCGCCGCTGCCGCTCCACGGACGACTCCAGCGCCGCCAGCGTCTCGTTGGTCGTCCGCGCCAGCCGGCCGACCTCGTCCTGCGACGACGGCACCGGCACCCGCCGGCTCAGATCCGTACTCGCCGTGATCGCGGCCATCTCCCCGCGGATCCCCTCCACCGGCCGCAGCGCCCGCCGGGTCACCAGCCAGGTCACCCCCGCCACCACCACGAGCAGCAGCGGCAGCCCGGTCAGCATGGCCGTCCGCACCGACCCCACGGCATCCTGCTCCGGCTCCAGCGGCGACCCCGCCCGCACCGTCGCCTTCTCACCACGGGTGTCCTTGGCCTCGACCAGCGCGAACCGGTAGTCGGCCACCTTCCCGTCGACGTTCGCGGTCCCGTCCCGGTGATAGACATCCCCGTCGACCTCACCGGGCTTGAGCCCACGCCTGTCGTCGTCATCGTCGTCGTCATCGCCCGACACCCGCGGCCCGACGCTCCCCGCCCCCTGCTTCGCGCCACCGACCGGCTTCCCGTCGACCGCGCGCACCTCCTCGCCGACCGCCAGCACCCGTCCGTCGTCATCGGTGACCACCACCGGATGGTCCTCGCCGTCCGGCAGTTCCAGCTTGTCGTACGGCGTACCCGTCGCGATCCTCGAGGCCACCTCCCGCGCCGCGACCTCGGCCTGCAGCCCGGCCTGCTCCTGCAGATTGCCGCGCAGCACCAGCAGCACCGCCGTCCCCGCCGCGATCAGTGCCAGGGCCACCACCACGGTCGCGCCGGCCGCCGCCCTGGCCCGTACGGAGCCCAGCACCCTACGCACCGGCCACCAGCCGGTATCCCGCGCCGCGCACCGTCACGATGTGCCCGGCACCGAGCTTGCGCCGCAGTGCGCTCACATACACCTCGATGATGTTGACATCGCCCTCGTAGGCGAAGTCCCAGACGTGCTCCAGGATCTCCGCCTTGGAGACCACCTCCCCCGCCCGCAGCGCCAGCTGTTCCAGCACGGCGAACTCCTTCGTCGTCAGCGCCACTTCGGCACCGTCCCGCTCCACCCGCTGCGCGCCCTGGTCGAGGGTCAGCGCCCCCACCCGCAGCACCGGCAGCGCACTCCGGCCGTGCCGGCGCAGCAGCGCCTTCACCCGCGCCACCAGGACCACATACGAGAACGGCTTGGTCAGATAGTCGTCGGCGCCGGTGTCCAGGCCCTCGGCCTCGTCGTACTCGCCGTCCTTGGCCGTCAGCATCAGCACCGGCACGTCATGGCCGGCGGCCCGCAGCGCCCCGCACACGCGGTAGCCGTTCATCCCCGGCAGCATGATGTCGAGCACGATCAGGTCATAGCCGTCCGCCGTCGCCCGGCGCAGCCCCTCCAGGCCGTCGTGCACCACGTCGACCGCGTACCCCTCGGCCATCAGCCCCTTGGCCAGCGACAGTGCCAGCCGCTTCTCGTCCTCGACGATCAGGAGACGGAAGGGACGGCGCGCGGCGTCTCCGGGAGGGCGGTGGCGGGTGACGGGCGGGTACATGCGCTTCACCATGCCACCCCTTAGCTGAAGCCCGCTTCAGGTGCCTTCAGCGTCCCTTCAGCTTCGTTCGGCCAGTGTGTGGGCACAGCCGATCGCAAGGGGAGAACACATGAAGCGCCGACTCATCATCGCCACCGCCGCCGCGGCCGCCCTCGTCGCGGGCGGCACGGTCACCGCCGTCGCGGTCAGCAACGACGGCGGCGCCGGCACCCCGTCCGGCCACCGGCTCTCGGCCCAGCCGGCCGCCCAGCACGCGGGGTCGCACGGCTCGGGCACGGCCCGGGTGCAGGACGGTTCGTCCAGCATCCGGATGCAGGACGACGACGCGAACGGCCGGGAGGAGACCCGCGAGGCCAACGCCGCCAAGGTGACCGCACCGGACGCCGCGGCCGCCGCCCTGAAGGCCGTCCCCGGCACCGTGACCGGTCTCGACCTGGACGCGGACCGCCCCGGCCTGGTCTGGGACGCGGATGTCCTGGGCAAGGACGGCACGTGGCACGAGATCACCCTCGACGCCGGCAACGCGCGGGTTCTGAACCAGCACGTCGACCACGAAAACGACGACGACCACGCCCGGGAGCGGACCGCCGTCAAGAACGCCAGGACCGACGCCGCGGCCGCCGCACGTACCGCCGCGGCCTCGCACGGCACGGTGACCTCCGTCGAACTGGACGACGACCACCGGGCGAAGGCCGTCTGGGAGGTCGAGACGATCACGAAGGACGGCAAGGAGCACAAGTTCCTGGTCGACACCCAGTCCGGCAAGCTGAGCGTCGCTCCGCAGCACGACGCGGACGACGACGACAACGACGGGTCGGACGACTGACACCCGACTCCGCTCGCCCCGGCCCCCGCCCACTCCGCTGTGGGCGGGGGCCGTTGCCGTGGCGTTGCGGTCGCCAGGGGCTCAGGGGAGGGCACATGGTCGCCTCGCGGCTGGGACGGGTGCGCGTCGCCTGTGGCTGGGGCCGGCCCCGGGATCGGCTCGCGGCGTGGATCGGTGCGCGTTGCCTGTGGCTGAGGCCGGTTCGCCCACGCCCTGCGGGTGGTGGGCCGGAGGGGACGCCCGGTACCCCGTCCTCGGCGCGGGCGCATCTGGTACGTGCAGAAGACACCCCGGCGTTCGCTCCGGTCCTGCGGGCGGTGCACCGGACATCCCCTCCGACCGCCGCACGTGGGCGACCGTCCCGCCATACCGATGACCGTTACGGCCCCGAGCATTCACCCCTTGGCAGGACACTGGGCAACAGCCAGGTACGAGCCCGCCAGGATCTGGCAGGGCACTGGCCGGGCGTGCTGCCTGTCATTGCCCACCCGGCCCGCCCAGTCATCATTCAGGCCGCCCCGCCCGGGGGAGGATCGGTCCGAGCCGACGCGGGTGATCGGTGACGGACAGTGCCACCGGCCCGCAGACGGGAACGGGCGTAGGTCGGAGGGGATGTACCGGGGACCGCCCGCAGGACCGGAGCACACGCCGGGGCAATCAACTCCACGTACCAGATGCGCCCGCGCCGAGGACGGGCCCCGGTGCGTCCCCTCCGGCCCCCGCGGCAACCACGAACCCCGAAAGCCGCCGGCCCCCACCGGCACAAGGGGAATCCGGTAACGGTTCGGCCGCGCCACCCAGGGGCGCGGGGAACTGCGCGACCAGCCACGACACAGCCGCAGCCAAACGACGGCACCCCGCGGAAGACCCAGCCGCCCCGGGGCGGCCTCAGTCCCCGTTCGTCAACCCGTCGACCAACTCATCGGCCGCCCGGTACGGATCCGTCTCGCCGGAGACGATGCGCTCGGCCAGTGCGTCCAGGCGGCGGTCGCCCCGGAGATCGCCGATGCGTTCGCGCAGCGCCGTGACCGCGATCGTCTCGACCTCGTGGGCCGCGCGGGAGCGCCGCCGCTCGGCGAGGACGCCGCGCTCCTCCATCCAGGCCCGGTGCTTCTCCAGCGCCTCGACGACCTCGTCGACGCCCTCGCTGCGTGCCGCCACCGTCTTGACGATCGGCGGCCGCCAGTCACCGGGCGTACGGGATTCGCCCAGCCCCAGCATGTGGTTGAGCTCGCGGGCGGTGGCGTCGGCCCCGTCCCGGTCCGCCTTGTTGACGACGTAGACGTCGCCGATCTCCAGGATTCCGGCCTTGGCCGCCTGGATGCCGTCGCCCATTCCGGGAGCGAGCAGCACCACGCTCGTATCGGCCTGCGAGGCGATCTCCACCTCGGACTGGCCGACGCCGACCGTCTCGACGAGGACCACGTCGCAGCCCGCCGCGTCCAGCACCCGGATCGCCTGCGGCGCGGCCCACGCCAGGCCGCCCAGATGGCCCCGGGTGGCCATCGAGCGGATGTAGACGCCGGGATCCGAGGCGTGCTCGCTCATCCGTACGCGGTCGCCGAGGAGCGCGCCGCCGGAGAACGGCGAGGACGGGTCGACGGCGAGGACGCCGACCCGTTTGCCCGTCTTGCGGTACGCCGTCACCAACGCGGAGGTGGTGGTGGACTTCCCGACGCCGGGCGAGCCGGTCAGCCCGACCACATAGGCGTTGCCGGTGAGCGGCGCCAGAGCCGCCATCACCTCGCGCAGCTCCGGTGACGCCCCCTCCACGAGGGAGATCAGCCGGGCCACGGCCCTCGGCCGGCCCTGCCGTGCCTGCTCCACCAGCTGTGGGACGTCCACCATCGCTGCTCGGCTCCTTCGGTTCGCTCGTACGCGAATCGGCCCGCTCGCACGCGTCCGCGTACGAGTTCCCGCTTACTTACCCGGTACGCGAATGATCAGCGCGTCGCCCTGACCGCCGCCACCACAGAGCGCGGCGGCACCCACGCCGCCACCCCGCCGGCGCAGCTCCAGCGCGAGATGCAGCACGATGCGGGCTCCGGACATCCCGATCGGGTGACCCAGCGCAATGGCGCCGCCATTGACATTCACCTTTTCCGGCGACACCCCGAGGTCCTTCATCGACTGCACGGCAACGGCCGCGAACGCCTCGTTGATCTCGATCAGGTCAAGATCGCCGACGGTCAGTCCGTCCTTGCCCAGCGCGTGGTTGATCGCGTTGGACGGCTGGGACTGGAGCGAGTTGTCGGGGCCGGCGACATTGCCGTGGGCGCCGATCTCCGCGATCCATTCGAGACCGAGTTCCTCGGCCTTGGCCTTGCTCATGACGACGACCGCGGCGGCGCCGTCGGAGATCTGCGAGGAGGTGCCCGCGGTGATCGTGCCGTCCTTGGCGAAGGCCGGACGGAGCTTGCCCAGCGACTCCGCGGTGGTCTCGCCGCGGATGCCCTCGTCCTTGCTGAAGACGACCGGCTCGCCCTTGCGCTGCGGGATCTCCACGGGGGTGATCTCGGCCTCGAAGAGCCCGTTCTTCTGGGCGGCGGCGGCCCGCTGGTGGGAGCGCGCGGCGACCTCGTCCTGCTCCGGCCGGGCGATGCCCAGCCGGGTGTTGTGCTTCTCGGTCGACTCGCCCATCGCGACGCCTTCGTAGGCGTCCGTGAGGCCGTCGTGGGCCATCGCGTCGAGCATCTCCACCGCGCCGTACTTGAAGCCCTCACGGGACTTCGGAAGCAGATGCGGGGCGTTGGTCATGGACTCCTGGCCGCCGGCGACGACGACGTCGAACTCACCGGCGCGGATGAGCTGGTCGGCCAGCGCAATGGCGTCGAGCCCGGAGAGACAGACCTTGTTGACGGTCAGCGCGGGGACACTCATGGGGATACCGGCCTTGACGGCTGCCTGGCGTGCCGGGATCTGCCCTGCCCCGGCCTGGAGAACCTGGCCCATGATCACGTACTGCACCTGGTCGCCGCCGATGCCCGCCCGGTCCAGTGCGGCCTTGATGGCCACGGCGCCCAGGTCGGCGCCGGAGAAGGTCCGCAGGGATCCCAGGAGCCGCCCCATGGGGGTGCGCGCTCCCGCCACGATCACTGAGGTGCTGCCGTTCGTGCCGTTCGTTGCAGACATGCGGTGCGGCCTTCCTTTGCAGGGAAGTTAACGAGGGTTCCCGTCAATGTACTGAGCGGTACGCGCCGGGTCACCGGCAAGCGGGTGTGATCGCGCGCACGTTGCGTAACCAGCCATGTGGGCGGTGCACTGGACCCATGCTGACGCGAATCGACCACATCGGGATCGCCTGTTTCGACCTCGACAAGACTGTCGAGTTCTACCGTGCCACGTACGGCTTCGAGGTGTTCCACACCGAGGTCAACGAGGAGCAGGGAGTCCGGGAAGCCATGATCAAGATCAATGAGACGTCGGACGGAGGCGCCTCGTATTTGCAGCTCCTGGAGCCCACCCGCGAGGACTCCGCGGTGGGCAAGTGGCTTGCCAAGAACGGCGAGGGCGTGCACCACATCGCCTTCGGCACCGCGGACGTGGACGACGACTCCGAGGCCATCCGCGGCAAGGGCGTCCGGGTCCTCTACGACGAGCCCAGGACGGGTTCGATGGGGTCCCGGATCACCTTCCTGCACCCCAAGGATTGTCACGGAGTGCTCACCGAACTCGTCACCGCGGCGCCCGCCACCTCAGAAGACCACTGACCATTGCCTTCCCCGGCCGGTAGAGTGCAGCCTCGGCCGGGGTACGGGAGTGGGGCTCGGTCCATACTCTGCCGATGATCTGACACCATTTCTTCGGAAGGGTCAGCTCCGATGGGCGCGAGTCCGGTACGACGTGACGTGTACGGGACGAGCGCCGCAGGACCGGAGACGGCCGCCACCATGACCAGGGGACGGATGGGACCGCGCAGTGCGGGGCAACGACCGCTACGAGGCTGACGACCACCTCTCGCAGTTCGAGGCCGAGATGGAGCGGCTGAAGAGCGAGCGGGACAAGGCCGTTCAGCACGCCGACGACCTCGGCTACCAGGTCGAGGTGCTGCGCGCCAAGCTCCATGAGGCGCGCCGCAACCTCGCGACCCGCCCTGCCTACGACAACGTCAGTCATCAGGCGGAGCAGCTGCTGCGCAATGCGCAGATCCAGGCGGACCAACTGCGTACGGACGCCGAGCGCGAGCTGCGCGAGGCGCGGGCGCAGACCCAGCAGATGTTGCAGGAGCAGGCCGAGCGGCAGTCCCGGCTTGAGGGCGATCTGCACGCCGAGGCGGTCACCCGGCGCCAGCGGCTCGACGAGGAGCTCAACGAGCGCCGGCAGACCGTCGAATCGCATGTCAACGAGAACGTCGCCTGGGCCGAGCAGCTGCGTGCCCGTACGGAGTCGCAGGCCCGTCGGCTGATGGAGGAGTCCCGCCGGGAGGCCGAGCAGGCGCTGTCGGCCGCGCGGGCCGAGGCGCAGCGGCTGGCCGAACGCGCCCGTGAGCGGCTCGGCACCGAGGCCGAGGAGGCCCGCGCCGAAGCGGAAAGCATCCTGCGCCGCGCCCGGACGGACGCCGAGCGGCTGCTGAACGCCGCCTCCAACCAGGCCCAGGAAGCCACCGATCAGGCCGAGCAGCTGCGCACCAGCGTCGGCACCGAATCGGAGGAGGCGCGCCGGCAGGCGGCGGAGCTGACCCGCACCGCCGAGGCCCGCGTCCAGGAGGCGGACAAGGCGCTGCGCGAGGCGCGCGCCGAAGCCGAGAAGCTGGTCGACGAGGCGCAGCAGAGCGCCACCAAGCGGCTGACGGCGGCCGAGTCGGACAACGAGCAGCGCACCCGTACGGCCAAGGCGGAGATCGCCCGGCTGGTCGGTGAGGCCACCAAGGACGCCGAGGCGCTCAAGGCCGAGGCCGAGCAACTGCGGGAGGACGCCCGCACGGAGGCCGACCGGCTGATCGCCGAGGCGCAGGAGTCCGCCCGGTCCCAGGCGTCGGAGGACGCCGCGGCACAGCTGGCGAAGGCCGCACGCACCGCCGAGGAGGTGCTGACCAAGGCCTCGGAGGACGCCAAGGCCACCACCAAGGCGGCCGCGGAGGAGGCCGAACGGCTGCGCAGCGAGGCCGAGGCCGAGGCGGACCGGCTGCGCGAAGAGGCACATGACACCGCGACCCAGCTCAAGGGCGCGGCGAAGGACGACACCAAGGAGTACCGCGCCAAGACCGCCGAACTCCAGGAGGAGGCACGACGGCTGCGCGGTGAGGCGGAGCAGCTGCGTGCGGACGCGGTCGCCGAGGGTGAGCGGATCCGCAGCGAGGCCCGCCGGGAGGCGGTCCAGCAGATCGAGGAGGCGGCCGGGTCCGCCGAGGAGCTGCTGAGCAAGGCCAAGGCCGATGCCGAGGAGACCCGTTCGGGCGCCGTCACGGAGAGCGAGCGGGTACGGACCGAGGCCATCGAGCGCGCCACGGCGCTGCGCCGGCAGGCCGAGGAGGCGCTGCAGCGGGCCCGTTCGGAGGCCGAGGAGCTGCTGACCGAGGGCGCCCAGGCCGCGGAGATGGTCACCACCGAGGCCGAGGAGTCCGCCGCGCGGCTGCGCGTGGCGGCCGAACAGGCCGCGGAGGAGCTGCGGACCGACGCCCAGGCCGAACTGGACCGGCTGCACAGCGAGGCGGAGGACAGAGTCACCGCCTCCGAGGAGTCGCTGCGCGCTGCCCGCGCGGAAGCGGAGCGGCTGCGCCGGGAGACGCAGGAGGAGGCGGCCCGCCTCAAGGCGGAGTCGGCGGAGCGGCGTCGGATGCTGACGCAGCAGGCCGAGGAGGAGGCCGAGCGGCTGCGCGCGGAGGCCGCGTCCGACGCCTCGTCGGCACGTTCCGAGGCCGAGTCGGTGGCGGCACGGCTGCGTACCGAGGCATCGGGCGAGGCGGAGCGGCTGAAGGCGGAGGCGCAGGAGACCGCGGACCGGGTGCGTGCCGAGGCCGCGACGGCCGCGGAGCGCACGGGCACGGAGGCGGCACAGGCACTGGCCGCGGCCCAGGAGGAGGCCGCACGGCGGCGCCGGGAGGCCGAGCAGCTGCTGGGCGAGGCGCGCGAGGAGGCCCACCAGGAGCGGACCGCGGCGCGCGAGCAGAGCGACGAGCTGCTGGCGTCGGCCCGTACGCGGGTGGGCGAGGCGCAGGTGGAGGCCGAGCGGCTGGTCGAGGAGGCGGACCGGCGTTCGGGCGAGCTGGTGGCGGCGGCCGAGCAGACCGCACAGCAGGTGCGGGACGCGGTCGCGGGGCTGCACGAGCAGGCCGGCGAGGAGATCGCCGGGCTGCGTTCGGCGGCGGAGCATGCCGCGGAGCGCACCAAGGCCGAGGCGCAGGACGAGGCGGACCGGGTCCGCACGGACGCGTACGAGGAGCGGGAGCGCGCCTCGCAGGACGCGGCACGGGCGCGGCAGGAGGCCCAGGAGGCGACGGAGGCCGCGAAGTCGCTGGCGGAGCGGGCGGTTTCCGAGGCCATCGAGGAGGCCGAGGCGCTCCGCACGGAAGCGGCCGGTGTCCTCGACGAGGCGCGCCGGGACGCCAATACGGCGCGGGCGGAGTCCGCCGAGCAGGCCGACCGGCTGGTGTCGGAGGCGACCGCGCAGGCCGAGAAGCTGGTGGCGGACGCCTCGGCGAAGGCGCAGCAGCTGCGTACCGAAGCCTCGGAGGCGCTGGCCACGGGCGAGCAGGACGCGGCGCGGGCCCGCGCTGAGGCGCGGAATGACGCGAACCGGATGCGCTCGGACGCCGCGGAGCAGGCCGACCGGCTGATCACCGAGGCGCGCACGGAGGCGGAACGGATCGTCACCGAGGCGACCGAGCTGACGTCTTCGGCACAGGACGACGCGGACCGTACGGTCCAGGAGGCCCAGCAGACCGCCGAGCGGCTGCGGACCGAGGGCGAGCAGCAGGCGCAGTCCCTGGTGGCCGAGGCGACCGAGGCGGCGGAGCGGCTGCGCACCGAGGCGGCCGAGGCGCTGGAGAAGGCCCGTCTGGACGCCGAGCAGACCGGCGACCAGGCGCGCGAGGCGGCCAACAAGACGCGTTCGGACGCCGCCGAGCAGGCCGACCAGCTGATGTCGGAGGCCGCGACCGAGGCGGAGCGGCTGCGCACCGAGGCCGCGGAGTCGACCGCGGACGCCGAGCGGGACGCGGACCGTACCCGGGCCGATGCCCGGGAGCAGGCGGACCGCATGATCGCGACGGCCACCGCGGAGGCGGACCGGCTGCGCGCGGATGCGGCCGAGACGGTCACCTCCGCACAGGAGCACGCCACCCGTACCCGTAACGATTCGGCGAAGGTCAAGGAGGACGCCGAGGCGGCGGCCGAGCGGACCCGGACGGAGGCGCAGCAGGAGGCGGACCGGCTGCTCGACGAGGCGCGCAAGGACGCCGCCAAGCGCCGCGGGGACGCGGCCGAGCAGGCGGACCAGCTCGTCGCCAAGGCCCAGGAGGAGGCGCTGAAGGCCGCCACGGCCGCCGAGGAGCAGGCCGACACGATGGTCGGCGCGGCCCGCAAGGAGGCCGAGCGGCTCATCTCGGAGGCGACGTCCGACGGCAACGCCCGGGTGGAGAAGGCCCGTACGGACGCGAACACGCTGCTGGAGGAGGCCCGCGGGGACGCCACCGGCATCCGGGAGCGCGCCGAGGAGCTGCGGCAGCGGATCGAGTCCGAGGTCGAGGAGCTGCACGAGCGGGCCCGCCGGGAGTCCGCGGAAACGATGAAGAACGCCGGCGAGCGGGTCGACAAGCTCATCGCGCAGGCCACGGCCCAGCAGGTGGAGGCCGAGGAGACGGCCGACCGGATGGTGGCGGACGCGAACAGCGAGGCGAGCAAGGTCCGGATCTCGGCGGTGAAGAAGGCCGAGGGCCTGATCAAGGAGGCCGAGAACAAGAAGGCCGAGGCGGTGCGCGACGCGGAGCGGATGCGCGGCGAGGCCGAGGCGGAGGCCGCCCAGATCGTGGACGAGGGCAAGCGGGAGCTGGAGGTTCTGGTGCGCCGGCGCGAGGACATCAACGCCGAAATCTCCCGCGTCCAGGACGTTCTGGAGGCCCTGGAGTCGTTCGAAACACCCGGCGGAAACGGGGAGGGCAAGGGCGGCGGGGTGAAGGCGGCCGCGGGCGCGGGCGCAACTCGTTCGAGTGGCAAGCAGTCTGAGGGGTAGCCACTCAAATGAGGGGTCATTCTCCAGATCAAACGGGCAATGACTCGATGACACGCCGTTGTGACCCCTAGGATTCTCCTTATCACCTCACCGGTCTCTTCGACAGGAACCCCATGAGCGACACTTCCTCCCCCTTCGGCTTCGAGCTCGTGCGGCGTGGGTACGACCGCGGTCAGGTGGATGACCGCATTACGAAGCTCGTCGCCGATCGCGACAGCGCGCTGGCCCGCATCACGTCGCTGGAAAAGCGGATCGAGGAGCTGCACCTCGAAACGCAGAACGCCCAGGCGCAGGTCAATGACGCCGAACCGTCCTACGCGGGCCTCGGTGCACGCGTGGAGAAGATCCTCCGTCTCGCCGAAGAGGAGGCGAAGGATCTGCGCGAAGAGGCCCGCCGGGCCGCCGAGCAGCACCGTGAGCTGGCCGAGTCGTCCGCCCAGCAGGTCCGTAACGACGCCGAGCAGTTCGCCACCGACCGGAAGGCGAAGGCGGAGGACGAGGGCGCCCGGATCGTCGAGAAGGCCAAGGGCGAGGCGGCCACGCTGCGCTCCGAGGCGCAGAAGGACGCGCAGTCCAAGCGCGAGGAGGCGGACTCCCTCTTCGAGGAGACCCGCGCCAAGGCCGCGCAGGCCGCAGCGGACTTCGAGACCAACCTCGCCAAGCGCCGTGAGCAGTCCGAGCGCGACCTCGCCTCGCGTCAGGCCAAGGCCGAGAAGCGGCTCGCGGAGATCGAGCACCGCGCCGAGCAGCTCCGGCTGGAGGCCGAGAAGCTGCGTACGGACGCGGAGCGCCGGGCCCGCCAGACGGTGGAGACCGCGCAGCGCCAGGCCGAGGACATCGTGGCCGACGCCAACGCCAAGGCGGATCGTATCCGCAGCGAATCCGAGCGCGAGCTGGCGGCGCTGACCAACCGCCGCGACTCGATCAACGCCCAGCTCACCAACGTCCGCGAGATGCTGGCGACGCTGACCGGTGCGGCGGTGGCCGCGGCCGGCACCCCCGGCGAGGAGGAGACCACCTCCCGCGGGGTCCCCGCGCAGCAGACCCGCTGACCCTCCCCAGCCAACGCTGGGTGGTGCCCCCGGGCAGGTTCCTCACCGGTCCGGACCGCGCCCCCGTGCCGCCTCTGTGGCGGCGCGGGGGCGCGGTGCGTACAGGGGGTCAGCCGGGCGGCCCCGCCCCGGTGGCAGGGGCCACGGGACGCGCCTAGCGTGCTGTACATGATCGAGCTCGAGGGGCTGACCAAGCATTACGGCGACAAGGTCGCCGTGGACCACCTCACCTTCACGGTGCGGCCCGGTATCGTCACCGGCTTCCTCGGCCCCAACGGCGCGGGCAAGTCGACGACCATGCGGATGATGCTCGATCTGGACAACCCGACGTCGGGTACGGTCCGGATCGACGGCAAGCACTACCGGCAGCTGCGGGACCCGCTGACGTACATCGGGGCGCTGTTGGAGGCGAAGTCGGTGCACGGCGGCCGGAGCGCCGCCAACCATCTGCTGTGTCTGGCCCAGAGCAACGGGATTCCCCGCAGCCGGGTCGGCCAGGTGCTGGACACCGTAGGGCTGAGCACGGTCGCCAAGAAGCGCGCGAAGGGGTTCTCGCTCGGTATGAGCCAGCGGCTCGGCATCGCCGCGGCACTGCTCGGCGATCCGCAGGTGCTGCTCTTCGACGAGCCGGTCAACGGCCTCGACCCCGAAGGCATCCACTGGATCCGCAATCTCATGAAGAACCTCGCGGGCCAGGGCCGGACCGTTTTCGTCTCCTCCCATCTGATGAGCGAGATGGCGCTGACCGCCGAGCACTTGATCGTGATCGGGCAGGGCCGGCTGATGGCGGACACCTCGATGAAGGACTTCATCCACCAGAACTCGCGGTCCTATGTCCGGATGCGGTCCCCGGAGCAGGAGAAGCTGCTGGATCTGCTGCACGCCGAGGGGCTCCATGCGGCGGCGGTCGGCAACGGCTCGCTGGAGGTCGACGGGGTGCCCGCCGAGCGGCTGGGCGAACTGGCCGCCAGGCATCAGCTGGTGCTCCATGAGCTGAGCCCCCAGCAGGCGTCCCTGGAAGAGGCCTTCATGCAGCTGACGGCCGATTCGGTGGAGTATCACGCGCACGACGGCGAACCGGTGCCGACTCAGGCCGGAGGGCCGCCGACGGCGTGGCCCCCGGGAGAACCGCAGCCGGCCGGGGCACGGCCGGGCGAGCCGCAGCCGACCGGCTGGGGTGCGGACTGGCAGAAGAAGAGGAGCTGACGGATGTCGGCGGTCGGGCAGGTCATTCGGTCGGAGTGGACCAAGATCAGGTCGGTGCGGTCCACGGTGTGGACGCTGGGCATCGCCGTCGTGGTCACCATTGGGCTCGGTGTGCTGATCTGCACCCTGGCCAACAACGACTTCAACTCGATGCCGGCCAGGGACCGGCTGGCGTTCGACGCCACCAACATCAGCTTCGCCGGGATGGGGCTGGGCCAGCTCGCGATGATCGTCTTCGGGGTGCTGGTGGTGTCGAACGAGTACAGCACCGGCATGATCCGCGCCTCGCTGGCGGCCGTACCGCAGCGCAGCACCTTCCTGTTCTGCAAGCTGCTGGTGGCCACCGCGCTGGTCTTCCTCGTCGGCCTGGCGACCAGCTTTGTGACGTTCTTCGCCGGACAGTCGGTGCTGGGCGATCTCCGGGCGCACATCGGCGATCCGGGCGTACTGCGTGCGGTCTTCGGCGGCGGGCTCTATATGACGCTGATCGCGCTGTTCTCGATGGCGGTGGCCACGATGCTGCGCAGTCCGATGCTTTCGCTGGGCATTCTGATGCCGTTCTTCTTCCTCATTTCCAACATTCTCGGAAATGTCTCGGCGACCCGGAAGATCGGCCGCTTTCTGCCGGACCAGGCGGGTTCGAAGATCATGCAAGTGGTGACGCCCGCCAACAGCGATGTGCCGTACGGCCCGTGGGGCGGGCTGGCCATCATGATCGCCTGGACGGCCGCGGCGCTCGTCGGCGGATTCGTACTCCTCAAGAAGCGAGACGCGTAACGCACGAGGCAGGCCTCCGCCGACGGCAGGCAGGAACGCGGGGAATTGACGGGAACCGTCAACCGCCGGATAGCCTCCTAACCCTCACGGGGGCACGAGGGCGCCTCTGCCCCGACGATCTCGCGAGGGGCGGAGAATGATCGAGGCAGTCGGCCTGACGAAGCGCTACGGCGCCAAGACGGCCGTGTACAACCTGTCGTTCCAGGTACGGCCGGGCACGGTGACCGGCTTCCTGGGGCCCAACGGCTCCGGTAAGTCGACCACGATGCGCATGATTCTGGGCCTGGACGCACCGACCTCGGGGCGGGCCACCATCGCCGGCCGGCCCTTCCGCAGCCTCCCCAACGCTCCGCGCCAGGTGGGCGCGCTGCTGGATGCCAAGGCCGTGCACGGCGGCCGCAGCGCGCGCCAGCATCTGCTCTCGCTCGCCCAGCTGTCCGGCATCCCGGCCCGCCGGGTCGACGAGGTACTCGGGGTGGTCGGTCTGCAGGACGTCGCGGGGCGGCGTTCCAAGGGCTTCTCGCTCGGTATGGGCCAGCGGCTGGGCATCGCCGCGGCGCTGCTCGGCGATCCGCAGGTGCTGCTCTTCGACGAGCCGGTCAACGGCCTCGACCCCGAAGGCATCCTGTGGGTGCGCAATCTGATGAAGCAGCTGGCGTCAGAGGGCCGTACGGTCTTCGTCTCCTCGCATCTGATGAGCGAGATGGCGCTGACCGCCGAGCACTTGATCGTGATCGGCCGTGGACAGCTGATGGCGGATATGCCGGTCAAGGACTTCATCTCGGCCAACTCCGCCGATTTCGCCCGGGTGCGTACGCCTGACACCGAGCCGGAGCAGCGCGAGAAACTGACCGCCGTGATCGCTGAGGCGGGCGGGCAGACCGCGCCCGAGCCGGACGGTGCGCTGCGGGTGACCGGGCTGCCGCTCCCCCGTATCAGCGATCTCGCGCATCAGGCCGAGGTCCGGCTGTGGGAGCTCTCGCCGCACCAGGCCTCGCTGGAAGAGGCGTATATGCGGATGACGCAGGGCGCGGTGGACTACCGCTCGACGGCCGACCCGCGGGCCGGTCTGCAGGGCGCCCCCGCCGGGTACGCCCCGCAGGGCGCCGCACCGCAGGGGTTCGCGGGCGGCCCGGGGTACGCGCCCGGTCAGCCGGGCCAGGTTCCGGCCGGTGTCCCCGGCCAGGGGCAGCCGAATCCGTACGCCCAGCAGGATCCGTACGCCCAGCAGGCGGCCGGGGCCGCTCCGGGACCGGGCTATCCGCCGCCCGCGCAGGCTCAAGGTCACCCGTACGGGTCGCCCGAGTCGTACGGCGCACCTCACCCGTACGGGCAGCAGCCCGCCGCGCCGATGCCGCCCGCCGCCCCCGCCGACCAGCCCACGCCGCACCACAAGGACGCCCGATGACCAGCCCTCAGCAGCCGCAGCCCCAGCCGCAGCCTGAGCGCGGACCCCACGACACCGGCGCGCACGAGCAGCCGATGCCGGCCGCGCCGCCGATGCCCCCCACCGCACCGCCGGCCGCACCGCCGCAGCAGCAGGACACGCCGCCGCAGGCACCGCCCGCCGGGCCGGAGCAGCCCGGTCAGCAGCCGGCACCGCAGCAGCCTGCGCCCGCCAACGAGGCCGGCACGATGATGCTCCAGGCCCAGCAGCCCCCAGGGCAGCCCGCACCCGCCAAGGAACCGGGCACGATGACGCTCCAGGCCCAGCAGGCCCCCGGACAGCCCGCACCGGCCAAAGAAGCGGGCACGATGATGCTGCAGGCCCAGCAGGCCCCCGGGCCCCAGCCGCTCGCGGCGCACGGACCGGGCAGGGAAGCGGGCACGATGATGCTCCAGGCCCAGGCGCCGCCCCAGGCCCAGGCCCCGTCCCAGGCCCCGCAGCCGCCCGTCCAGCACCATCCCCAGCAGGCCTATGCCGGCGGACCGGGCGGCTATGTCTCGCCCATCCCCGTGCGCCCCACCCACCTCGGCCATGCGCTGGCCTCCGAGTGGACGAAGATCCGCTCGGTGCGCTCGACGATCTGGACGCTGGGCGTGATGCTGCTGCTGATCGTCGGCATCGGGCTGCTGACCTCCCTCGCGGCGGGCTCGGAGCGCGAGTTGGACCCGCTGCTGGGCATCGGCTTCGTCGGCGTGCTGCTCGGCAGCCTGTGCGTGATCACCCTGGGTGTGCTGTCGATCTCGTCCGAGTACGGCACCGGCATGATCCGTACGACGCTGACCGCCTGCCCCAGCCGCGTCCGGCTGCTGACCGCGAAGGCGCTCGTCTTCTTCACCCTCGCGCTGGTGCTCACGACGGTCGCGACCACCCTGGTCGCCCTGCTCGACAGCGCGATGCTCAACGGCCCCGCGCCGACCGCCGATCAGTGGGTACGCGCCACGTTCGGCGCCGGTCTGTACGTCGCGCTGCTCGGCCTGCTGGCGCTGTCCGTCGGCACCCTGCTGCGGCACTCGGCGGGCGCCATCAGCACGATGATGGGTGTAGTGCTGCTGCCGATGCTGCTGGCGCTGTTCCTGCAGGGCGAGAGCCTCAAGAACATCCAGCGGACGCTGATCGAGTACTCGATCCCCAGCGCCCTCGCGACGCTGTACGACATTCCCTTCCTCAGCACCGGCCCGACCGGCTGGACCCCCGTGTGGATCCTCGCCGGGGTGACCGCGGTGACGCTGGGCGGCGCCTACGCCGCCGTCATGCAGCGCGACGTCTGACGCCGCGCCCGCGAGTCCCCCGCAGAGCCCGTCTTTGCGCCCCGGCCGGGGCGCGAAGGCGGGCTCTGCTCAGTACCGGGGCGCGTTCCGGGACCGCTGGAGCCGCGCGCTCCGGCGGTCCCGTGCGTTCCAGCACGCCTTGTGCCAGTGTCTGCGGTCGTCGACATCGCCGTGCTGCGGCCAGGCGACGACATGCGGCACCCCGGGCGCGATCTCCTGGTCGCAGCCGGGGCAGCGGTAGTGCTTGGCCGCGCCGCCGCCCCCGACGTACCGCACGACCCAGTCCTCGCCGCGCCACTCCTCGGTGGTCTCCCAGCCGCCACCGCCGGGAGACGCCCCCATCCGGCCGTAGTGGTCACCGCCCGGGCGGTCGATGGGCTTCGCACCGCCGTGCTGGCGGTTTCGGCGCGGGGACACAGAACACCTCGGCTATGTACGGAGTCACGGGCTGTCACCAGCGTACGCGGCGCGGTCAGGGGTGGACGCCCCTCGGCAGGATTCTGCGATCATCAGGAAATTTCGCGTCAGGCCGTGCCCTTGGCACGTGTCACACGTTGTTGCCTGTAAGGGGGAGTCGCGTCGGCTGCGAGGAGGCAGAGAGCGATGCGCGTTGGGGCTTTCATCCTGGCCGCTCAATTCCCCGGTCAGGGACAGGGGGAAGCACTGCACCGCGCGGTGCGCTCCGCGGAGGTCGCGGAGGAGGCCGGACTCGATGATGTCTGGCTGGCGGAACACCACTTCGTACCGTACGGCGTCTGCCCGAATGCGGCGACGCTGGCCGGGCTGCTGCTGGGGCGGACCCGCAGGATCGGCGTCGGGACGGCGGTGAGCGTGCTGCCGACCCAGCATCCGGTCGCACTCGGTGAGCAGGCGGCGCTGCTGCATCTCACCTCCGACGGGCGGTTCACGCTCGGTGTCGGCCGGGGCGGTCCGTGGGTCGATCTGGAGGTGTTCGGTTCCGGGCTCGAAGCGTACGACCACGGCTTCCCGGAATCGCTCGATCTGCTGATGCGCTGGTTGCGGGAGCCCCGGGTCGGCGCACGGGGCGAGCGCTATACGTTCCGGGAAGTAGCGGTGGTACCGCGTCCTGCCGAGGCGCTGACCGATCCGGGCGCCGGTTCCCCGGGCCCGCCGGTGGTGGTGGCCTGTACCTCCCCCTCATCGGTGCGGACGGCCGCGGCGCGCGGGCTGCCGATGCTGCTGGGCATGCACTGCGGCGACGAGGAGAAGGCCGAGATGGTCGCGCTGTGGCGGGCGAGCGCGCGCGAGGCCGGCCTGGACGGCGATGAGGTGGCCGCGGCCGGGCACGTCTCGGCCGGCGTGGTGCAGATCGCCGACGCCCGCGCGGCCGCGAGGGAGACCCTGACGAAGGCGATGCCCGGCTGGCTGCGGCAGGGCCTGGGCGCCCATGTGACGGTCGACGGCCGCTATCGCGCGATGCGTGATCCGCTGGCCTATACGGAGTTGCTGTGCGGGATGCATCCCGTCGGCCCGCCGCAGCTGTGCGCCGACCGGCTGGCGGCGACCTCGGAGCGTACGGGCATCACACGGTTCGCGCTGCTCGTCGAGGGCTCCGGCGATCTCGCGGCGACGGAGGAGAACGTCCGCCGGCTGGGCACGGAGGTCCTGCCGCAGCTGGAGTGAGCCGGGCCCGGTACGGCCAACGGCATGCGGGTGCCGTGTGCGGACGACCGTGCCCGTGGTGCGGGGTGCGATGGCGCCGTACGTGGAAGGAAGGCCGGCTTTCCGTGAGTGGTGCTGCCGCTGGCGCACCGGCACGGTGTGTGTCACCACCGTGTGCGCAGCGGCAGCAACTCCGTTCAGCAGTCGCGGAGTTCGGGCGACTGGTTCAGCAGCTGGCCCCGGATGGACGTGAATCGGGCCAGTCGGTCGTCCACCACCGGGTCGAGCGGGAAAACCGCGACACGGTGGCAGTTCTGAAAGGCGAGCCGCACACCGAAGTGGCGCTCCAGCGAACCACGGATGGCGTCACTCGCCAGCGCGCGCAGCAGCTGGCCGCGCGCCTGCTCGTCCGGGGGCGGCGTCTGATTGTCGGCGAACTCTCCGCCGTCCACCTTCAGCTGGGCCACCAGAGAGCTGATCATCCCCCATGCGTAGGGCAGGGAGGACCGGACGCAGTCGACAAATACGGCTTCGTCGACCTCGCCTCGCTCGGCCTGTTCGAGGAGGGCCGGTGAGACGTCGAGCGACATGAGGTTCTCCTCTCGCGGCCCCGCCGGGACGGACAGGGCCTAGGGACGGGACAAGGGGCTTTGCGACGGAGCGTGTTCGCCTCACAACCCCCCGCTTCAACGGTATGCCGCACAAGAGGCCCGCACCAGGAGATTGCACATACAACCGGCCATTGGCGAACGCCGGGGGTGCGGGGATTTCCCCCGTAAAGGCACAGTGATCCAGGGCGAATCGCGTGGGGGGCCTCCGGTCGAGTAGCGTTTCGCCCCATGCGTCTCGTCATCGCCCGCTGCTCCGTGGACTACGCGGGCCGGCTCACCGCCCACCTCCCCTCGGCCCCTCGCCTCATCCTGGTGAAGGCGGACGGCTCCGTCTCCATTCACGCGGACGACCGGGCCTACAAACCCCTCAACTGGATGTCGCCGCCCTGCACTCTCAAGGAGGGCGACGGGGAAGTGTGGACGGTGGAGAACAAGGGGGGCGAGAAGCTCATCATCACCCTTGAGGAGGTCATGCACGACTCCTCGCACGAGCTCGGCGTCGACCCGGGGCTCATCAAGGACGGGGTGGAGGCGCACCTCCAGGAGCTGCTCGCGGACCGGATCGAAACCTTGGGCGAGGGATACTCCCTGATTCGGCGTGAATACCCCACTGCCATCGGCCCGGTGGATATCTTGTGCCGGGACGCCGATGGCCAGACCGTCGCCGTCGAGATCAAGCGGCGTGGCGAGATCGACGGTGTCGAGCAGCTCACCCGTTATCTCGAACTCCTCAACCGTGACCCGCACTTGGCGCCGGTGAAGGGTGTCTTCGCGGCGCAGGAGATCAAGCCGCAGGCGCGGGTGCTGGCCACCGACCGCGGTATCGGCTGCGTCGTGCTGGACTATGACGCGCTGCGCGGCATCGAGGACGACAAGCTCCGTCTGTTCTGACCCCGTGCGGCCCCCTGGGCGGCCGTACAGCGCGATGGCCCGGTAACAAGCACCGGGCCATCGTGCTGTCCGCTGTACGGCCGTCAGCCGGGACGCGGGGCCGTCAGCCGGCCGGGGCGCTCTGCGTACCGGAGGCCGAGGGGGCCGTTCCGTCCGACGGTGCGCCGCCGCCCGTCGCCGGTGATCCACCGGACGGCGTGGTGCCGCTGCCGCTGGAGGTGCCGTCGGACGGGGTGGTGCCGCTGCCGCTGGAGGTGCCACCGGAGGGGTTGGCGGCCGACTGCGACGGGCTCTGCGTCGTCGGCTTGCCCGTGGACGTCGGATCCGGCGACGTGTCGGTCGGTTCGTCCGTCGGCGTCGGGTCCGTCGGCTCGCCGGTCGGCGGGCGGGTATGGGTCGGCCGGCCGGTGGGCGTGGTGGGTCGCCCGGTCGGCTCGGTCGGGCCGGTCGTCGGGCCCGTGGGCCCGGTGCTGGGGTCGGTGGGCGAGCCGCTGGTGGCGGGGCCGCTGGCCGACGGGGACGGGGTCTCCGCGTGGCCGGGGGTGCCGGGCCGGGAGGTGTCAGGGCCGGTGGGCGGCAGGCTGGAGCCCGTGGCGGGCTGTTCGGCGGGCAGGTCGCTGCTGTCGCCGTCGTCCGTGGTCTGTTCCGTGCTGACCTTGTCGTCGTGCGGGTGGTCACCACCCGTCGTCCCGAGGGTGACGACGGTGCCGAGGACGGCCGCCAGCAGCACGCCGGCGCCCGCGGCCACGGCATTGCGGCGCGCCCCGCCGAACACCCGCAGGGCGCCCTTGCCGGTCCCGGTGCCGCCTGCCACGGCCGGGACGGCCGTGGTGGCGGAGGTCGCCGAGGCGCCCCGGGCGACGATCGTGGCCGCGCTCTCCCCGGCGCGCGCCGCCCACAGCTTGGCGGTCGATACGGTGCCGGCCCGCTCCTTCGGCACCTCCTGTTGCGGTGCGGAGCGCGCGCCTGCCGCTTGCGGGAGCGCGGTGGTGGCCGCCGCGGCCGCCTCGGCCCGCGAACGGTCGGTCACCAGCGCCAGGGCACGCCGTCCGGCGACCGCGCCGTTGCGGTCGGAGAGCACCCCGCGCAGCCCGATGGACGCCTCCAGCTCGGCGCGCGCCCGGTCGAGGCTGCCGGTGCACAGCGCCAGCACGCCCAGCTCGTGGTGGAAGTAAGCCTCTTCGGCGACCTCGCCGGCCAGCCGCGCGGCCTCCTGGCCGTGCCGCAGGCTGCGCTCCCAGGCGTTCCACTGCAGGGCGGCGGCGAACGCCGGGGCGGCCGTACGGGCGAGCAGCACGGCCGCGCTGGCGTGCCCGCTCTCCCGGCTGCCGGTCAGTACGCCCATCGCGGCCAGCGCCACATCGGATTCGGCGGCGGCCCGCTCGGGGGTGACCGAGGGGTGACCGGCCCACCAGGCGTAGTGCTGGGCGGCGGTGTGCGCCCGTGCGGCGGCGCCCTCCGTGTAGCCGGCCGCCTCCAGTTGCTCCTGGACGGTGGCGGCGAGCCGGTAGTGGCTGCCGACCGGGGTGATCAGACCGCAGACCAGCAGCTCGCCGAGGGCGGCGTCGGCGTGGGTGTCCTGGGTGAGGGCCGGCAGATGCGCCTGGTGCGGCAGTTCGCCGCCGAGCGCGACGGCGAAGCGCAGTGTCTCCCGGGCGGCGGCGCTCAGCCGGGAGGCGAGCAGCGGGGCGGGTGCGGCGGCGTCGCCGAGGGACGGCAACGGCACCTCGGGCTGCTCGCCGGGCTCGGCGGTGGTGTCGGCGGCGGCCGGCTCCTCCGCGGGGAAGAGGCCGTAGCCGTCGTCGAGGGCGCCCGGTCCGGCCCGCATCCGGTCACGCTGCCGCAGCAGCGCGGCGGCCTGGACGAACCGCAGCGGCAGCCCCTCGGACTCGAACCAGAGGTCGGCGGCCCAGGCCTCCTCGTCGTCGGTGAGCGGCCGGTCCACGGCGCGCTCCAGCACCCGGGCGCAGCCGGCGCGGCCGAGGCCGCCGAGGAAGACCTCTTCGAGGTGCGAACCGGCGCCGGGGGCCGCGACGTCGGGGGTGGCGGCGATCAGGAAGGCACATTCGGGGGTGGCGTCGAGCAGCTCGTCGAGCGCGGCACCGCCGAATTCCAGGTCGTCCAGGACGACGATGGCGCCGATCTCGGCGATCCTGCGCAGCAGCTCGGGCCGGTCGGGGCGGTGCTGCGGGGCCCGGTACACGGCGGCGAACAGCGCGTACAGCAGGTCGGTGGCGGTGCGGTGGTAGCCGGAGAGCCGGATGACGCCGTCGGGGGCGAGATCGGCGCAGGCGGTGGCGACGGCGTCCAGCAGCCGGGTGCGGCCGGAGCCGGAGGGGCCGGTGACGCGTACGGAGCGACCGCGGGAGAGCAGCCGGACCAGGCGTGCGGTGTCCTCGGCGCGCTCTTCGAGCGCGGCCTGGTGGCCGGTGAATCCGGGCGGGCCCGGGGGCAGCGGGGGCGCGGCGGCACGGGCGGCAGCGGCGCGTTCCTGCGGGTCGAGCCTGCCGGGGGCCGCGGGGCGCTCTCCGGGCGGGCAGGGTTCTATTTCGCTGCCGTCGACGGGGTTGACGGTGACGAGGTAGGGGTCCGAGACGAGCCGGACGACGCGGGCGAGCCCGCCGGAGCTGCCGCGCGCGCCGCCGAACGCGGGGGCCGGCGGCTCGGCAGGTCTGTCCTGCTCGCCGTACTCCTCAGGTCCCCGGTGGGTGTTCGGGTCCATGCTGCAAGCTCCCAGATCTGGCGTGCCGACTGCGCTTCCGGCCGTCCGCACTCCCCCGGCTCCGGCAGGTCGTCCTCAGCCGTCGCGTCTGGTCCGGTGCCCGCCGCGGATGCTGGCATACGGGCGGGAACCGAACCTTAGACCTGGAGAGCGGGCCGGTGCACCGCCGGGGCCCGGTCCTGACCGGAACTTCCTGGATTGGTCGGTATCGCGCTGTTTGCGACATTTCTATCGCTCAGCTCTTCAGTTTTCGTCATGCTTTGGGCGCGATCCTGATCGCCCGGAGGATGTCCCGGATCCCTGTGCGGGACATCGGGCGGCTCGCCGCGCCTGCCTCACACCCGGGGCAGCGATTCCGCTTCGATCCCGCCCTCGATGGCGAGGATGCGGTGCAGCCGGGTGGCGACGAGCAGGCGCTGCATCTGGGGCGGCACTCCGCGCAGCACCAGCCTGCGGTTGACCCGGCCCGCGCGACGGTGCGCTCCCATGATCACGCCGAGGCCGGTGGCGTCCCAGGAATCCAGCTCGGTCAGGTCCAGCACGAGATCGCCGCGACCGGAGTCGACGGCGGCATGCAGGGCCGTACGGGCGTCCGCCGCGCTGCGGACGTCGAGGCGGCCCCCGACAACCAGCTCGGCGTGGTCGCCCCTGATGTGCATATGCGCTCCCCGATGTCATGGGTGGTGACGCCTGGACGTCTACAGAACTGACTGCCTCTCATGCGGCGAAGTTGCCGCCTGTAAGCGAACCGATACCGAATTCACCCCACGGGGTGACCCCAGCGGGCCGATGGGGCTGACGCGGTATCAGTGCTTGTAGAAGCCCTGCCCACTCTTGCGACCGATATCGCCCGCATCGACCATTCGCCGCATGATCTCCGGCGGTGCGAACTTCTCGTCCTGGGACTCGGTGTAGATGTTGTCGGTGGCGTGCAGCAGGATGTCGACGCCCGTCAGATCGGCGGTGGCCAGCGGTCCCATCGCATGGCCGAAGCCCAACCTGCAGGCGGTGTCGATGTCCTCGGCGCTGGCCACGCCGGATTCGTAGAGCTTGGCGGCCTCGACGACCAGCGCCGAGATCAGGCGGGTGGTGACGAAGCCGGCCACGTCCTGGTTGACGACGACGCAGGTCTTGCCGACCGACTCGGCGAACTGCCGGGCGGTGGCGAGGGCTTCGTCACTGGTCTTGTAGCCGCGGACCAGCTCGCACAGCTGCATCATCGGCACCGGCGAGAAGAAGTGCGTACCGACGACCCGCTCGGGGCGGGACGTGGCGGCGGCAATCTTGGTGATCGGGATGGCGGAGGTGTTGGAGGCCAGCACCGCCTCGTCCTTGACCAGCTTGTCCAGAGTCTGGAAGATCTCCCGCTTGACGTCGATCCGCTCGAAGACGGCCTCGACGACGATGTCGGCGTCGGCGGTGGCTTCGAGGTCGGTCGTGGTGGTGATGCGGGCCAGCGCCTGCTCGGCATCGGCCGCCGACAGCTTGCCCTTGGCGACGAACTTCTCGAACGAGGCCTCGATACCGCCCTTGCCCCGGGCCAGCGCCCCCTCCGTCACATCGCGAAGAACCACGTCCCAGCCCGCCTGGGCAGAGACCTGCGCGATACCGGACCCCATGAGTCCGGCCCCGATGACGGCGAGCTTCTTTGCCACTACTGTCCCCTCACACCCTGTGCATTTGACGGTCCTGGGTGACGTTAGCGGTCGTGAGCGATCGTTTGGAGGGTAAGAGATGCGCGTCACGTCTCAGATGACGGACATCACACCGGCGGGGTCTCCAGGCGGGTCGCGATCCGGACAGCCCGACGTCAGTCGGTCGCCCGTACGGCGTAGTTGAGGACCTTTTCGCCCAGCAGCTCTTCCATCTCGTCGAGGAGGACGAGAGCCTCCCGGGAGGCCTCCGCGGGTTTGCGGCCGGCGAGCATCTGGTCCGCGATCCAGCCGATCAGACTCTGGTGCACCCAGCCGATCTGGCCGGCCATCAGGCCGGGCAGCGGGTCGTCGGCCGGTGCGCCGGTCTCCTCCCGGAGCGTTTCCTCCAGGTTGACGTGGATCTCCTGCTGCATGTACCAGAGGCGGGCCTTGAGGGTGGGCGCCTCGTGCACCACCCGCATGAACTGGTCGTAACCCTCCATCAGGCCGACCCGCGGCGAGACCGCCTCCACCTCCTCGCGCAGCTCCCGCAGCACGGCGGTGGCCGCGGACTCCCCGGCCGCCCGGCCGCGTACGAAGCGCGAGAGCCGGTCCAGGACGCCCTTGCTCCGGTCGAAGAACAGGTCCTCCTTGGCCGGGAAGTAGTTGTAGACGGTGTTCACGGAGACCTCCGCGGCCTCGGCGACCTCCGCAATGGTCACCGCATCGAAGCCGCGCGCCATGAACAGGCCGGTGGCCACGTCCGAGATGAACTGGCGGGTCTGCCGCTTCTTCCGCTCCCTGAGTCCCTCTGCCATGGCCTCACCCTACCCTTCGCTGGGCTCAATGAAATTTTGGAGACGTTGCAATTTTTCAGTCACTCTGTTTTTCTGTGGGCATGCCAGTCCTCAGCGCGTCCGGACTCGCCCGGACCTTCACCACCCAACGCGGCACCGTCGAGGCGGTGCGCGGTATCGACCTCCGCGCCGAGCGCGGCGAGATCCTCGGCTTCCTCGGGCCGAACGGCGCCGGGAAGACCACGACCCTGCGCATGCTCACGACCCTGCTGACGCCCACCGGCGGCACCGCGGACGTCGCCGGCTGCGACCTCGTCCGCGATCCGGCGGGCGTACGCCGCGCCACCGGCTACGTCGCCCAGTCCGGCGGCGTCGACCCGCACGTCTCGGTACGCGAGGAGCTGGTCACCCAGGCCCGCCTCTACCGCCTCGGCAAGGCCGAAGCCCTGGCCCGTACCGAGGAGTTGGCCGCCGATCTGGGCCTGGACGGACTGCTCGACCGCAAGACCGCCACGCTCTCCGGCGGCCAGCGGCGCCGGCTGGACATCGCGATGGGCCTCACCCACCGCCCCCAGGTGCTGTTCCTCGACGAGCCGACGACCGGGCTCGACCCGGGCAGCCGCGCCGACCTGTGGGAGCTGGTCCGCCGGATCCGGGCCTCGCACGGCACCACCGTCTTCCTGACTACCCACTACCTCGACGAGGCCGATGCGCTCGCCGACCGGCTGGTGATCATCGACAAGGGCGTGGTGGTCGCGGAGGGCACTCCGGACGCCCTCAAACGCGCCCATGCCGGCTCCCCCGACGCCTCCCTCCAGGACACCTTCCTCGCCATCACCGGGCGCGGTGCCACGCCCCACGACCAGGCCCCCGTAGCCGTCTAGGAGCCCCCCTTGTCCACGCTTGTCTCCGACACCGCGCTGATCTTCGGGCGGTACGCCCGCCAGACGCTGCGCTCCAAGCTCCAGATGCTCTTCGGCGTGCTGATGCCGCTGCTGTATCTGCTCTTCTTCGGCCCGCTGCTGACCGATCTGCCGCTGTCCTCGTCGGGCAGCTCCTGGCAGGTGCTGGTGCCCGGACTGCTGCTCCAACTCGCCCTGTTCGGCGCCTCGTTCTGCGGTTTCGGCATCATCGTCGAGAAGCAGTACGGAGTCGTGGAGCGGATGCGGGTGACGCCGGTGAGCCGGCTGGCACTGCTGCTGGGGCGGGTGCTGCGGGACGCCGCGCTGTTCGTCTTCCAGGCGGTGCTGCTGGTGCTGGTCGCACTGGCCATGGGGCTGCGGGCACCGCTGCCCGGCATCCTCATCGGCCTTGCCTTCGTCGCCGTACTGACCGTGGCACTGGCCTCGCTGTCGTACGCGCTGGCGCTGAAGGTCAGCACACCGCAGGAGTTCGGACCGGTCATCAACTCCGTCACCATGCCCACGATGCTGCTGTCCGGGCTGATGCTGCCGATGGCGCTGGGGCCGAAGTGGCTCGATGTGCTCTCACACTTCATGCCGTTCCGCTATCTCGTGGACGCGGTACGGGCGGCGTTCGTCGGCTCCTACGCCTCGTCGGCCATGCTCTACGGCGCGCTGGTGGCGGTCGCGTTCGCCACCCTGTCCGTGACCTGTTGCACCCGGGTCTTCCGCAGGTCCGCGGCGTAGGCTCGCCCCCATGGTGAATCTGACCCGCATCTACACCCGCACCGGCGACAAGGGCACCACCGCCCTGGGCGACATGAGCCGTACCGCCAAGACCGATTCGCGGATCTCGGCGTACGCGGACGCCAATGAGGCCAATGGGGCGATCGGCGTGGCCCTGGCGCTCGGCTCGCTCCCCGAGGACGTTGCGGCAGTGCTGCTGCGGGTGCAGAACGACCTGTTCGACGTCGGCGCGGACCTGTCGACGCCGGTGGTGGAGCACCCGGAATTCCCGCCGCTGCGCGTCGAGCAGAGCTATATCGACAAACTGGAGGCCGACTGCGACCGGTTCCTGGCGGAGCTGGAGAAGCTGCGCAGCTTCATCCTTCCCGGCGGTACGCCCGGCGCCGCGCTGCTGCACCAGGCGTGCACGGTCGTCCGCCGCGCGGAGCGCTCGACCTGGGCCGCCTTCGAGGAGCACGGCGAGACCATGAACCCGCTGACGGCCACCTACCTCAACCGCCTCTCCGACCTCCTGTTCATCCTGGCCCGTACGGCCAACAAGGAGGTCGGAGACGTGCTGTGGGTGCCGGGCGGAGAGCGCTGAGCGGCCGACGCTAGCGCAGCGTCTTGTGCTGCGGCCGGGCCGCTTCCTCGGGGGCGGCGGTCCGGGCCGGGGCCTTCTTCTGCCAGATGAGGTAGGTCAGTGCGATCACCCCGTGGATGCTGACGATCTTCAGCGAGGTGCCCTGCCACTCGTGCAGCGAGGTGCTGTCGCCGCCGTCACCGACGTACCAGATCGCGATCTGCAGCAGCCCGCACGCGACCACGGCCATCACCACCGTGCGCAGCCACAGCTTCCCTTCGTGCTTGGCGCGGGCAAGGCCGTACTGCGGCGCCTTGACCGGCGGCGGGCCGCCCGCGAAACGGTGCGAGAAGTGCCCGTCGACCCACTTGATCGTGTAGTGGCCGTAGGCGACCGTGAAGCCGATGTAGACGGCGGCCAGGCCGTGCTTCCAGTCCGCGGCCGCACCGTTCTTCAGGTCGATCGCCGTGACGATCAGCAGGATCAGCTCCAGCAGCGGCTCCATCAGGAGCACCGCCGCTCCGGTACGCGGCATCCGGGCCAGGTAGCGCAGCGTCAGACCGAGGGCCAACAGCACCCAGAAGCCGACCTCGCAGGCGATGATCAGCGCGACGATCACGGCTGTCTCCTTTCAGGGCTCTCCACCGAACACCTCAAGCCTTCCAGCGGCCGCCGCCCGCCACGTCGTCGCACACGATGATCCGGGACTGCATCTTTCGATGTAGCGCGCGGCTCACGGGGATGACCCGGACGTGGAGGCAGCGGGCCCCGGCGCCGTGTTTGATGGAGGGGTGACCGCCAGATCCCTCGCCGCCCCCGGCCGGCCGCACCGCCTCGATGTCCTCATCGCGGGCGGCGGGCTGCTCGGCGGGCTGCTGCTCTGGGCGATGAATCTGCACGGTGGTCCCTCCCGCCTGGGGCTGCCCACCTCGCTCACCCTGCTCGCGCTCACCACGATGTCGGTGGCGGAGCTGATGCGCCGTACGGCCCCGATGGCGGCGCTGGCCCTCGCGGTGCCGGCACTGGCCCTGGACGTCTGCGCCGGCACCCTGGTCGCCACCGTCCTGATGTTCACGGACGTGGTCTATGCCGCGGTGCTCTACGGTCCGGCCAATGCGGCCCGCCGGATCCCGCTGCACTCCGTCCTGGTGACGGTCCTGGCGGCCATCGCACTGACCGCGCTCTGGCAGAACCCGCAGGTCATCATGGCCGTCATCGGCATCGCGCTGGTCACCATCGCCCCGGCCTGGACCGGCATCATCATCCGTAATCACCGCGACGCGGCGCAGGCCGCCCAGCTGCGGGCCGAGCAGATCGCGCTGCTCGCCGAGATCGACCGCACGCAGGCGGTGGCCGGCGAGCGGGCACGGATGGCCCGCGAGCTGCACGACATGGTCGCCAACCACCTGTCCGCCATCGCGATCCACTCCACCGCCGCGCAGTCCATCGACGACCCGTCGGCGACCCGCGAGGCGCTCGGGGTGATCCGTGAGAACAGCGTGCAAGGTCTGGCCGAAATGCGCCGTCTCATCGGGCTGTTGCGGGACCCGAAGACGGCCGAACGGGACGAGGAGCCCGCCGCGACCCCGACGCTCGACGGGCTGGACGCGCTGCTCGACCAGGTCCGTACGAGCGGCGGCAGCAGCGGGCTGACCTTTGTGCTGGAGGACGCCCGGGGCCAGGACGTCCCCGGCGCCGGGCCGAAGCCTCCGGCGCCGGTCGAGCTGGCCGCGTACCGCATCGTCCAGGAGTCGCTCACCAACGCGCTCAAGCACGCCGCGCCCGGCGAGGTGCGGGTACGCATCGCCCACGACCGCGGCGGGGCGCTCACCGTCGCCGTCCGCAGCCCGTTCGCCGACCGCCCCGACCCCCGTGCGCCCGGCTCCGGCACCGGCCTGGTCGGGATGCGCGAGCGGATCGCCCTGCTGGGCGGAGCATTCGAGGCCGGCCCGGAGGGCGGGCCGGCCGGCACAGTCTGGCTGGTGCGGGCAGCGTTGCCCGCCGCCGAGGAGGAAGAACAACGATGACAGGCGCCGACGCGCAGCCGATCCGGGTTCTCGTCGCCGAGGACCAGTCCGCCGTACGGGCCGGACTGGTCCTCATCCTGCGCTCCGCCCCCGATATCGAGGTCGTCGGGGAGGCCGAGGACGGCGAGGAGGCGGTACGGCTCGCCCGCGAGCTGCGCCCGGCCCTCGTTCTCATGGACATCCAGATGCCCCGCCTCGACGGGGTCTCCGCCACCCGGCAGGTGGTCTCCGAGAAACTGGCGGACGTCCTGGTGCTGACCACCTTCGACCTGGACGAATACGTCTTCGGGGCGTTACGGGCGGGGGCGGCGGGCTTCCTCCTCAAGGACAGCGACGCGGCCGCGCTGCTGACCGCGGTGCGCACCGTGGCGTCCGGCGAGGGGCTGATCGCTCCGGCGGTGACCCGGCGGCTGATCGCGGAGTTCGCGAGCCCGCGCACGGCGGTCCGGCGGCCTGCGCGGGACGGCGAGGCCCCGGATCCGGCGGTTCTGGACGCGCTGACGCCACGCGAGCGGGAGGTGCTGGGCTGTCTGGGGCGGGGGCTGTCGAACGCCGATATCGCGCTGCGGCTGGCCATGGCGGAGGCCACCGTGAAAACACATGTCAGCCGGCTGCTGGCGAAGCTGGATCTGCGCAGCCGGGTGCAAGCGGCCGTGTTGGCACAGGAGTTGGGGGTGGACGGGCCGTAGGGGGTGGCCGAACACGTCCCGTAGGGGATACGTGGCCCCCCTTGTGGGGCCACAATGCGGCGGGGCCGGAGGGTATTCCCGTGGCCCCTCGGATCAGGCCACGTTCACCCGCTGGCCGGGCGGTGCCGCCTCCAGCCAGGCGAGGAAGCCGGTGAGTGCGTCCTCGCTCATCGCCAGTTCCAGGCGGGTTCCGCGGTGCCGGCAGGCCAGCACGATGGAGTCGGAGAGCAGTGCCAGCTCCTCCTCCCCCTGCGGGGTGCGGCGCTCCAGGACCTCGATGGCGGAGCGCTCCAGGACACGGCGTGGCCGGGGCGCGTACGAGAACACCCGGAACCACTCGATCCGGTCGCCGTTGTAGCGCGACACACCGTAGATCCAGCCTTTGCCGCCGGTCTCGTTCTCCGGCACCTGCCAGCGCAGACTGCAGTCGAAGGTGCCGCCGGACCGCTGGATGAGCCGCCGCCTCAGTCCGAAGACGAACAGCCCCAGCAGCACCAGTACCACGACCACGCCGCTCACAAGCAGAGCGAGGACCATCTCGACCGACCTCCTCGCCTCGGTGGGGTTACCCCCCAGACACAGTCTGAGGGCGGGAAACGCACCTGCATTGCCTCAGCCGCGGGCCGCTCCGGACAACTCCGGGCAGCCCGCGGCTGAGGATCGATCTCGTCGGTGACGGGGCTCAGTGAACGCCCGTCACCGCACGCAGCCGGACATCGGCGCGGCGCTCGGCGGCCGCGTCGGCCTCCGACTTCGCTCGCTCCAGGGCCCGCTCCGCGCGCTGGACATCGATCTCGTCCGACAGCTCGGCCACCTCTGCGAGCAGAGACAGCTTGTTGTCGGCGAACGAGATGAAGCCGCCGTGCACCGCGACGACGACGGTGCCGTCCCCGCTCTCGCCGGTCGTACGAATCGTCACCGGGCCCGACTGCAGCACGCCGAGAAGCGGCTGGTGTCCGGGCATGACGCCGATGTCGCCCGACGAGGTGCGCGCGACAACCAGGCTGGCCTCGCCGGACCAGATCTGGCGGTCCGCGGCAACCAACTCGACGTGCAGCTCAGCCACGATGGCTCCTCGGGTCTCCACCTGCCTGGCTCGGCAGATGTTGGGTCAAATACTAGTGGTCGTACGGACCGGGGGCGGCCAGGGCCGCCCCCGGGACCGGTGCCGGGGTCAGGAGACGCCCAGCTCCTTGGCATTGGCCTTCAGGTCCTCGATGCCACCGCACATGAAGAACGCCTGCTCGGGGAAGTGGTCGTAGTCACCGTCGGCGATCGCGTTGAACGCCGCGATCGTCTCGTCCAGCGGGACGTCCGAGCCGTCGACACCGGTGAACTGCTTCGCCACGTGGGTGTTCTGCGACAGGAACCGCTCGATACGACGGGCGCGGTGGACGGTGAGCTTGTCCTCCTCGCCGAGCTCGTCGATACCCAGAATCGCGATGATGTCCTGGAGGTCCTTGTACTTCTGCAGGATCGTCTTGACGCGCGAAGCGCAGTCGTAGTGCTCCTGCGAGATGTAGCGGGGGTCCAGGATCCGGGACGTCGAGTCCAGCGGGTCGACCGCCGGGTAGATGCCCTTCTCCGAGATCGGGCGCGACAGAACGGTCGTCGCGTCCAGGTGGGCGAAGGTGGTGGCCGGCGCCGGGTCGGTCAGGTCGTCCGCGGGGACGTAGATCGCCTGCATCGAGGTGATCGAGTGACCACGGGTCGAGGTGATGCGCTCCTGGAGGAGACCCATCTCGTCGGCCAGGTTCGGCTGGTAGCCCACCGCGGAGGGCATCCGGCCGAGCAGGGTCGACACCTCGGAACCCGCCTGGGTGTACCGGAAGATGTTGTCGATGAAGAACAGCACGTCCTGCTTCTGCACATCGCGGAAGTACTCCGCCATGGTCAGACCGGCCAGGGCGACGCGCAGACGGGTGCCCGGGGGCTCGTCCATCTGACCGAAGACCAGCGCGGTCTTGTCGATGACGCCGGACTCCGTCATTTCCTCGATGAGGTCGTTGCCCTCACGGGTGCGCTCGCCGACACCGGCGAACACCGACACACCGTCGTGGTTGTTGGCCACGCGGTAGATCATTTCCTGGATCAGAACGGTCTTGCCGACACCGGCACCACCGAACAGACCGATCTTGCCGCCCTTGACGTACGGGGTCAGCAGGTCGATGACCTTGACGCCGGTCTCGAACATCTCGGTCTTGGACTCGAGCTGGTCGAAGGACGGAGCCTTGCGGTGGATCGCCCAGCGCTCGGTGACCTCGGACGCGGCCTCCGGCTTGTTGAGGATCTCGCCGAGGGTGTTGAACACCTTGCCCTTGGTGACCTCGCCGACGGGGACGGTGATCCCGGTGCCGGTGTTGGTCACCGCGGCCTGGCGGACCAGGCCGTCGGTGGGCTGCATGGAGATGGCACGGACCAGGCCGTCGCCCAGGTGCTGCGCGACCTCAAGGGTCAGCATCTTGAGCTTGCCCTGCTCGGCCGGGTCGGCGACCTCGACGGTCAGCGCGTTGTAGATGTCCGGCATCGCGTCGACGGGGAACTCCACGTCGACGACCGGGCCGATGACCCGCGCGACGCGGCCAGTGGCCACGCCACTAGCAGCGGACGTTTCAACAGTGGTGGTCATAGTGGTCAGTCACTCCCCGCGGTCGCGTCGGCCAGAGCACTGGCACCACCGACGATCTCGCTGATTTCCTGGGTGATTTCGGCCTGTCGGGCCGCGTTGGCAAGCCGCGAGAGCGACTTGATGAGCTCTTCTGCATTGTCGGTCGCCGACTTCATCGCACGACGCGTGGCGGCGTGCTTGGAGGCGGCGGCCTGCAGAAGCGCGTTGTAGATCCGCGACTCGACATACCGCGGAAGCAGGGCGTCGAGGACGTCCTCGGCCGACGGCTCGAAGTCGAACAGCGGAAGGATCTCGCCCTTGGACGACTCCTCCGACTCCTGTGCCGCCTTGTCGAGGCTGAGCGGCAGCAGCCGGTCGTCGAGCGCCGTCTGCGTCATCATCGAGATGAACTCGGTGTAGACGATGTGGAGTTCGTCCACTCCACCCTTGGCGGTGTCCTGCTGGACAGCCTCGATGAGCGGAGCGGCGATCGCCTTGGCGTCCCCGTACGTCGGGCTGTCGGTGAAACCGGTCCACGACTCCACGACCTTGCGCTCGCGGAAGCTGTAGTACGACACACCCTTGCGCCCGACGATGTAGGCGTCGACTTCCTTGCCCTCGGCCTTGAGCCGCTCGGTGAGCTGCTCCGCGGCCTTGATGACATTGGAGGAGTAGCCGCCGGCCAGACCGCGGTCGCTCGTGATGAGCAGCAGCGCGGCCCGGGTGGGCCGCTCGGCCTCGGTCGTCAGCGGGTGCTGGGTGTTCGAGCCCGTGGCAACCGCTGTCACCGCGCGGGTCAGTTCACTCGCGTACGGCGTCGATGCCGCCACCTGGCGCTGCGCCTTGACGACGCGCGAGGCGGCGATCATCTCCATCGCCTTGGTGATCTTCTTGGTCGCGGAGACGGAGCGGATGCGACGCTTGTAGACCCGGAGCTTGGCTCCCATGGATCAGGTCCCTTCCGTCGTCACTTGCTGGTGCCGGCCGGGGCGTCCTCGCCGAGCAGCTTGCCGTCCGAGGTCTCGAACTGCTGCTTGAAGGCGTCGACGGCCTCGGCGAGCGCAGCGAGGGTGTCGTCGGACATCTTGGCGCCCTCGCGGATGCTGGTCAGCAGGTCCTTCTTCTCGAGGTGCAGGTAGTCGAGAAGCTCCCGCTCGAAGCGGCGGATGTCCTCCACCGGCACATCGTCCATCTTGCCGTTGGTGCCGGCCCAGATGGAGACGACCTGGTCCTCGGTGGCGTACGGGCTGTACTGGCGCTGCTTGAGCAGCTCAGTCATCCGCTTACCGCGCTCCAGCTGCGCCTTGGAGGCCGCGTCCAGGTCGGAACCGAAGGCGGCGAACGCCTCCAGCTCGCGGTACTGGGCCAGGTCCACACGAAGCCGGCCGGAAACCTGCCGCATCGCCTTGTGCTGGGCGGAGCCACCGACACGGGAGACGGAGATACCGACGTTCAGCGCCGGGCGCTGGCCCGCGTTGAACAGGTCCGACTCCAGGAAGCACTGGCCGTCGGTGATGGAGATGACGTTGGTCGGAATGAACGCCGACACGTCGTTCGCCTTGGTCTCGACGATCGGGAGACCGGTCATCGAACCGGCGCCCATGTCGTCGGAGAGCTTGGCGCAGCGCTCCAGCAGACGCGAGTGCAGGTAGAAGACGTCGCCCGGGTAGGCCTCACGGCCCGGCGGACGGCGCAGCAGCAGGGACACGGCGCGGTAGGCGTCGGCCTGCTTCGAGAGGTCATCGAAGATGATCAGGACGTGCTTGCCCTGGTACATCCAGTGCTGGCCGATGGCCGAGCCGGTGTAGGGCGCCAGGTACTTGAAGCCCGCCGGGTCGGACGCCGGGGCGGCGACGATGGTCGTGTACTCCAGGGCACCGGCCTCCTCCAGCGCGCCGCGCACGGACGCGATGGTGGAGCCCTTCTGGCCGATGGCGACGTAGATGCAGCGGACCTGCTTCTTCGGGTCGCCGGTGCGCCAGTTGTCGCGCTGGTTGATGATCGTGTCGACGGCCAGGGCGGTCTTGCCGGTCTGGCGGTCACCGATGATCAGCTGACGCTGGCCACGGCCGATCGGCACCATCGAGTCGACGGCCTTGTAGCCGGTCTCCATCGGCTCGTGGACCGACTTACGGACCATGACGCCCGGAGCCTGCAGCTCCAGGGCGCGGCGGCCCTCGGACTCGATCTCGCCGAGGCCGTCGATCGGGTTGCCCAGCGGGTCGACGACGCGGCCGAGGTAGCCCTCGCCCACGGCGACCGAGAGCACCTCACCGGTGCGCTGCACCGGCTGGCCCTCCTCGATACCGCTGAACTCACCGAGGACGACCGCACCGATCTCGCGCTCTTCCAGGTTCAGCGCAAGACCGAGGGTGCCGTCCTCGAACTTCAGCAGTTCGTTCGCCATCGCCGAGGGAAGGCCCTCGACATGCGCGATGCCGTCTCCGGCATCGCTGACCGTGCCGACCTCCTCGCGCGAGGCCGCGTCCGGCTTGTACGCCTGGACGAAGTTCTCCAGCGCGTCCCGGATCTCCTCCGGCCGGATCGTGAGCTCCGCCATCTGGGTTCCCTGCTCTCCTTGTTGGGCCCGAAGTTACTTGCGGGTGTCTGGGGGGCTGTCCCCCAGGGGGTTTCCGCTTACGGCCCAACTCGGGCCGCCGTCATGCTTGTGCTGGTCCCCGGGGCTTCCTCCGGACCGCAGCCGGACCTCTCGGTCCGGCCGGCTGGTCCGGCGTCTGGCCGCCGGTTGTGCAGCTCTTGAGTTGGTGGCTGGGTCAGCCGGCCATCCGCCGGTCCGCCTCTTCGAGGCGCTCCGCGATGGTCCCGTTGATGACCTCGTCGCCGATCCGGACCTGGACTCCGCCGAGGACCTCGGGGTCCACGTCGAGGTTCAGGTGGATCTGCCGTCCGTACAGCTGCGTCAGGGAAGCGCCCAGGCGCTGCCGCTGTCCTTCGCTGAGGGGCACCGCGGAGGTGACCACCGCGACCATCCGGTCCCGGCGGCTCGCCGCCAGCTTGGAGAGGGCATCGAGCCCCGCCTCCAGGCTACGACCCCGCGGCTGTACGACAAGGCGGATCACGACGCGCTCGGTGACCGGGTTCGCCCGGCCGCCCAGCAGCGTGTGCAGCAGCTCCGTCTTGGCCTCGACCGACGCGTTCCGGTCGGTCAGCGCACGCCGCAGCTCGCCGTTGGAGCTGACGATCCGGCCGAACCGGAACAGCTCGTCCTCGACGTCGTCGAGCTGGCCGGCCCGCTGGGCGGCCACGAGGTCGGCGCTGTAGGCCAGCTCCTCGAGCGCGTCCGTCAGGTCACGCGAGCGCGACCAGCGGGAGCGGACCATGCCGGACAGCAGGTCGAGGGTCGGACCGCCGACCCGGCTGCCCAGCAGCCGCCCGGCCAGTTCGGCCCGCGCCTCGCCGGGCTGCGCCGGGTCGGTGAGAACCCGACGCAGCGACCCCTCGCGGTCGAGCAGAGCGGTGACGGCAGCCAGCTCCTCGGCGAGCTTCGCCGCATCGACGGAGGTGTCATCCGTCAGCGCGTTGAATCGCTCGCGTGCGGAGACAAGTGCCTCGCGGCTCGCTCCGTTCATCGGCCGGCCTCAGCCTTCGTCGCGCCCGACGCCGCCTTGCCCTCGACCTCGTCGAGGAAGCGGTCGACGGTCCGGCTCTGCCGGGCGTGGTCCTCGAGGGACTCGCCGACGATCTTTCCGGCCAGGTCGACGGCAAGCTTGCCGACGTCCCTGCGCAGCGCCTGCGCGGCCTGCTTCCGGTCCGCCTCGATCTGGGTGTGACCGGCAGCGATGATCTCCTCGCGCTGCCGCTGGCCCTCAGCGCGCATCTCAGCAATGAGAGTCGCGCCCTGCTCCTGCGCCTCCTGGCGCAGTCGCGCGGCCTCGTGGCGGGCGTCGGCCAGCTGTGCCCGGTAGTCCGCGAGCACCTGCTGAGCCTCGGCCTGAGTCGCCTCGGCTTCCTCCATGCGGCCTTCGATCAGCTTCCGACGCTCGTCCAGAACCTTGTTGATGTTCGGGAGGAGCTTCTTCGCCAGGATGCCGAAGACGATGAAGAAGGCGACCAGGCCGATGACCAGCTCTGGAATCGGCGGGAACAGGGGGTTCTCAGGAACCTCCGCCGCCATGTTGAAGACCAGGGCGTTCACATCAATGCCTTCCGTCTGATTGGACGTCGTCTAACGGGCCGCTTACTTGTACGCGTAACCCATGACGATGCCGATGAGGGCGAGCGCCTCACAGAAGGCGAAACCCATGATCTGGTTGGTACGGATCAGGCCGGCCGCCTCGGGCTGGCGGGCGAGGGCCTGGGTGCCGTTACCGAAGATGATGCCGACGCCGACGCCGGGGCCGATGGCGGCCAGGCCATACCCGACCGAGGCGATGTTGCCGGTGAGGCCGGCGGCGAGGTTCACAGTCTCGAGGGCAGCGGACATGCCGTTACTTCCTTCTCTTTCACGGACCGGTGGGGGTTGGCCACCGGACGATTAACAGATTGCGGAGTCGGGGGTGCTCAGTGGTGCTCGGCGAGCGCGCCCTGGACGTAGTTGCAGGCCAGGAGCACGAAGACGTACGCCTGGATCGCCTGGATGAAGAGCTCGAAGGCCGTCATCGCGATGGTCATCAGGAACGACGCACCGGCGTAGACGAAGCCGAGGCCGTTCGCCAAGTACCAAGTGGCGATGGTGAACATCACGATCAGCAGGTGGCCGGCGAACATGTTGGCGAAGAGCCGGACGGCGTGGGTGAAGGGCCGCACGAGCATGTTCGAGAAGAACTCGATGACGACGATCAGCGGCAGGACCCAGCCGAGCGACCTGTCCCAGCCGGTGATGTTCTTCCAGCCGCCGACGAAGCCGTGCTTCTTGAACGTCAGCGACACCCACAGGATGTAGACGATCAGAGCGAGCCCGATGGGGAACGAGATGATCGACGTGACCGGGAACTGGGCGACCGGAATGATCGACCAGATGTTCATGACCCACACGAAGAAGAACAGCGAGACCATGAGGGGGACGTATTTCTCGCCCTCCTTCTTGCCCAGCGCGTCGTAGACGAGCCCGCGACGCACGAAGTCGTAGCCGACCTCGCCGATCATCTGCAGCTTCCCGGGGACCACCTTGGCCTTGCCGAATGCGGCCCAGAAGAACCACACCACGACGACCGTGCTGAGCAGGGCCAGCAGCATCGGCTTGTTGAACTCGTAGCCGCCGACTTTGAAGAGCGGGTCGAATACGAACGAATGAAGACCCGGGGCCTCGAAGCCACACCCCGGAATAAAGAGGTGGCACTCCGTGTCGAAGGCGAGCATCGTTTCAGCACTCACCGCGGGCTCCTTCAGCGTGGCGCATGGGTACGGCAACCTCGTTGTGTCGGCGCGGCGTTGAGCCACGGAGCGGCACTGGACTGGTCTTACGGATTAGGGGGCGGCCGGCCGGCGCTGGGCCGGGCCGAATCACAGGCATCGGCCGCGAGAACTGCCCGTTCCATCCCGTGGAATCTGGGAGCTCAGCCGCCTGCGCCAGCTGTGCCGCAGTTGGCACCGGACGATAGCAGGCCCGCATGAGGGCATTTATCCCGGCCCTACGTCTCACGTCGGCGACCCCGCCGTCTCCGCCTTCTTCGAGTCCGCGGAGTCGGGGTTCACGTACAGAATCTTCTCCTTCATATGACCGCGGGTCTGTGCCGCGATCCATACGAGGGTGGCGCCGAGCAAGGTGAAGGCGAAGGCCTTTGTGTCGAAGAGGGTGGTGTCCTTGAACGTGATCATGAAGACCGCGACGAGCAGGATCTGCACCGTGTACAGCAGCAGCCCCATCATCTGGAACAGCTGCGGAAGCTTCCTCGCGGTCTGCTGCAGGACCACCAGTCCCGCACCCATGACGAGCACCACCAGCACGGTGCCGACGACAGCGCCGATCGCTCCCGTCGCGCCGGCGACCACTGCGCTCACGGCAACGGCGATGACGCCGATGGCGAGCGTGGGCACAAGGGCGTGAAGGAGTAGTCGGGCGTCATTCGACTGCATGGCGGCGCTCCGGCAAAAGGTGGGGTTTATGTCGTCAGGGACGAGCGTAGACCCGGCCTGAGGCGGAACCTGAGGCAGAAGAAACGTCGCACTACGCTCCTTCGGCTCTGTCGCCGGGTTTCGTGAACGGTATCACAAACTATTTGATGAGGTCTTTACCTGGTTCGTGTGGACCCTGTCACACCTGAGCGTGAACGTGCGCGTTGGTGCACTGACAGCCAGCGTTATGTCTGGTATGGGGTCAACCGACCCGATTCCTGTCGCACGTTCGGGCGATCCAGTCCCCGGATCAGTGGTGACTTCCCGCCCTGCGGTGTTCCACGAAGCGTGAGCGGTCGCCGATGGCGGTGGCCCCGTTGATGCCCGACGGGAGCGGTTCGCGCTCCTCCTCCGGCTCGACGGCGTCCTCGCCGTCCCGCTCCGCGGCCGACGCCGTCGCGTGGGCGACCCGGCGGTAGCGCGGCGGCACCATCCACTCCGCCCAGCGCGGCGTACGCGGTGTGAAGCGCGGCAGCAAAAGCAGCAACAGCCCGACCGCGCTCAGCAAAACGATCCCCAGCACGATCCACATGCTGGCGTTGTTCACCGAGTACGCGACCGCGCCGAACGCGATCAGGGCCGACCAGAAATACATGATCAGCACGGCCCGGCTGTGCGAGTGCCCGATCTCCAGCAGTCGGTGGTGCAGATGCCCGCGGTCGGCCGCGAACGGCGACTGGCCCTTCCACGTACGCCGCACGATCGCCAGGACCAGGTCGGCGACCGGCACCGCGATCACCGTCAGGGGCAGCAGCAGCGGGATGTAGACCGGCACCATCGCGTGAGTCGCCTCACGCAGACCGCCCGCCTTCACATTGAGCAGGTCCGGGTCGACCTGGCCGGTCACCGAGACCGCGCCCGCGGCCATGACCAGGCCGATCAGCATCGAGCCCGAGTCGCCCATGAAGATCCGCGCCGGGTGCATGTTGTGCGGCAGGAAGCCCAGGCACATGCCCATCAGAACGACCGAGAACAGCGTTGCCGGCGCGGCCGCCTCGATGCCGTAGCCGAACCACATCCGGTACGCGTACATGAAGAACGCCGCGGCGGCGATGCACACCATGCCGGAGGCGAGACCGTCCAGGCCGTCGACGAAGTTCACCGCGTTGATGGTGATCACGACGAGGGCGACGGTCAGCAGGGTGCCCTGCATCGGGGTCAGCGAGACCGTGCCGACGCCGGGGATCGGGATCCAGAGGATCGTCAGGCCCTGAAGGACCATCACACCCGCGGCGATCATCTGGCCGCCGAGCTTGACCAGTGCGTCCACGCCCCACTTGTCGTCCAGGACGCCGAGGATCCAGATCAGGGCGGCGCCGGAGAGCAGCGCCTTGGGCTCGTTGGAGTTCTCGAAGACGCTCTTGAGGTTGGTCAGGTGCGAGGCGACCAGCAGACCGGCGCACAGCCCGCCGAACATCGCGATACCGCCGAGCCGCGGTGTCGGCTCGCGGTGCACATCACGTGCGCGGATCTCCGGCATCGCACCGGCCGCGATCGCGAACTTCCGCACCGGCCCGGTCAGCAGGTAGGTCACCGCGGCCGTGACGCACAGCGTCAGCAGGTATTCACGCACGGGCTGCCCCATTGGTATAGCTGGCCATCACAGCCCCACACCCTATGCGTGTCAGCCCCCTGGCCGTGAATACAGGAGAAGACGCCTCGCGTCGTCGAACGGTTCCCGCCGTCACCCGTGATCGGGATAAGGCGGAAAGTCATGGACCAAAGCGACGGTCCTGGAGCGGGCCGTACCGTCCTCCTCCAGTGCCGCCACGATCAGCTCGGCGACCGTCTTCATCTCGTCCTCGCCCATGCCCTGCGTCGTCACCGCCGCGGTGCCCAGCCGGATGCCGGTCCGGCGGGCCGCCAGGTCGTCAGGGGTCTCGGCGCACGGCAGCGCGCAGGTGTCCAGCACGATGCCGGCGGCGGCCAGCCGGCCCCGGGCGGTGCGCGCGTCCAGGCCGAGAGGGGCGGTATCCGCGGCGATCAGATGGGTGTCGGTGCCGCCCGTGGTGATCGTCAGGCCGTGTCCGGCCAGCGCCCCGGCGAGCGCGCGGGCATTGGCGGTGACCTGATGGGCGTATGCGCCGAAGGCGGGCGTGGCGGCCTCCCCGAAGGCGACGGCCTTGGCGGCGACCGCGTTCATCTGGGCACCGCCCTGGGTGAAGGGGAACACCGCGCGGTCGATCCGCTCGGCCAGCTTCTCGCCGCACAGGAGCAGCCCGCCGCGCGGCCCGCGCAGCACCTTGTGTGTCGTTCCGCACACCACATGCGCGTACGGAACGGGGCTGGGCGCCGCTCCGCCGGCGATCAGCCCGAGCGGGTGCGCGACATCCGCGATCAGATAGGCGCCGGTCTCGTCGGCGATGTCGCGGAAGGCGGCGTAGTCGATGTGCCGGGGGTAGGAGATCGAGCCGCAGACGATGGCCTTGGGCCGGCGGGCGCGGGCCAGCTCGCGGATCGCGTCGTAGTCCAGCAGCCCGGTCTCCTCGTCGACGCCGTAACCGGCGAAGTCGAACCAGCGGCCGGAGAAGTTGGCGGGCGAGCCGTGGGTGAGGTGCCCGCCGTGCGGGAGGGACATGGCCAGGACGGTGTCACCGGGGCGCAGCAGGGCGGCGTAGGCGGCCAGCACGGCCGAAGAGCCGGAGTGTGCCTGGACGTTGGCGTGCTCGGCGCCGAAAAGGGCCTTGGCGCGCTCCACCGCGATCCGCTCGGCGAGGTCGACGATCTCGCAGCCGCCGTGGTGCCGGGCACCCGGATAGCCCTCGGCGTATTTGTTGCCCAGCGGGGAGCCGAGGGCGGCGAGGACGGCCGGTGAGGTGAAGTTCTCGGCGGCGATCAGCTGCAGCCCGTCGCTCTGCCGGGCGCTCTCACCGAGCAGTACGCCGGCGATCTCGGGGTCCTGGCCCAGCAGGGCGGCGAAGTCCGGGGCGCCGGCCGGCCGGGTGACTGCGTCCCGGGCGGCGGCCCGTGCGCGGTCCTCGATGGTCTCGGCCGGACCGGCGCCCGGTGCGGGCTCGGTGGCCCGGGCAGGGCCGGCCGGGGTCTCGTTACGGGGTGACGCGGTGGTCGCAGGCATCGCTGGCTCCGGGCCTCGTACGGGGGCGTAGTCCCAATGTAGGCGCGGCGGGGCGTTCGGGCGCGGTGTGCGGGCCGACAGGGTCCACACCCGTGCACAGGGCCCTGGGGCGGCCTGTCTCCCCGGTCTGCGGGAGGACAGGCCTCAGGCCCGCGCGGGGAGCCCTGTGAGGGCGGTGACGACCGGGTCGAGCGCCTGGTTGATCTCGTCGCCGATGGAGCGGAAGAAGGTGATGGGAGCCCCGTAGGGGTCGTAGACCTCGTCGGACTCCGGGTTGGGCGCCAGCAGCCAGCCGCGCAGCGCAGCGGCGGCGCCGACCAGCGCGCGGGCGCGCTCGACCAGCCCGCCGTCCGGCAGGTCGGGGTCGGGCTCGGGCAGCGTGGCCGGGTCTATGGCCCGTACCAGCCGGTTGAACTCCTTGAGCGTGAAGGTGCGCAGCCCCGCGGAGTGCCCCATCGAGATGACCTGGGCGCGGTGGTCGCGGGTGGCGGTGAGCACCAGGTCGGCGCGGATGACGTGCTCGTCGAGCAGCTCACGCCCGATGAACCCGCCCGGGTCGGCGCCGTAGTCGGCGAGCACCGTCGCGGCGTGGGTCTCCATCGGGGCGCCTTCGTGGCCCCAGGTGCCGGCGCTCTCCACGAGCAGCCCGCCGCTGCGCGCGTCACCCAGCCGCAGTTCCAGGGCACGGCGGTGCAGCCGCTCGGTGATCGGCGAGCGGCAGACGTTGCCGGTGCTGACGTGGAGGATCCGAAAAGGGGGTGAGGGGGGTACAGGGGGGTGGGTGCCGTCGCCTGGTCCCGCTATGCCACGCCCCAGGGGCGCCATCAATTGGCCACCTCGAGCTCGGGTACCACCTTGCGCAGCTCCTCCGCACTGAGCGCGCCCTCGCGCAGCAGCACCGGGATCTTGCCGGTGACATCGACGATCGAGGAGGGCACGGCGGCGGGGGTCGGACCGCCGTCGAGGTAGACGGAGACCGAGTCGCCCAGCATTTCCTGTGCGGCGTCACAGTCCTGCGGGGACGGGTGGCCGGTGAGGTTGGCGCTGGAGACGGCCATCGGGCCGAACTCGGTGAGCAGCTCGATCGCGACGGGGTGCAGCGGCATCCGTACGGCGACCGTGCCGCGGGTTTCGCCCAGGTCCCAGGTCAGCGACGGCTGGTGCTTGGCGACGAGGGTGAGCGCACCGGGCCAGAAGGCGTCGACCAGCTCCCAGGCCTGCTCGGAGAAGTCGGTGACCAGGCCGTGCAGGGTGTTGGGGGACCCGACGAGGACCGGGGAGGGCATACCGCGGCCGCGGCCCTTGGCCTCCAGCAGATCGCCGACGGCCTCGGCGCTGAAGGCGTCCGCGCCGATGCCGTAGACGGTGTCGGTCGGCAGCACGACCAGCTCACCGCGGCGGACGGCCGAGGCGGCCTCGCGCAGACCGGTGGTGCGGTCGGTCGCGTCGCTGCAGTCGTATCGCCGTGCCATTACGGGACCTCCTCGTGCGAAACGAATACTTCGGATGCATCGGCTGCATCAGGCGCCGAAGCGGAACGCGTCATGGCGTCGCCCGGCGCGCGGTGGCGAAACGGGGCCTGTTGTTGAGGTCCGGGTGGTCGGCCGCATCGGCCCAGCCCCGCTCCTCGGTGAAGATCCACGGCACCTGCCCGCCCTGGGTGTCGGCATGCTCGATGACGACCACGCCGCCGGGGCGCAGCAGGCGGTGTGCGGTCCGCTCGATACCCCGGATGGTGTCCAGGCCGTCCTGGCCCGAGAACAGCGCGAGCTCGGGGTCGTGGTCGCGGGCCTCGGGTGCGACGTACTCCCACTCGGTCAGCGGGATGTACGGCGGGTTGGAGACGACCAGGTCGACCTGCCCGTCCAGTTCGGGAAGCGCGGTCAGCGCATCGCCGTGATGGAGAACGACGCGGGACCCCTCGACGTTCTTGCGGGCGTAGTCCAGGGCCTGTTCGGACAGCTCCACGGCGTGCACCCGCGAGCGGGGCACCTCCTGCGCCAGGGCGAGCGCGATCGCCCCCGAGCCGGTGCACAGGTCGACGATCAGCGGCTCGACCACGTCCATGGCCCGTACGGCGTCTATTGCCCAGCCGACCACCGACTCGGTCTCCGGGCGGGGCACGAACACCCCCGGACCGACGGCGAGTTCGAGGTAGCGGAAGAACGCCCGGCCGGTGATGTGCTGGAGCGGCTCTCGCGCCTCGCGGCGGGCGACGGCCTCCCAGTAGCGGGCGTCGAAGTCCGCGTCCTTGACGTGGTGCAGCTCACCCCGTTTGACGGCGTGCACGAACGCGGCGAGTTCCTCGGCGTCGAAGCGCGGCGAGGGCACACCGGCGTCGGCCAGCCGCTGGGTGGCCTGGGCCACCTCGGCGAGCAGAAGGTTCACGGGGCCTTCCTCCTAGTGCGCTGCGTCTCCATTGTGCGGGACCGCCGTCGAGCGGCCGGGGACTCCCGTGGGATGTCCCCCCGGGGGTGCGGTCTCCGGCCGGTGCGTGCCGGGTCGGGCGGGCTTACTGGGCGGCGGCGAGCTTGGCGGCCGAGTCGGCGTCGACACACGCCTGGATGACCGGGTCGAGTTCGCCGTCGAGCACCTGGTCCAAGTTGTACGCCTTGAAGCCGACCCGGTGGTCCGAGATGCGGTTTTCCGGGAAGTTGTACGTACGGATGCGCTCGGAGCGGTCAACCGTGCGGACCTGGCTGCGCCGGGCGTCCGACGCCTCCCGCTCGGCCTCTTCCTGGGCGGCGGCCAGCAGCCGGGAGCGCAGGATGCGCATCGCCTGCTCCTTGTTCTGGAGCTGGCTCTTCTCGTTCTGGCAGGAGACGACGATGCCGGTGGGCAGGTGCGTGATGCGCACCGCGGAGTCGGTGGTGTTGACCGACTGGCCGCCGGGCCCGGAGGAGCGGTAGACGTCGATCCGCAGGTCATTGGGGCCGATCTCGACCTCGACCTCCTCGGCCTCGGGCGTGACCAGCACGCCGGCGGCGGAGGTGTGGATCCGGCCCTGCGATTCGGTGGCGGGCACGCGCTGGACGCGGTGCACTCCGCCCTCGTACTTCAGCCGCGCCCAGACGCCCTGTCCCGGCTCGGTGGCGCCGCCCCCGCCCTTGGTCTTCACGGCGACCTGGACGTCCTTGTAGCCGCCGAGGTCGGACTCGTTGGCCTCCAGGATCTCGGTCTTCCAGCCGGCCCGCTCGGCGTAGCGCAGGTACATCCGCAGCAGATCGCCGGCGAACAGCGCGGACTCCTCGCCGCCCTCGCCGGCCTTGACCTCGAGGATGACGTCCTTGTCGTCGCTGGGGTCACGCGGCACGAGCAGCAGCCGCAGCTTCTCGGTCAGCTCCTCGCGCCGGGCGTCGAGCTCCTTGACCTCATCGGCGAAGTCCGGGTCTTCCGCGGCGAGTTCGCGCGCGGTTTCCATGTCCTCGCCGGTCTGCTTCCAGTTGCGGTACGTCGCGATGATCGGGGTCAGCTCCGCGTAGCGCTTGTTGAGCCGCATGGCCTCGCGCTGGTCGGCGTGGACCGCGGGGTCGGCCAGCCGCTTCTCAAGATCGGCGTGCTCGCCGATCAGTTCCTCGACCGCCTCGAACATCGTGGGTTCCTCTACTGGCTGCTGTGGTGACCCGGGTACCGGGGCGTGGCACATCTGCGGCTGCGCCGCGGGGCCCCGGCCCCCGTACGGGAAGCCAGGGGCCAGGACGACAAAACGCCGGTCCGGTCACCCCTGGGCAGGGGCGACCGGAGACCGGCGCCTTGCGGGTCGCTACTTCTTGGCGGCTGCAGCGCCCTTGCCGAAGCGGGCCTCGAAGCGGGCCACGCGGCCGCCCGTGTCCATGATCTTCTGCTTGCCCGTGTAGAACGGGTGGCACTCGGAGCAGATGTCCGCGCGGATGGTGCCGCCGGCGACCGTGCTACGGGTGGTGAAGGACGCGCCACAGGTGCAGCTGACCTGGGTCTCGACGTACTCCGGGTGGATGTCGCGCTTCAAGGGATTCTCCTAGGTTCGGGAGTGCACCGGGTCGTGCTGCGGATTGCGTCACGTGAACCGGGGCCGACGGTCCAGTCTGCCAGGACTAGCCGTATCTCCCAAAACCGGGGTACCGCCGCAACTATTCCCCGGCCGGTTCCGGGGCCGCCGGGCCCCGGAACCCCACCTACCGGTTGCTTCAGGTACTTACCGGCCGGCTACTTCACGTACTTGTCCGTGCCGCCCTGGTCACCGGCCGAGCCCTTGATCGCGGACTTGGGGATGTCCTTGTCGTGCCGCAGCGCGTCCCAGACCTGCCCGCTCTTCTTCATCAGCGGCACCACGCGGTCCGGGTTGGCGGGGTCGTACGTCACCGGCAGCGTCACCATGTCGATGTTCTCCGACCCGATGTTGCCCAGGCTCTTGGCCAGGCCGGTCAGTTCGCCGACCGAGTTCAGATCGGTGTCGGTGGTGATGGCCTTGGTGGCCGTATCGGCGATGTCGTAGAGCTTGGTGGGGTTGGTGAGCACCCCGACGTTCTTGACCTGGTTCATCAGGGCCTTGATGAACGTCTGCTGCAGCTGGATGCGGCCCAGGTCGCTGCCGTCGCCGCCGGGCACGCCGTGCCGGGTCCGGACGAGGCCGAGCGACTGCTCGCCGTTGAGGTTGTGCTTGCCGGGCTGCAGATGCAGATGGCTGTGGTTGTCCTCGATCGCCTTGCTGGTGGTGACGTCCACCCCGCCCAGCGCGTCGATGAGCTTCTTGAAGCCGGTGAAGTCGACCTCGAGGAAGTGGTCCATCCGGATTCCGCTGATCGACTCGACGGTCTTGACCGAGCAGGCCGGCCCGCCGACCTCGAAGGCCGTGTTGAACATCGCCCGCTGCGCGCCGGGGACGTCCTTGCCGTCCTTGGTGCAGTCGGGGCGCTTGATCATGGTGTCGCGGGGGACGCTGACCACGCTGGCCTTCTTACGGCCCTTGTACACGTGCACGATCATCGCCGTGTCGGAACGCGCGCCGCCCTCGTCCTTGCCGTACTCACCGTTCTTGCCGGCGCGGGAGTCGGATCCCATCACCAGGATGTCCATCGAGCCGTCGTCGACGTTCTTCGGCCGGTCGTGTCCGAGGGCGGCGTTGATGTCGACGCCCTTCAGATTGCCGTTGAGCTTGAAGTAGACGTAACCGAGTCCTGCCCCACCCAGCAGTACGACGCTGGTCAGCGTGCACAGGGTGATGGTCAGTGCCCGGCGGCGTCGGGTCGGGCCCTTGCGCCGGCGGCCCGTGGCACGTATGCCGCGGGCACGGCTTTCGGCCGTCTTCGCGGTCCCGTTGCTGTCCGCCATCTGCTCCTCAGTCCTCGTTCGCTCGGCTGCCCCTCGCCGCCGCCGTGCTGTGTGCTGACACGGCTCGTCGCTCCTTGTCAGACGGGAGGTCGACGGGAAGGGTTGCACAGCGAGTCATGAGCGATTTCTTAGAAATCAGCGGCGGCCCGTCCTGGCGGTGCAGGACCTTCGTCCTTCCCACCTGGGCTTTCGACCCTTTTCCCGGCATGGCTGGAACCATGCGGCTTGCGTGGATCTGTGCGGAACGTCTCAAGCTCGGCGTGTGTACCGCACACCGAACCGCGGCGTGTGTACCGCACACCGAACACGGTCCGGATCGCAGACGCCGTACGCCGCCCGCGCCGCACGCGGGCATCCAACGCACAGCCCCCCTCACCCACAGGGGTGAGGGGGGCTGTGCGGTACGGCGCCAGGGCGCGCCCTACGGGCGTCAGTCGTTGCCGTTGCCCGCGGTCGGCGTCGTCTTCTGGATCTGCAGCAGGAACTCCGCGTTGGACTTCGTCTGCTTCATCTTGTCCAGCAGCAGCTCGATGGCCTGCTGCTGGTCCAGGGCGTGCAGCACCCGGCGCAGCTTCCACACGACGGCGAGCTCGTCGCTGCCCATGAGGATCTCTTCCTTACGGGTGCTGGACGCGTCCACGTCCACCGCCGGGAAGATGCGCTTGTCCGAGAGCTTGCGGTCGAGCTTGAGCTCCAGGTTGCCGGTGCCCTTGAACTCCTCGAAGATCACCTCGTCCATCCGCGAGCCGGTCTCGACCAGCGCGGTGGCCAGGATGGTCAGCGAACCGCCGTCCTCGATGTTGCGCGCGGCACCGAAGAAGCGCTTCGGCGGGTAGAGCGCGGTCGAGTCGACACCACCGGACAGGATGCGGCCGGAGGCCGGGGCGGCGAGGTTGTACGCACGTCCCAGACGGGTGATGGAGTCCAGCAGGACGACCACGTCGTGACCCAGCTCGACGAGGCGCTTGGCGCGCTCGATGGCCAGCTCGGCGACGGTGGTGTGGTCCTCGGCCGGGCGGTCGAAGGTCGAGGAGATGACCTCGCCCTTGACCGACCGCTGCATGTCGGTGACCTCTTCAGGACGCTCGTCGACGAGGACGACCATCAGGTGGCACTCGGGGTTGTTGCGGGTGATCGAGTTGGCGACCGCCTGCATGATCATGGTCTTGCCGGTCTTCGGCGGGGCCACGATCAGGCCACGCTGGCCCTTGCCGATCGGCGTGACCAGGTCGATGATCCGGGTCGTCAGACCGCCCGACTCACCCTCCAGGCGCAGTCGCTCCTGCGGGTAAAGGGGCGTCAGCTTCCCGAACTCGGCCCGTCCGCGGCCCTGTTCGGGCGCCACGCTGTTGACGGTGTCGAGCCGCACCAGCGCGTTGAACTTCTCGCGCCGCTCGCCGTCCTTGGGCTGGCGGACCGCGCCGGTGACGTGGTCACCCTTGCGCAGGCCGTTCTTCCGCACCTGGGCGAGCGAGACGTACACGTCGTTCGGGCCGGGCAGGTAGCCGGAGGTCCGGATGAACGCGTAGTTGTCGAGGATGTCGAGGATGCCCGCGACCGGGATCAGGACGTCGTCCTCGGACACCTGCGGCTCGTTGCCGAAGTCCTCACGGCCCCCGCGACGGCCACGGCGGTCGCGGTAGCGGCCGCGACGGCCCCGGCGGCCGCCCTCGAAGTCGTCGTCGTCATCGGTACGGCGGTCCCGCTGACGCTGGCCGCCCTGGCCGCCCTGACCGCCCTGGCCGCCGTCACCGGCGTCGCCCTTGCGGCGGTCACCGCGGTCACGGTCGCGCTGGCGCTGGCCGCGCTCCCCACGGTCGCCGCGGTCGCCCTTCTGGCCGCGGTCCTGGCGGTCGCCGCGGTCCTGACGCTCGCCGCTCTTGCTCGGCCGGCCCTCGCCGGTCTCCTGCGGGGAGGTCGCGGTGTCGGTCTTGGCATCCGCCTTGACCTCGGTCTTCGCCTCGACCCTGGTCTCGGTCTTGAGGTCGCCCGAGGCGCCCTCGGGGCTGCCCGCGGCGGCGGTGGCACGGCGCCGGCGGCGCTCGCCGGCCGGCTGCTCGTCGCTGACCGGCTGGCCGGGGATGTCGATCTGCTGCTGGCTTCCGGACTTGTCCGCGGCCTTGTCGCCCTTGTCGGACTTGGCGGCCTTGCCGGCCTGCTCGGCGCCGTCCTCGCCGGTACGGGCCTTGGAGGTCGAACGGCGCTTGGGCTTGGTCTCGGTGTCGGCGGGCGCATCGGCCTTGGCGGCGGAGCCCGAGCCTCCGGCCTGCTTCTCCTTGATGACCTCGATCAGCTGGCTCTTGCGCATCCGCGCGGTGCCCTTGATACCGAGGCCGGAGGCGACCTGCTGCAGCTCTGCCAGGACCATGCCGTCAAGGCCGGTGCCGGAACGGCGGCGCCGCGTGGTAGCAGGAGCGGCGGGAGCGTCCGTGGCGGGCACGGTGGCACTGCCATCGGTGCGCGCGCCCATCAGATCGGTGGTGTCGCTCACGAAGGGTCCTTCCCTGGAGCGGGCGTCGGCCTGTCTGGCTCGGCGACCGGTTGTGCTGTCCGGCTGGGTCCTTGGTCTCAATGGACTGGGCCGGGGCGGTGGTCCCGCCGGAAGTGGCGGAGAGAATCAGTTCATGGCTCCGGCGTGAAGAGATGCAGACTGGCCATGCCGTCACGCCGATTCCGGAGCGTGCTCACTTCTGCTCAGGCCATTGCTCCAAGCAGTTTGGGAGGCTCCCGGAAGAAAGTGGTCCCTATGGGGGACACGAAGCACCGCGCCACTCAGGCGTCGAGTACTGACTTGAGGTTAACACTACCGGGTCCAACAAACATTCCCCCTCTCCAAGACCGGCAATCGTCGATCACCCGCGTGATCACCCGGCGAGCGGCAGGACACAGGTGCCTGCCGCATCGAGGGCCAGCCGGTTGGCCGCCCACCCCTCTCCCGCCAGTGCCGCGACCTTCTCGGCCGCCGCATCCTCGACCAGTGCGAGCACCGTCGGGCCCGCACCGGACACGACTGCAGGGACGCCGTCCGCGCGCAGTCGGTTCACCAGGGCCACGCTGTCCGGCATCGCGGGAGCGCGGTACTCCTGGTGGAGTCGGTCCTCGGTCGCGGCGAGCAGCAGCTCGGGGCGCCTGGTCAGGGCCTCGACGAGCAGTGCGGCGCGGCCGGCGTTGGCCGCGGCGTCCACATGGGGGACGGTGCGCGGCAGCAGTCCACGGGCGGTCTCGGTCAGCACCGGTTTTCCGGGCACGAAGACCACCGGAACGATGGAATCGGCGGGATCCATCCGGATCGCGCGGGCGGTACCGGTGTCCATCCAGGCGAGCGTGAAACCGCCCAGCAGACAGGCGGCGACGTTGTCGGGGTGGCCCTCGATCTCGTTGGCCAGCTCCAGCAGCGCGGTGTCGTCGAGTTTTTGCTCACCGCCTATCGTCACCGCGCGGGCGGCGACGATGCCGGCGCAGATGGCGGCGGAGGAGGATCCCAGGCCGCGGCCGTGCGGAATGCGGTTGGCGCAGACGATTTCCAGGCCGCGCGGCTGTCCGCCGAGCAGCTCGAAGGCGGTGCGCATCGACCGTACGAGCAGATGACTCTCGTCGCGCGGCAGGGAGTCGGCACCCTCACCTGCGATGTCGATGTGCAGGCCGGAGTCGGCGACGCGCACCACGACATCGTCGTACAGGCCCAGGGAAAGACCCAGGGCATCGAAGCCGGGACCGAGATTGGCGCTGGTAGCGGGGGTGCGCACCCGGACGGCGGCGGCGCGGAACGCGGGACCGGCCATCGCTCGATGACTCTCCTTGATTGATACTGCGGTACTGCCCCACAAAGCGCCAAGGCACCGAAGTGCCCGGCCGGCTCGTGGGGTCTGTTCTGACCTGCCCTGAACGCCACTGCGTTATGCCGTGGGGAGGGGAGTTGGTGCCAGCCTATCGAAGGAAGGTTCTGTCGCGACATAGGGCGCACAGGAGGCGCACGATGCGTGTCGCGCGCCTTCCTGTGCCCCGACGCTGTCTTCCCTGGGCTTTGCAGCCTTTGCACACTTTGCTGTGCAAGCGGTGACGGGACGTCCGCCGCCCCGTCACCGGGTGCCGTACGCGCAGGTCCGCCCGTACGGCCGCACCCCCGCGCGGGGGTGCGGGGCGGCCTAGGCGAGACCGAGGCGCTCGGCCGCGGCGTCCGGGTCGATCGGGACCGTGACCGGCTGCGGCGCTCCGGCCACCGCCCAGTCCGGGTCCTTGAGACCGTTGCCGGTCACCGTGCAGACGATGCGCTGGCCGGGGTCGACCTTGCCCTCCTCGGCGGCCTTGAGCAGACCGGCGACGGACGCGGCCGAGGCGGGCTCCACGAAGACGCCCTCCTGCGCGGCCAACAGGCGGTAGGCGGCGAGGATTTGACGGTCGGTCACGGAGTCGATGGAGCCGCCGGACTCGTCCCGCGCCTGCTCCGCGAACGACCACGAGGCGGGGTTGCCGATGCGGATGGCGGTGGCGATGGTGTGCGGGTCCTTGACGACCTCACCGCGCACGATCGGCGCGCTGCCGGAGGCCTGGAAACCCCACATGCGGGGGGTGTGCGAGGCGATGCCGTCGGCCGCGTACTCCTTGTAGCCCCGCCAGTACGCCGTGATGTTTCCGGCGTTGCCGACGGGCAGCACATGGATGTCGGGCGCATCGCGGAGCATGTCGACGATTTCGAAGGCCGCGGTCTTCTGGCCCTCGATGCGCACCGGGTTGACGGAGTTCACAAGTGCGACCGGGTACTTGTCGGAGAGGCTCCGGGCGAGCGTCAGACAGTCGTCGAAATTTCCGTCGACCTGGAGAATCTTCGCGCCGTGGACCAGCGCCTGGCCCATCTTGCCGAGCGCAATCTTGCCCTGCGGGACGAGCACGGCGCAGACCATGCCGGCCCGGACCGCGTAGGCGGCGGCCGAGGCGGAGGTGTTGCCGGTGGAGGCGCAGATGACCGCCTTGGCACCCTCCTCCTTGGCGCGGGTGATGGCCATCGTCATGCCCCGGTCCTTGAAGGAGCCGGTGGGGTTGGCGCCCTCGACCTTGAGGTGCACCTCGCACCCGGTGCGCTCGGAGAGCACCTGGGCGGGTACGAGAGGGGTGCCGCCCTCCCGGAGGGTGACGACCTCGGTCGTGTCGCTGACCGGAAGCCGGTCGCGGTACTCCTCGATGATTCCGCGCCACTGGCTGCTTGCCGTGGTCACAGTGGAATTGGCAGACATGGGTTCCTTTACTCCCCTTCGACCCGCATGATGCTGGCGACACCACGGACGGTGTCGAGCTCGCGCAGTGCCCCGACGGTCGACGACAGGGCCGCGTCCGCCGCTCGGTGGGTGACGATGACGAGGGATGCCTCGCCGTCCTTGCCCTGCTGGCGGACCGTATCGATCGATACGCCGTGTTCCGCGAAGATCGTGGCGACCTGCGCGAGAACGCCGGGCTTGTCGGCCACGTCGAGGCTGATGTGGTACCGCGTGACGACCGCGCCCATGGGGCTGACGGGCAGCCGTGTGTAGGCGGACTCACCCGGGCCGGTGGCTCCGGCGAGCTTGTTGCGGCAGACCGCGACGAGGTCGCCGAGGACCGCGGAGGCGGTCGGCGCGCCGCCGGCGCCCGGCCCGTAGAACATCAGCTGGCCGGCCGCGTCGGCCTCGACGAAGACCGCATTGTACGCCTCGCGGACGGAGGCGAGCGGATGCGTCAGCGGAATCATCGCGGGATGCACCCGCGCGGTCACGGACGCACCGTCCGCGGCCCGCTCGCAGATGGCCAGCAGCTTGACCGTGCACCCCATCCGCTGGGCGGAGGCGATATCGGCCGCGGTGACCTCCGTGAGGCCCTCGCGGTGCACATCGTCGATGGTCACGCGGGTGTGGAAGGCGATACCGGCCAGGATGGCGGCCTTGGCGGCGGCGTCGAAGCCCTCGACATCGGCGGTCGGGTCGGCCTCGGCGTAGCCGAGCGCGGTCGCCTCGTCCAGCGCCTCGCTGTAGCCGGCCCCGGTCGAGTCCATCTTGTCGAGGATGAAGTTGGTGGTGCCGTTGACGATGCCGAGCACCCGGTTGACCTTGTCGCCGGCCAGGGACTCGCGCAGCGGCCGTACCAGCGGGATCGCGCCCGCGACGGCGGCCTCGTAATACAGATCCGCGCCATTGGTCTCGGCCGCCGCGTGCAGCGCCGCGCCGTCCGCCGCGACCAGTGCCTTGTTGGCGGAGACCACACTCGCGCCGTGTTCGAAAGCGGTGGTGATCAGGCTGCGGGCCGGCTCGATACCGCCGATGACCTCGATCACGACATCAATGTCGCCCCGTTTGACGAGCGCGGTCGCATCGGTGGTGACCAGCTCGGCCGGGACGCCCTCGCGCACCTTGTCGGGGCGGCGGACGGCGATCCCGGCGATCTCCACGGGCGCACCGATGCGGGCGGCGAGGTCGTCGGCGTGCGTCGTCATGATGCGCGTCACCTCTGAGCCGACAACACCACAGCCCAGGAGCGCCACCTTCAGCGGACGCGTACGCATCATTCGACCTCTGCTTCTCATCGATCAGCGAATTCCAGCTTGCTAATGCACCAGTCTCACGCACCGGACGGCAGTTTCCGCCCATCGTCCAGATGCCGAGACATTTATTTCATCCGGGGCCGGGGCCCGGCGATCCGGCCCTACCCGACATCCAACCGCAGGAGATCTTCCTCCGTCTCCCGCCGGACGATCACCCTGGCTTCACCGTTCTTTACGGCTACGACGGGCGGCCGCAGCGAGTGGTTGTAGTTGCTCGCCATGGAACGGCAGTACGCACCGGTGGCCGGCACCGCGAGCAGATCTCCCGGCGCGACATCGGCCGGCAGAAAGGCGTCGCGCACGACGATGTCCCCGCTCTCGCAATGCTTGCCCACCACGCGCGAGAGCATCGGCGCGGCGTCGGAGGTGCGGGACACCAGCGCCACGCTGTACTCCGCGTCGTAGAGCGCCGTGCGGATGTTGTCGGACATCCCCCCGTCCACGGACACATACGTCCGCAGGCCTTCCAGCTCCTTTACCGTGCCGACCTCGTACAGCGTGAAGGCCGTGGGCCCCACGATCGCCCGTCCCGGCTCGACCGACAGCCGCGGCACGCCCAGCCCCGCCGCCGCACACTCCTTGCGCACGATGTCGCCCAGCGCCTTCGCGATCTCGTGCGGCTCCCGCGGATCGTCGTCCGAGGTGTACGCGATGCCGAGCCCGCCGCCCAGATCGATCTCCGGCAGCTCGATGCCGTGCTCATCCCGCACTTCGGTCAGCAACTGCACCACGCGGCGCGCGGACACCTCAAAGCCCGCCATATCGAAAATCTGCGACCCGATATGGCTGTGAATTCCGATGAGTTCCAGCCCGTCCAGCTTCAGCGCGCGACGTACGGCCTCCGCGGCCTGTCCGTCCGCCAGCGCAATGCCGAACTTCTGGTCCTCGTGCGCCGTCGCGATGAACTCATGCGTATGCGCCTCGACACCGACCGTGACCCGGATCTGCACCCGCTGCCGCTTGCCCAGCCGCTCCGCGATATGCGCGACCCGCACGATTTCCTGGAACGAGTCGAGCACGATCCGCCCGACCCCCGCCTCCACGGCCCGGGTGATTTCCTCGGTGCTCTTGTTGTTCCCATGCAGGGCGATCCGCTCGGCCGGCATTCCCGCCGCCAGCGCCGTGGCCAGCTCGCCCCCGGAACAAACGTCGAGATTCAGCCCCTCTTCGTTCAGCCATCGCACAATGGCCCGGGACAAAAACGCCTTTCCGGCGTAGAACACATCGGCTCCCGGGCCGAAGGCGTCCTTCCATGCCCGGCAGCGGGCCCGGAAGTCCTCCTCGTCCAGGAAGTACGCCGGCGTACCGAACTCCGCGGCGAGCGCGGTGACGTCCAGCCCACCGACGGTGACCACGCCGTCGGCATTGCGCGAGACCGTATGGGACCAGACCCGCGGGTCGAGGGTATTGAGATCGGCGGGCGGCCCGGCGTAGTGCCCCTCGGGCAACACGTCAGCATGCCGGGGCCCTGCAGGGTGCGCGGAGCGACTCATGACTGTGGAGATCCCCTCAAAATCGTTCAGAGGTGTTCGGGAGCGGAGATGCCGAGCAGACGCAGGCCGTTGGCGAGCACCGTCCCACTGGCCTCGGCAAGGGCCAGCCGGGCACGATGCACGGCCAAGGGTTTCTGGTCCCCGACGGGCAACGGCGGAAAGACGTCATGCCACCGGAAGAACGCATCCGCCGTCGCTTCCAGATGCCGCACCACCCGGTCCGGCGCCCGCAGCCGCGCGGCGACTTCGATGACGGAGGGGTAGGTGGCGAGGGAGGTCTGCAGAGCCTGGAGGCTCGGGAAGGACGGAGCGGCGGGTGCGGAGGGCAGCGGCGCGGACGGAGCGGCAGGCGAGGACCCGTCATCCGCCGGCGGAAACCCCACATCCCCCGGCTCGCTCACAAACCCCAGCTCACCCGCGTTCCGCACCAGCGCCCGCACCCTCGCGTACGCATACTGCACCCGGAACCGCGGATTGCTCTCCCGCTGCACGGGCCGCTCGGGCACCCGCACCGGATCATGCGCGGCCGGCCGCAACAACACCCAGCGCGCGTCGTCGGGCCCGAGGCGGGCGGTGAGAGTGGCGAGGTCGTACGGAGCGGGCGCGAGCACGGGGTGACCGTCGACCTGGCAGTCGGAGCGCCCGGCCGCCGCGTCGATCCGCGCCAGCACCTCGGCGACCACAGCAGCACGGGCGCCGGCAGCCGTGGAACCGGCCAAAGGACGGAAGGCACCAGGGCCCTGCCCCGCACTCGGCCCCCCGTAGCCGTCCCCCCGCGCCAGCACCTCCCGTACGAGCGCGATGAGCGCCCCGTCCCCCAAGGTGAAGTTCAAAAACCCCGGTCCGGCGATCTCGACCCGGGCGATTCCCGCGCTCCCGACCAGCCGGTTCCGCAGAATCTCGGCGACCTCCCGGGCCGGCCGACCCGCCGGACCCGCGAGCTGCAGCGCGACATTGGAGGCGTAGTCCCCACACCCCGGCCGCGGCGGCGGCTCGACAACGATCCGCGCCGGCACAGGCACGGAGAGCTCCTGCTCCTCCACTGCACCACGCACGGAGCGCAGGACGGTACGGGAGAGCTCAGCGGGGGTCACAGGACAAGCGTATGGGAGACCGGGGGTAGGCATGCGACCCGGTTTCGCCCTGTGGACAGTCCGCACACCCCGGACACTCCGCACGAGGATCCAGGACAGCTGCGGCGCCCGTCCTGCCAAGGCGTCGAGATACGGACCCCGGCTCACCCCACCGGCAGAGCGCCGGGAACCCACGAGCCTCGCCCATCCCCCGGCCCACACCCCTGGCTCAGGGCCGCTGCCGCCGCCCCGCTCCCCTACTCCCCGCTACTCCCCGCCCGCATCCACCATGCCGACCCCACCGGACGTCGCGACCCCACCGGACGCAGCACCACGCTCGGCCGCACCCCCGCCCCCGTCGCTCTCCCCGTCCTCTTCCTCAGCCCCACCCTCGGGCCCACGCTCCCGCTGGCGCCTCTCGCGCACCAGCTTCCCCACGGTTCGTACCAGCTCCGTCGGCTCGAACGGCTTCGCAAGAAACGCGTCCACCCCCACCGACTCGCCGTTGTCCACCTCGCCCTGCGTACACGCACTGACGATGGCGATCGGGATGTCCCATGTCCGCGGATCGGAACGCAACCGCGCCGCGGTGTGCAGACCGTTGAGCCGCGGCATCACGACATCAAGGGTCACGACATCAGGTCTCACGTGGTGCACAACATCCAGACATTCGGCACCATCAGCCGCGGTCACGACCTCGAAGCCCTCCAGCTCGAGATTGACCCTGATCAACTGCCGGATCACCTTGTTATCGTCGACAACAAGGATCCGACCGGACAAGCCAGGCACACCATGAGACTAGGACTCCCCCTGTGACTGCGTCCCGGTTTTCCCCACTTCCGCCCCCGTGTGAGGGACCTTTCCCCGACCCCCACCGCGGCGCCCCTCGCATGCGCTACGGCCCAGGCCACCTCGGCGCCAACCCCTCCCCCGCCTCCCACGAAACCTGTTCATGAACACCCCATCAGAGCTGGTAGGGTTCTACCCGTCGCCACGAGAACACAGTCGGCAACGCCCCCGTAGCTCAGGGGATAGAGCAACGGCCTCCGGAGCCGTGTGCGCAGGTTCGAATCCTGCCGGGGGCACTTCGCAGGAAGTGCCTGAAAGACCCTCTGTACAGTGAAAACTGGGAGAGGGTCTTTTCGCGTTCGCCCTCTGGTTCTGCTGCTTCTGCGTTCACGGCTCCAGGTGCGGGGTCGGCCGGGATTTCCTCCTGGCCCTGGCGGTCAGCTCGACGGCCACCCACCCGGCGTCCCGAACCGCGCCCGCCACGCTCCGTATCGCGGTCTCCGACTGTCGTGGCGAGCGGCTTCGCGCGTCGGCGCCCGTGTCTCGGCCGACGGACGAGCGCGGACACGGTCTGCTGATCGTCGAGACCCTCGCCGTCCGTTGGGCACCGAACCACGGCCGTCGTCCGGGAAGACGGTATGGGCCGGGATTGCCCTCGGAGGCGGACCGACGGGCTGGCCCGTGCTCCGGTCGCCCGCACGTAGGCAGGCACGGGCCGAGAGCAGGAGTTCTGTGTCATACGTACGTAGGCGGGATCGCCGGTCTGCCACTTCAGCGGGGTGGTGGCGCGGAGGTAGACAGGCAGGGCCTCGGCGGGAGTTGCTCGCGTACGGCGTCGGCCAGGCAGACCCATTGAGCGGGACCGGGCCACAACTGCGCCACCTTCTCGGCCGGTTCCTCGGCCCGGGTGAGTGTGCACGTGTGTCCCCTCCCGAGGTGGTACCGCCGGCCGTCATGGTCTCGTGCCTACGTGCTGCGGTCAGGGGGAGGTGAGATGACGGTTGCTGCGCCCGCGACTGGAGGGTGTACGTCCGCACGGCAGTGTCGGGACACGGAAGGCGTCGCAGGTGTCTTGTCGTGCGGCCCTTGGGGGCCGCCGCGTGCCGCGTCCTTCGGCGGGTCTCCGACGGGCGAAAGCAAAGACCGGGCACCCGGCCCATCGGCCAAGTGCCCGGTCAGAGGAGGGGCGGAGTGGGGGTTTTGGTCAGCCGTTCAGTCGTACCGGCAAGGATTCGATTCCGTAGACGATCGAGAGTTTGCGGAATTCCAGGTCCTCGGGTTTGGCGGCGAGGCGCATGTGGGGGAAACGGCGTACCAAGGCCGGGTAGGCGGCACGGAGTTCCATTCGGGCCAACTCGGCGCCTACGCAGCGGTGGATTCCGTAGCCGAAAGCCAGGTGCGAAGGGACGTTGCGGGTGGGGTCGAACTGTTCCATTTCCGGGCCCAGTTTGCCGTCCCGGTCCGCACCGCTCAGTGAGCACAGCACCACATCTCCGGAGGCGATCTGGACGCCACCGATTTCCAGGTCCTCGCGGGCGAAACGCGGGAAGGCGACCTGCACGACGGTCAAGTAGCGGAGGAGTTCCTCGACGTAGCGGTCCACGACGTCATCGCCGTCGTGGAGCGCGGCGAAGTGCTTGGGGTCCTGGAGGAGGACCAGGGCGCCGAGGGCCAGCATGCTGGCGGTGGTTTCGAAACCGCCTGTCAGGACGCCATCGGCGAGGCCCGCCAGCTCTTCGTCGCTGACCGAGTCGCCGTGTTCCTTCACGATCATGCCGAGCAGTCCGTCGCCCGGATTTTCGCGCTGTTTCTTGACGATGTCCCGGAAATAGGAAAGTGATTCGGATATGGCGCCGAAGGAGGCGTTTGCACCGCTGAAAAGGTCGAATCGGGCAGCGCTGAGGCGTTCGAAGTCTCCGCGGTCCTCGTAAGGAACGCCGAGGAGTTCGCAAATGACGAGCGACGGGATGGGAAGGGCAAAAGAGTGGACGATGTCGACCGGCTCGCCGTTTTTGCCCGCCTCTTCCATGGCGTCGAGGCGTTCCTCGACGATCTCGTGGATACGGGGGGTGAGCCTGCCGAGCCGGCGCATGGTGAATTCGGGCGTCAGGAGGCGGCGGAGACCGGTGTGCACCGGCGGGTCGGCGAATCCGAGCCCGCCGGGATTCTGTTCGGCACCGGCGCCGGCCTTGCCGACGAGGTTGGTGAAGTCCGAACTGAAGGCATTGGCCTTTCCCAGTACCGCCTTGACCTCGTCGTAGCCGGTGACCAGCCAGACGTTGGCGGCTATCGGCACCGGAAGCTTGCTGACAGGCTCCCGCTCCCGGACGGCCGCCAAATCGCCCACGGGGTTCAGCCCGTCGCGCCGCAATGGCATCAGGACGGACTCGGGCAAGAAAGACATTCGAGACAGGTCGAAGCCTTTCTTCTGTGTTCTCGTCAGATACATGCGGCCGGCCCAGGCGATGATCCGGGAACGGAGAGTCGTCATGACGCTAATACTGCCTTTCGTCGAGGGGGACGGTCACGCGCGCTCCGCAGCCCAAGGCGGCCGGGACACCACGGAACCCCCGCTCGGCGTGCACGGGTGTGACGTACGCCATAGCCCCTCGCTTACGGTGGTCATGGCACAGGTCCATGCCATTGACCGATGTCTTCGGTCGTCCGCATCGGCGTGACGAGCTCGGCCTCGGCCTTCTTCTTCTATTCGGTCAGGACGAGTTTACAAAGTGCCATTGGGCGCGTTCACGGAACAACCCGGAACGACCCCGAGCGGCCCCTGGGACGCCCCTGATTCTCCCCTTAGTCATGATCACCGCCGCGCCCGCCCGTCACCCCCGCACTTCCATGTGCGCCACCTTGCCCTCGCGGAAGGTGTAGAGGTGATCGACGGTTCCGTCGGACCAGTGGTCGCCGTTCGCGTCCCGCAGGCCGTGGCGCACATGGACGGCGACCCGGCCGTCCGGCTCGGCGGCCATTCCCTCGATGCGTACGAGGGGATGGGCGACGGCGAACTGGCCCTTCCAGTAGGCCAGCACGTCGTCGATGCCGTGCAGTCGCTTGCCTTCCCGGACGTTCGGCCAGTCGACGTCCGGGTGGAATGCGGCGCGGGTGAAGTCATCGACGCGCCGAGTGTTGAAGATCTCGTACATGCGGCGGAGCAGCTCCGCCTGGGCGGCGGGGATTTCGTCGGTAGGCATGGAGAGCAGCCAAGCGCATTTCGGGGAGGCCGGTCATCGGTTGCGCGCGGCGGGGTTGCGGGGTGGGGCGTCGAGTTGCGGGCGTGATCGAGTTGCGGGGGTGGTGGGTTGGTGCGGCTCGTCGTGGGGGTGGCTTTCCCGGCGCCATGGGGGCATGTCGCCCGATGGTGTGGGCGGCTGGGTGTTCGGGTCACCGCACGGTGCGATGGCGGGGGTGGTGGGGGTGACCGGGCACAGGGGCGGGCGGTGTGGTGGGGGGCGATGGCCGACGGACCATTGCGCCGATGAGTCATGACGCAGGCAATCCGGTCCGTCGAGGAGCCGGCCCGTCGATGGGGCGGGGGGCAGGCAAGGCGGTCCGTCGAGGAGCCGATGCGCCCGCAACGGCGCACCGATGAGCCGGTGCACCGATGGGCTAGTGCGTCAATGGCGGTTATTCGGAGTCGAGTTGAGGGTGGAGTGGCTCCGGTACCCCGTGATGGCGCCGCGGGTCGGAGGGGCGGGGCCCGTCGACTCGACCCGTCACGGATTGTGATGAGTTGCGGACTCTGCGGGGTCTCTCTAGCGTGAGAAGGGAGCGAGGTGAGCGGCAAGGCCCGGCGCGGTGCGAGAGGGCAGCGCGGTGGAGGGAAGCCGCACTCGCGGCCAGGGAAGGGTGCGACAGGCAGCGCACCGGCGGGGCGCAGGCCCCGGCCCGTCCGTCAGGTGACGCCCGGCAGCTTCGCTCACCTCACCCCTCAGGGAATCCCCTGGAATTCTCCCCTTCGCAGGAGGAAGCGCATGTTTCCGCAGTCGAAGTCCGGCAAGTTCGGCTTTTTCGCTCTTTGTGCTCTTTCTGGTCTGCTGGCCGGAGTCGTCGTGGCCGGCCCCGCTCTGGCGTACGACGACGGTGACGGCAACAGCAGCAACAACTTCGCCGCATACGAGGGTCATGTCGTCGCCGAGGAGGGGCTGGTGTTGCGCATGGGCCCGAACACCCAATACCGCGTGGTCGGTTCGAAGGAGTACGGGACCGTGGTGGGGATCGTCTGCAGGGTCAAGGGGGAGAACATCGAGGGCAACCCGGTCTGGTACAAGCTCGGCGATGCCTCGTACGTCTGGTCCTCCGCGCGCGACATCGTGAACGACGGGGAGGATCCGCGCTGGTGTTGAGGCGGGGCTGAGCGCGTTCCCGGTCCCCTGGAGCCTTGTCCGGGGGAGCGGGCCCGGCGGCGTCCGAGCAGCGAGCAGGAGCGGGTACGGGGCGCGGGCGTGATCCCCTGGAGGCTCCTCGGCCACCGCGCCTCAGGGCGTCGCAAACTTGGCGACGTACTCGTCGAAGGGCTCGATGCCCACCTCAATCCGCAGGGCGTCCATGCGCTCGGGGTCTTCGCAGGGCCACGGGACGGGAGCGCCCTCCTTGATCCCGGCGATCTGGGTGCCGTAGATCTGCCGGCGGCCCTCGTTCACCAGCGTCCGGTCGCGCAGGAAGGCCAGCTCGCGAGGGCTTGCGGCGCCTGCCTCCACCGCCTGTTCCATGAGCCGGAGCGCACGCCGCTGCACATCGACCCGGCGGTCGGCGTGCTGCGCGATCAGCCATGCACCGCGTGCGGCATCGTCACCGACCAGTTCCGCCGTCGGCCAGCCGTACTCGTCCATGATCTCGTCGAGCCGGTCACTGTGCCGGGCGGTGAGGCGGCGCCAGGCCAATTGCTCCTCGGGGCTCTCGCTGTTCGCACCGGGGGAGGTTTCCCGGTCCGCCTCGGCCATGCGGATGAGTTCCGCCGCCAACGCCGCCGTGCTGCTGTCGTTTGTCACGCTCACTCCATGAACTGTGCCGGCTCCGGCCCACCACGCTAGGGGCTGCTGTCGCCACGAAGATCATTCCGAAGAACGGTGACAGGGAGGGCGGTGTGCGGCGATACTGGATCTACGCCGAAAACAGTTCCGCCCTCTTCCGGATTCCGGCCGGATTCCGGCCCGGTGTCCTTTTCCTCGGCCACGGCGGGACGGCTGCGGTGGTGACCGTCTCCTGAATCTCCGTTGCACCGTTGCGGGCTTGCGCCCGCCGGTCTTCGCCCGTACGGGATGGCGTCGCCGGATACGGCATACGGGAGGCACGGACGCCCCGAACGTCGTATCCGACATAACGGAAATAGCGGCCGTCGCTTGCTACGTTGCCAGGCATGACGGCAATGGCAAGGGCGGCGGCCACCGCGCGCCCGGCGGACACTCCCCCACCCTTGCCGTCACTGCCGAAACGACGCGGCGTCGAACTGGCCCTCCTCGTAGGCGCCGTCCTCATCAGCGTGTGCGGATATGTCGTCGTGGGTCTGGCCAGGTGGCATGCCCTGCCGGGTGGTGCGGTCCGCTACGGCGCGGGGCTCGGCGGGCTCGCGCTGCTCGCGCATCTCGCCGTCCGCTTCCGCGCCCCGTACGCCGATCCGCTGCTGCTGCCCACCGCGGTGCTGCTCAACGGGCTCGGGCTGGTGCTGATCTTCCGCCTCGACCAGGAGACGCCCGGCGATCACGCCGCACCCACCCAGCTGATGTGGTCGACCGTGGGTGTCGCGCTGTTCACCGCGGTGGTGGTGCTGCTGCCCGACCACCGCATGCTGCAGCGGTACGCCTATGTCTGTGCGGCGCTCGCGCTGGTGCTCATGGCGGCGCCGATCCTCTTCCCCGCCATCAACGGGGCGAAGATCTGGATCCGTATCGCCGGATTTTCCATTCAGCCGGGCGAGTTCGCCAAGGTTCTGATCACCGTCTTCTTCGCGGGCTACCTTGCCGCCAACCGCGGCGCGCTGGCGCACACCGGGCGCCGGATGTGGCGGCTACGGGTCCCGACCGGCCGGGTGCTGGCGCCGGTCGTCGCGATCTGGCTGATCAGCGTCGCGGTGCTGGTGCTCGAACGCGATCTGGGCACCTCGCTGCTCTTCTTCGGGATCTTCGTCGTCCTGTTGTACGTGGCCACCGGGCGGACCGGCTGGATCGCGGTCGGGCTGATCCTGGCGGGCATCGGGGCGGCTGCCGTCGGCACGCTGGAGCCGCATGTGCACAGCCGGGTCGAGGACTGGCAGCATCCGTTCGCCGGCATCGCGGCGGGCAAGGGGCCCGGCCAGCTCGCCCAGTCGCTGTTCGCGTTCGCCGCCGGCGGGACGTTCGGCACCGGCCTCGGCCAGGGCCACTCGTCCCTGATCGGCTTCGCCATGAAGTCCGATTTCATCCTGGCCACCTATGGCGAGGAGCTGGGGCTGGCCGGGCTGACCGCGCTGTTTCTGCTGTACGCACTGCTGGTTGCCTGCGGTTACCGTGCCGCGGTCGCCTTGCGGGACCCGTTCGGCAGCCTGCTGGCCGTCGGCCTCGCGGCGCTGCCCGCGATCCAGGTCTTCGTGATCGCGGGCGGGGTGATGGGGCTGATTCCGCTGACGGGGATGGCGATGCCGTTCCTCGCGCAGGGCGGGTCGTCCGTCGTCACGAACTGGATCATCGTCGCGCTGCTGCTGCGGATCAGCAATCGGGCGCGGATGCCACGTGCGGAGGGGACCGGCGGTGCGGGCAGTGGTGGGAAGAGGACCGGTACGGCGGGGAGGGCTGCCGGGCGCCCCACGGGGGGCGAGGCGGCGGACGAGGCCAGGAGCGGTGCGGCGAACGCTGCCCGGAGTGGGGGCGCGAACGACGGCAGGAGCAGTGCAGCGAATCTTCCCGGAACGGGCACGGGGCTCGGGGCCGGGAGCTGGGTGGTCGGTTTCATGAAGCCGGCCAAGCCCCCGGCACCGGAGGCGCAGAGCCTGACCGAGGCACAGCGCAGGCCTCGCGCGCAGGGTGGCGAGCCGGCCGCCCCGCCACCGGCTCCCCTCGATGACGCGCCCTCCCCGGAGGCCGGCCATTGATCCGCTGTATTCGCCTCACCGCCGCCTTTTCCTTCCTCCTCCTCGTTGCGCTGCTGGTCAACGCCGCCCGGGTGCAGGTCTTCGAGGCGGAGAGCTACCGCGCCAGTCCGGCCAACCGCCGGGCGCCGATCGTCCGTTACGCGCAGCCGCGCGGTGCCGTGCTGGTCGCCGGCCGTCCCGTCACCGGTTCCCGGGACAGCGGGGGACGGCTGCGCTACGAGCGCACCTACACCGAGGGGCCGCTGTATGCGCCGGTCACCGGCTACTCCTCGCAGACCTACGGGACCTCCCTGCTGGAGAGCGCCGAGGACGGCGTGCTGTCCGGCGCCGACGACCGGCTCGCCACCTTCCCGTGGTGGGACCGGCTGACCCACGCCCACCGGCGGGGCGGCAGCGTCCACACCACCATCAACCCCCGGGTGCAGCACGCCGCGTTCGACGGGCTCGGGGGCAAGAAGGGTGCGGTGGCCGCGATCGAACCAGGTACCGGGCGGATCCTGGCGCTGGTCAGCACGCCCTCGTACGACCCGGGCGAGCTGTCCGGCAACGGCGCCTCGGTCAGCGCGGCCTGGCGCCGGCTGAACGGTGCCGAGCAGCAGCCGATGCTCAACCGGGCCCTGCGCCAGACCTATCCGCCCGGCTCCACCTTCAAGGTCGTCACCGCGGCGGCCGCCCTGGAGAGCGGCAAGGTCACCGATATCGACGCCCCGACCGACTCGCCCGATCCCTATCCCCTGCCCGGCACCGACACCGAGCTCGGCAATGCCGCGAAGGGCTGCGAGGACGCGCCGCTCAAGGACGCCTTCCGGGCGTCGTGCAACACCGTCTTCGCGCGGCTGGGTGCGGCGACCGGGCTGCACGGCATGGTCGATACGGCCCGGAGGTTCGGCTTCAACGACCGTCGGCTGCGTATCCCCTCGGCCGTCGCGCCGAGCAACTTCGATACCCGGATGGACGCCTCGCAGGTCGCGCTGTCCGCCATCGGGCAGTACGACACCGCCGCCACACCGCTGCAGATGGCGATGGTCGCGGCGGCGGTCGCCAACGGGGGCCAGCTGACGTCGCCGTCGCTCGTCGACAAGGTGACCGATGCCCGGGGTGTCATGATCGCGGGCGGTCCGCCCCGCCCCACTCGCCAGGTGACCGGTCCGGTCACGGCTCAGCAGCTCCAGGAGATGATGGTCGACGTCGTCGAGCACGGCAGCGGGCGGAACGCCGCGATCAAGGGCGTCACGGTCGGCGGCAAGACCGGTACCGCGCAGCACGGTGTGCACAACGAGGGCACGCCGTATGCCTGGTTCATCTCCTGGGCAAGGGAGAAGGGCAGTTACGAGCCGGCCGTGGCCGTGGCCGTGGTGGTCGAGGACGCGGCCGCCGACCGTGCGGACATCAGCGGCGGGGGGAGCGCGGCGCCGATCGCACGGGCGGTGATGGCGGCGGCGCTGGGCTGAGGCGTTTCGCCAGGTGACCGGTCCTGGCGTCACAATGGCCGTATGGCTGATGCGATCCCGTCCATGGAACCTGCTCCGCCCCCGCTGTTGTCCCTGGCCGAGGTGGAGGCGCTGGCCCGGCGCGCGCACTCGGGACAGACCGACAAGGCGGGCCGCCCGTATACCGAGCATCTGGCCGCGGTCGCGACGGGGGTACGCGAGCGGGGCGGCAGCGATGAGCAGATCGCCGCGGCCTGGCTGCACGACGCGGTCGAGGACGAGGCGCTGAGCCGGGAGTGGCTGGCCGGTGCGGCGCTGGGCGAGACGACCAAGGCGATGATCCTGGCCGTCACCAAGCGGGTGGATGAGCCGGTCGAGGAGTACACCGCGCGCATTCTGGCCACGCCCGGGGCGCTGCTGGTCAAGGAGTCCGATCTCGCGCACAACGCCGATCCGGAGCGGCTGGCCGTGCTGGAGGCGCCGACGCGGGAGCGGCTGACCGCGAAGTACGCGCGGGTGCGGGAGCTGTTGGGGCTGTCCGGTCCGTAACGGCCGCCGGGGCCCCGGTCCGCCGCCTGCCGCCTGCCGCCTGCCGCCTGCCGCCTGCCGCCTGCCGCCTGCCGCCTGCCGCCTGCCGCCTGCCGCCTGCCGCCTGCCGCCTGCCGCCAGGGTCCGCACATCGGACACCTCCGCAGAAAGGTGTCGTACGCAGCTAGTCTGCGGCGATGAGCCCTACGCAGCCTCCGCGGTCCCGGGAGTCCTTGGCCTCCGCACCGTCCCCGGCACACACCGTTCCGCATCCGGCCCCCGAGGCGGCCCGCGTGATCGCCGCCCTGGAGGGCGTAGGCGTCCGCCGGTACACCACCGGCCAGGTCATCCTCGACGCCATCGACTGGAGCGTGCGGTCCGGTGAGCACTGGGCGCTGCTCGGTGCCAACGGCGCCGGCAAGACCACCATCCTGCGTCTCGTCGGGGCGCTGATGTTCCCCACCGTCGGCACCGTCGAGGTGCTCGGGCACCGGCTCGGCGCGGTGGACGTCCGCGAGCTGCGCGCCGTCATCGGACTGGTCTCCGGCGCGCAGAAGGTTCCGCAGGACGCGACGGGCCACACGGTCGTCCTGACCGGCGCGACCGGCACCGTGCAGCCGTTGTGGCGCAGGTACGACGAGGCCACCCGTGAGCGCGCCCATGAGCTGCTCTCCGAACTGGACTGCAAGGAGCTGGCGGAGCGGCCGTTCGGGGTGTGCTCGGGTGGCCAGCGGGCCAGGATCCTGATCGCCCGCGCGCTGATGGCCGACCCCCGGCTGCTGCTGCTCGACGAGCCGTTCAATGCGCTCGATCTGCCCTCCCGCGAGGATCTGATCGATGCGCTGCACCGGCTGGCCCTGGGGCGGCCGGAGTTGGCGACCGTGACGGTCACCCATCATCTGGAGGAGCTGTCCCCGTCCATCGGCCACGCCCTGCTGCTGCGCGACGGCCGGGTGCAGGCGCGCGGCCCGGTGGACGAAGTGCTGACCGCGGAGCGGATGACCGCGTGCTTCGGCCGTCCGATCGAGGTGTCCCGGCACGAGGGGCGGTGGCTGGCCCGGTCCGGTAAGCGGTAGGGCCCGCCCGCACCGCCGCGCACCGCACCGCATCGCGGCTCCCTGAACGGCAGCACCGACGGATGTGCCGCGGAAAATCCCGGCGGACGCCCTACCCCTCCCCGACCGTGTCCCGCACTCCGCTCAGGAACCGCCGGATCGCCGCCTGTTCCCCGGCCTCGAAGGTGGCGAGCAGGCCGATCGTGCGGTCGATCAGCGGGCCGAAGAACGACTGGCCCAGAGCGACCGCGCGCTCGTCGACCTCCAGCAGGACGCGGCGCCGGTCGCGGGTGTCGCGGACCCGGCGGAGCAGACCGAGTCGCTCCAGGCGGTCGATCAGCGCCGTGGTGCCGGCGGAGTTCAGCCCCAGCCGCTCGCCGAGCCGGCCGGGCGTCGACTCGGCGCCGGCGCGGGCCGCGTCCAGCAGGCTGATCAGGGCCCGGAGATCGGTGGGATGCAGGCCGTTACGGCCCGCGAACTGCGCTCCTGCGAGGTCGAGTCGCAAGGTCACCTCACGCAGCAGATGGACCAGGTCCATCCCTTCCGGTTCCACGAGCTCCTCCGGTTGCACCGGTTCATCCGGCCCTTGTCGTTTCGCCCGCTTAGCCCGCTTAGTCATACGTCGTCGCCTCTCTTTCCCGGGTTCATGCCGCTTCTCTACGGGCTCGTGACGTTCTCAGCCGGGCCCATGACACTCCCTCCCGGGCTCATGACGTTCCCCCCGGCCTCATGACGTCCCCTCCAGCGCCCATGACGCACTTTCCCGGACTCCTGCATTATTACCTCGCTCAGCGAGATACTTGCCGAACGAGGTGATGCGGATGCGCCTCGATTCGTCGCTTCTCCTCGTCCCGGAGGTGCACCATGACAGCCGCCCCCTCGCCGCACTCCCCCGCGCACGGCCCCTCCCCCGCCTTTCGTGACGCCTATGAGCAGGCCATGGCGCTCTGGCCGGTTCCGGTGGAACGGCTCGATCTGGCATCGGAGTTCGGCAGCACCCGGGTCAACGTCTGCGGGCCGCCCGCCGGTCCGCCCCTGGTACTGCTGCACGGCGGCGGCACGACCTCGGCCGTCTGGTACGCCCATGTCGCCGCGCCGGCCCGTACGCACCGGGTGTACGCCGTGGACCAGATCGGCGCACCGGGTCTCAGCGTGCACTCCGGGCGGGCGCTGCGGCGGCCGGAGGATCTGTTCGCCTGGCTGGACGGCGTGCTCAGCGGGCTCGGCCTGGAGTCGGCGGCGCTGCTCGGGCACTCGTACGGCGGCTGGCTCGCGCTCGGTTATGCGGTGCACACGGCCGGTACGAGTCCCGCCGGCTCCTCAAGAACGCGGGGACGGGTGGAGCGGCTGGTGCTGCTCGATCCGACCCAGTGTTTTGCCGGGTACCGGCCGTCGTACCTGCTGCGTGCGCTGCCGCTGTTCGTCCGGCCCGGCGAGCGGAGCACCCGGCGCTTCCTGGCATGGGAGACGCGGGGTGCGCCGCCCGCTCCCGAGCTGGTGCGGCTGATGGGCCTGGGCGCCGCCGAGTTCCGCGGCGCGAAGGTGGTCACGGGGCCGCGCCCGGACGTCGCCCGGCTCGGCGGAGCGGCGGTGCCGACCCTGGTGCTGCTGGCGGAGCGCAGCCGGGCACACGACCTGCGCCGGGTCGCCGTACGGGCCGAACGGACGCCGGGTGTACGGATCGAAACCCTTGCGGGCGTCGGTCACCACTCCCTGCCGTACGAGCACGCCGAAGAGCTGGGCCACCGGGTGCTCGACTTCCTGGATGCCCGGCCTCCTGAAGGCCCGGCCTCCTGAAGGGGCTTGACGGGACTCGACGGAACGTGACGGGCCGGGCGGGCCAAGGCCCGCCTCCCCGGCCCCGACCCGGAAGACGCGGCCCACGCACGCCGGCGCGGACCGGGAGAACGAGCGAACGCCCAGCTCAAGACCTGGAAGATCCTCCGTAGGATCCGTAGCTGCCCGAGTCGAGCGACCGCGCTGGTCAAGGCCGTGACGGTGCTGATCCAGACCGGCTGAGATCAAGTTGGCAAGCTTTCATTGTTTGACGTCGTCGGTTCACGGAGTGGGCTTGACCCTCACGTTGCGTGAGGGGGGACGGTAAACGGCATGAGTGATTTCTTCAACGCATTCGAGATGGGCCCCGTATCCGAGCGCGGACCGAAGGCGGTTGCGCCAGAGGTGTTCCGCGGCATCTACGCGATGCCGGTGTTCGTGACGGTTCCGACGTCGGACTTGGCGGCGTCGACGGATTTCTGGGTGCGAGGGTTCGGCTTTATCGAACTGTTCAGCGTCCCGGGGCAGGTGGTCCACCTGCGCCGGTGGGCGTTCCAGGATGTCCTGCTCGTTCCTGCGGCGGCCGGTGCCGTGCCGTCCGAAGTGTCGGCGATGAGCGTGAGTTTCTTGTGCGTGCTGAGCGAGGTCGAGCCCCTCGTCGAGGCGTGTTCGGATCTCGTGCCGGGCAGCGTGACCGGGCCGCGGGATACGCCGTGGCGTACTCGCGACGTCGAGGTGACCACCCCCGAGGGTGCGCGGGTCGTGTTCACCGCGGCGCAGGAGTTCGATCCTGACAGCGAAGAAGCGCGTGATCTCGCCTCGGTCGGAATCGTCGCCCCGGGATCGGCGGAGGGGGGTCACAATGGTGTCCATGGTTGAACGCGGGCGCGACATCCGTGACGGTGTCACGGTGGGCGCGGCCGCTGAGCTGGTGGGGGTGACCGTCCGCACGCTTCATCATTGGGACGAGATCGGCTTGGCGTCGCCGTCCGTGCGCACCACCGCCGGCTATCGCCAGTACACCGACGCGGACCTGCAACGGCTGCATCGCGTCGTCGCATACCGGGAGGCTGGTCTCGGACTGGACGCGGTGCGTGAGGTTCTCGATGACGCGACAACGGAGATCGGCGCTACCTTGCGTGAGCAGCGTGCCCAGCTCGCCGAGCGCATCCAGGACCTGCAGCAGCTCGACGAGCGCCTGGAACGGATGACCGAGGCTCACGAGCGGGGCATCCTCCTCAACGATGAAGCGCAGTCGGAGATCTTCGGGGCGGACTGGGACGCCCATCGATCCCGGCAGGCCCGCACTGTGTGGGGGGATTCTGCGCAATGGGCGCAGTTCGCCGAGCGGTCCGCTTCTCGCACGCGGGAGCAATGGCAGTCGCTCTCCGCGGCGATGTCCACGTTGCAGCTCGATCTGGGCAACGCACTCGATCAGGGTGTCATTCCGGGCGGCCCAGAAGCGAATGCACTCGTCGAACGCCACCGCGAAGTATTTTCCAACTTCTTCCCGCTCACGCGACAGATGCAGGTGTGTCTGGGAAGAATGTTCGAGTCCGACCCCGGCTTCTCCTCCCACTACGACGGAATCCGGGTCGGGCTGGCCTCCTGGTTTCGGCAAAGCATCGACGAGTGCGCTCGCACTCACGGGATCGACCCGGAGACAGCCACCTGGCAGTGACCCCGTAATGCGGAAATGCTCGTCACTCACTGCAACTCACGCCTAACCGTCCACGGCAGACGTCTGATCATCCGACGGGCCGCACCAGAGTGTGTCTGATAGCTGACGGGTTAAGGCGCTGACGGCGTTCAGCAGGACGGCGGCTCGGTAGATGATGGCGTGCTTGTCGTAGCGCGTGGCGAGTCCTCGCCATTGTTTGATGTGGCAGTAGCGGCGCTCGATCGGGCGGGGCGCTGCGGGCCGCGATCAGCTGCCGGGATTCCGGCAGGGGGCGGAACAGCGGGAAGAAGCGCTCCCCGAAGGCGTCGCCGAACGCCAGCCCTTCGAGGGCGGCGTGTGCCAGGGCCCGCCGTCGCCTGCGGTCGTCCGTGTCCATGACCGGATCCTGCCATCCGGCGGCGCCCGGCGGCCCGGCGGTCCCCCTGACGCTCAGTCCTCGGCCGCCCCCTCGGCGATGGCCTCCGCGACCTCCGCCGTACGGGCCTCCTCCTCGGCCGCGAAGCGCTCCGCGTCGAGCTTTTCGGCGAGCTCCTCGTCCTCGGCCATGAGCAGATCGAGATTGGAGTCGCCCATCTCGAAGACACCCATGTCCACGTAGGCGCGCTGGAGACGTTCACCCCACAGACCGATGTCCTTCACACAGGGCACGATCCGGCTGAAGAGCAGCTTGCGGAAGAGGTGCAGGAACTCGGAGTTCTCGGTGAATTCGGCGGCTTCGTCGTGCGGTATGCCGAAGTTCTCCAGGACCTCCAGGCCGCGCAGCCGGTCGCGCATCAAGTAGCAGCCCTCGATGACGAACTCCTCGCGTTCGCGCAGTTCGGCGTCGGAGAGCTGCTTGTAGTAGTCGCGCAGCGCCATGCGGCCGAAGGCGACATGACGCGCCTCGTCCTGCATGACGTAAGCGAGGATCTGCTTGGGCAGGGGCTTGGTGGTGGTGTCGCGGATCATGCCGAAGGCGGCCAGCGCCAGGCCCTCGATCAGCACCTGCATGCCGAGGTACGGCATGTCCCAGCGGGAGTCCTTGAGGGTGTCGGAGAGCAGCGCCTGGAGGTTGTCGTTGATCGGGTAGAGCATCCCGATCTTTTCCTGGAGGAAGCGGCTGTAGATCTCGGCGTGCCGCGCCTCGTCCATGGTCTGGGTGGCGGAGTAGAACTTCGCGTCGAGGTCCGGGACGGATTCCACGATCCGCGCCGCGCAGACCATGGCGCCCTGCTCACCGTGCAGGAACTGGCTGAACTGCCAGGACGTGTAGTGCTGGCGCAGTTCGCCGCGGTCCTTATCGGTCATTTTGTCCCAGTACTTGGTGCCGTACAGGGACATGGACTCGTCCGGGGTGCCGAGCGGGTCGTGGGGATCGACCTCCAGGCCCCAGTCGATCCGCAAGTTGGCGTCCCACTGCTTGTCCTTGCCCTTCTGGTAGAGGGCCAGCAGGCGGTCGCGCCCGTCGTCGTAGTCCCAGCTGAAGCGTGCCGCACCGGACGCGGGCACTTTCCACACCGGGTCGCCTGGGTCCTGTATGTAGAGATCTCGGGTCGACACGGACGCCTCCTCGGCTCGCCAAACGCCTTGTTATGGGCGGTCGTTGGCAGGCTCACACGTTTCTTACCGACGGGTCAATAACTCGTGCGCGGGGGATTGACGTCCTTGCTGACGCGCAGTCTCATAAGATTTGACCGCGGGTAACCCACTAGCGAGGTAGCCACAGCCATGACGAGCGCGCCCACCGCAATGACCGTGACGGACACCGAAGTCCTGCGGGACGCCCTCGGTCTGCTCAAGGACCGGGAACAGGTCGCCGAGCGGTTGCTCGACTCCTCCGCCAAGCACTCCTTCGACCCCGACACCGAACTCGACTGGGACGCGCCCCTCGAAGAGGGCAAGTGGTTCTGGCCGCCGGAGCTGGTCTCGCTCTACGACACCCCGATGTGGCAGAAGATGTCGCTGGAGCAGCAGCAGGACCTCTCCCGGCACGAGGCCGCCTCGCTCGCGTCGCTGGGCATCTGGTTCGAGATCATCCTGATGCAACTGCTCGTACGGCACATCTACGACAAGCCGGTGACCAGCGCGCATGTCCGCTACGCCCTCACCGAGATTGCCGACGAGTGCCGGCACTCCAAGATGTTCGCGCGCATGATCCAGAAGGGTGGCGCGCCGGCGTACCCGGTCTCCCGGCTCAATCACCAGCTCGCCCGCGTCCTCAAGACGATCTCCACCACCCCGGGTTCGTTCGCCTGCACCCTGCTCGGCGAGGAGATCCTGGACTGGATGCAGCGGCTGACGTTCCCGGACGAGCGGGTGCAGCCCATCGTGCGCGGAGTGACCCGCATCCATGTCGTCGAGGAGGCCCGGCATGTGCGCTACGCCCGCGAGGAGCTGCGCCGCCAGATGGTCACCGCGCCGCGCTGGGAGCGGGAGTTGACCCGCATCAGCTCCGGCGAGGCGGCCCGGGTCTTCTCCGTCGCCTTCGTCAATCCGGACGTCTACCGCAATGTGGGGCTGGACAGGAGCGAGGCCGTCGCTCAGGTCAAGGCCAGCGGACACCGCCGCGAGGTGATGCAGTCCGGCGCCCGGCGGCTGACCGATTTCCTGGACGAGATCGGCGTACTGCGCGGTATGGGCCGCAGGTTGTGGCGCAGCTCGGGCCTGCTGGCCTGAAGCCCCCGACATGGACCCCGTACGCCCCGAGCACCTGTGCGAGGCGGAACCCGGGGCGGTTACGCTGCTGTTCATGAACGGCAGCGGCACCGCCCCAGCAGTACCCCGACCCGCCTACCGCAGGCTGAGCGTCGAGCAGCGCCGCAGCCAACTGCTCACCGCGGCGCTGAGCCTGTTCGCACAGCGCGCGCCCGAGGATGTCTCGCTGGACGACGTCGCCACCGCCGCCGAGGTCTCGCGCCCGCTGGTCTACCGCTACTTCCCCGGCGGCAAGCAGCAGTTGTACGAGGCCGCGCTGCGCAGCGCGGCCGACATCCTGGAGCGCTGCTTCGCCGAGCCGGAGACCGGGCCGCTCACCCGGCGGCTGTCCCGCGCACTGGATCGCTATCTGGCCTTCGTCGACGAGCACGACGCGGGGTTCAGCGCGCTGCTGCAGGGCGGCAGCGTCGTGGAGACGACCCGTACGTCCGCGATCGTGGACGAGGTCCGGCGCGCCGCCGCCGACCAGATCCTGCGGCATCTGGGCGATCCGGAGCCGGGCCTGCGGCTGCGGATGACCGTCCGCATGTGGATCACCGCCGTCGAGGCCGCGTCACTGATCTGGCTCGACGAGGACAAGCAGCCGGCCCTCGACGAGCTGCGGGACTGGCTGGTCGACCACTTCGTCGCGCTGCTGACCGCCACCGCGGCCACGGACCCGCAGACCGCGCGGGTGGCCCGGGCGGCGCTGAAGCTGGAGACCGCCGACGGGCCGGCCGGTGACCTGGCCCGCCGCATCCTGCCCATCGTGAGCGACGCCGCGCATCTGCTGTGACCGGCCGTTCCGCCGCGGTGGTGTGACACTGAGGGGGTGAGAAGCGAGAACACCCCCTTCGTCGGCGGCCCGCTGGACGGCCGGGTACTGCCCGTACTGGTCGGCATGACCGGCCAGCCGCCGAAGACGTACGAGGTCCCGGTACCGAACGACGACGACCGCCCGCCGACGGTGCATGTCTACCGGCGCGTCCCGGGACGGGTCGGGCGCCTGGGCCTGCCCAGCGGCTGGAAGTACGAGTACGACCCCGAGGGGAAGCCGCCGGGCGGCGGGCCCAAGTGGCCCTGGCACAGGCCTCGTTGAACGAAAGACCCGCTGATCGAGGGAGCACCCCGGCGCACTGCCACTGGCGCCGGCGCGGCCTCAGCACCCATGCCCCGCCCCCTCCAGGGACAGCCGCGGCACCTACGGAAGGTGACGGGCCGGAGGCGGTGGGGGTACGGGACGTAAAGCGAAGCAGTCCCGCGCCCCACCGCCGGAGGCCCGTCACCGCCACCACGACACAGCACGCGCCGCGGCGGCAGCCCGAAAACCCAGCCCCTCCCCGCCGGAGGCGGGGAGAACCCGGCACGGCGCCGCACCCCACCACATGGGGAGACAAGCCCCTGCCGCAGGCGGTTTTCAGCCCGTCAGAGAAGCCAGGTACGCATTCGCCTTGTCCGGGTCGTAGAAGAAGTTCTCGAAGTCGGACGGGTCGTTGAAGCCGTTGGCGAAGCGGTCGGCGACGGGCTGGAGCTGGCCGGCCGCGCCGATGATGTTGAGGACGTGCTCGGGCGGCGGGCCCAGCATCGCGTTCGTCCACTTGGTGACGTGCTGGGCGGTGTTCCAGTAGCGGTCGAAGGCGGACTGCATCCACTCGCCGTCGAAGGGCTGGTCACCGCGCTCGACGATGGAGGCCAGGTAGGAAGCGGCACACTTGGAGGCCGAGTTCGAGCCCTGGCCGGTGATCGGGTCGTTGGCGACCACGACGTCCGCGACACCGAGGACCAGGCCGCCGGAGGGCAGCCGGCCGATGGGGTTGCGCACGGTGGGGGCGTAGCGGCCGGCCAGCGTGCCGTTGCCGTCGGTCAGTTCGACCTTGGTGGCGCGGGCGTACTCCCAGGGCAGGAACTTCTCCATCAGCTCCAGCGTCAGGGCGAGGTGCTCATTGGGGTCCTTGACACCCTGGAAGACATCCAGCGGACCACCGGGTATGCCCTCCCAGAAGAGGATGTCGGCGCGGCCGGAGGTGGTGTACGTCGGCATGACGAACAGCTCGCCCACGCCGGGCACCAGGTTGCAGCGCACCGCCTCGAACTCGGGGTGCTCGGGGCGCGGGCCCATGCCGTGGACGTAGGAGACGGCGAGCGCGCGCTGCGGAGCGTCGTACGGGGAGCGGGAGTCGTCCCGGCCGAACATGGACACCAGCTCGCCCTTGCCGGCCGAGACCAGCGTCAGGTCGTAGCGGCTCGCGAAGAAGTCCAGGTCGGAGACGGCCGCGCCATGAATGACGAGCTGGCCGCCGCGCTGTGCGAACGTCTCCATCCAGCCGGCCATCTTCACCCGCTGGTCGACGGACTGGGCATAGCCGTCCAGCTTGCCGACCCAGTCGATGGCGCGCTGCGATCCCTCGGGCGACTCATGGCTGCCGGGGGCGGCGACCGAGACGCCGAGGCCCTCGATGCGCGGGGCCTGGTTCTCCCAGAAGTTGATCTGGAGGTCGCGCTCGTACTGGAGCGCGGTGTCGAACATGCACTGCGTCGACATGACCCGGCCGGCGCGGATCTCGTCGGCGGTGCGGTTGGACATGAGGGTGACCTCATAGCCCTGGGACTGGAGGCCGAGGGCCAGCTGGAGACCGGACTGGCCGGCTCCGATGACGAGTATTTTCCGCATGGCGGCACTCTTCTCTGCTACTGCTGTGTTCAGGGGAAGTGGGGGGAGGGTGGCCCGTACGGGGCCAGGTGGCCCCCTACGGGGGCCGGTTACTCCGGCGTGGTCTCCAGTGCGTGGCCGACCAGCGCGAGCAGCGACTCGATCACCGTGACCCGCTTCCGCGCGTCCATGATCACTACGGGCACGTGCGGCGGCACGGTCAGCGCATCGCGTACGTGCTCGACGGCGTAGGCCTCGGTCCCCTCGAAGTGGTTGACCGCGACGACATACGGCAGTCCGCAGCTCTCGAAGTAGTCCAGTGCCGGGAAGCAGTCCTCAAGACGCCGGGTGTCGGCCATCACGATCGCGCCGATCGCGCCGCGCACCAGGTCGTCCCACATGAACCAGAACCGCTGCTGTCCGGGCGTCCCGAACAGGTACAGCACCAGCTCCTGGTCGAGAGTGATCCGCCCGAAGTCCATCGCGACCGTGGTCGTGGTCTTCTCCGGGGTCGAGGTCAGATCGTCCGTATCCGCGCTGGCCTGGGTCATCACCGCCTCGGTCTGGAGCGGGGTGATCTCCGAGACCGATCCGACGAATGTGGTCTTGCCGACGCCGAAGCCGCCCGCCACCACGATCTTGGTGGCGATCGGCGCCCGCGAACGGTCCGTCTGCCAGCTCTGCAGCCCCGCGTCGGCGGCCGTGTCCACCGGGCTCACGGAACCGGCGGTCGCCGTCGCCCCGGCCGATATCGTGTCAGAGCCTGTGAAGTCCACTCAGCACCCTTTCGAGCAGCGCGCGGTCGGGCCGGCCGGAGCCGTGCCCGGAGCCGTAGACGCGAATCTTTCCCTGGTCGGCGAGGTCGCTGAGCAGTACGCGGACCACGCCCAGCGGCATCTTGAGGAGCGCGGAGATCTCCGCGACCGAGCGCATCCGGCGGCACAGCTCGACGATCGCGCGCATCTCCGGCATCACACGGTCGCCCCAGCCGCCGGACGTCAGCTCGCGCCGCTCCTCGGGCGCCTCCAGCGCGGCCACGAATGTCTCGACGAGCAGGACATGGCCGAATCGCGTCCGGCCGCCGGTGAGCGAGTACGGCCGCACGCGCGAGGGTTTCTTGTCCCCACCGCGGACGGGGAGTTTGCGGGTGCCGCTCATGCCGAAACCTCGCTTCGCACGCCCTCGCACTCGCTCGGCGCGCACCTCTCAACGGTTCGCTCACTACGTTCGCTCACTGGGGGCTCTCCATCGACTTGCGCAATTCGCTGCGGAGTTCGGGGGTGAGGACATGTCCGGCCCTGCCGACGAACAGCGCCATGTGGTAGGCGATGACGCTCATGTCGCAGTCCGGGGTGGCATGCACCCCGAGCAGCGAGCCGTCGCTGATCGACATGACGAACAGGCTGCCCTCGTCCATCGTGACCATCGTCTGCTTGACCGCCCTGCCGTCCATCAGCTTCGCGGCACCGTTGGTGAGACTGCCGAGCCCGGACACGATGGTGGCCAGGTCTGCGCTGGATCCCCGCGGACCGTCACCGCCGCTCGGCCGTGCCGCCTCCTCCGTCCGCTCCGGGTCGGACGACAGCAGCAGCAGGCCGTCGGAGGAGACCACCGCGACCGAGCGGATTCCTGGTACCTCGTCGACCAGGTTGGTCAGCAGCCAATGCAGATTCCTTGCCTGACTGCTCAGACCCTGTCCGTAAGCAGTGGGCGCTTGCGCCTTCAATCGCGTGCCTCCTCGACAACGTGGCTCTCTCCCGGGGCCCCCGCTCCGTCGGTGTCCGTCTGTGGGATGGTCAGCTCCGTTGTACGTTCCGCAATCTCGGCCTCGACTTCACGCCGGCCGTCTCGCGCCCCCGCCTGAAATCCGCCGAGCCGGCGCCGCAGCGCCTCGGCGTTCGCCGAACCGCTCTTGCGCGGGGCGGCCGGCGCCTGTTGCTGCGCCACGACCTTGGGGGTGCGCTTGGGCAGCCCCATGGTGGTCGTCCGCCGCTCCGCCTCGGGCGAGGCGGCGGTCTGTGGGTCGGCCGGTTCCTCGGCCGGGGACGCGTCGGCGGGCGCCGCGTCCGTGGGTGCCGCGTCCGCCTCGGGGCGCGTGTGCTGGTCCGGACCGATGGCGTACGGGTCGGACGAGGGCGCGCCGGCTTCGGAGGGCCCGTCGCCCGGGGCGCCGGGCCGGCCGGTGTCGGCGGGCGACGGGTCCGCGTCGTGGTGGCCGTCGTCCTCGGGCCGGAGGTGCTCGCCGGCACCGCTGGTGGTGGCGGCGTAGGGGCCGGGCGACCGCGGGCCGTACGGGCTCGGTTCGGACCCGGAGTACGTGGTGGGGCCGGCCGGCTGCGGCTCGGTGGGCGCCGGTTCGGCCGGCATGCCGAATCCGGCCGCGTCGATCGCACGCTCCGCGGCGGCGACGAAGGGGTCGCCGGCGGACGCGGGGTCCGCGTCCGGGGCGCCGTCGTGGCCGGCCGCCGGTGCGGCCGGGTGGCCGTCGGGCTGCCCGGCGGGCGCAGGGGCGTTCTGGGACGGCCCGTGGCCGGTCTCCTGGGCCGGGACCTGGGCGGCCGCGGGGCCGCTCAGCGATGCCGGGTCCCTGCGCGCCACCCGGGTCGGCAGCGCGTTGGAGTTCGCCTCGGCGACCGAGCCGGGCAGGACCGGGGTGTGTGCCACGTCCCGGGGCGCACTCTCCGATGAGGCCGACGGGGCCGGGCGGGTGGGCACGATCGAGCCGGGCAGGACGATGACGGCGGTGACGCCGCCCTGCTTCGCGTCCCGCAGCTGGACCCGGACACCGTGCCGGGCGGCCAGCCGCACCACCACGTACAGCCCCAGGCCCAGCGCCTCGTCGACGGTCTCGGAGGACGAGGCGGCTTCGACGTCCGTCAGCCGCTCGTTGAGCTCGGCCATCCGCTCCGAGGTCATCCCTATGCCCTCGTCCTGGACGGAGAGCATGACCTCGCCGCTCTCCAGCAGCCAGCCGGACAGCTCGACATGGGCGTTCGGCGGCGAGAACGCGGTGGCGTTCTCCAGGAGTTCGGCGACCAGATGGCTGATGTCGTCCGCCGCGAAGCCGGCGACCTGGGAGTGCGGCGGCAGCGACTGGATACGCACCCGCTCGTAGCGCTCGATCTCGCTGATCGCGGCACGCAGCACATCCAGCAGCGGTACCGGCCCCTGGTGGCTGGTGCCGTACTGCTCCGCGCCCGCCAGAACGAGGAGGTTCTCGCTGTTGCGGCGCATCCGCGCGGCGAAGTGGTCCAGCTTGAAGAGGGTTTCCAGCCGCTCCGGGTCGTGCTCGCTCTCCTCCAGCGACTCGATGACGCCGAGCTGGCGCTCCACGAGGCCGAGGGTGCGCAGCGAGAGGTTGACGAACCGGCCGTGCACACCGGCGTGCAGGGCCGCCAGCCGCTCGGTGAGATCGGCGATCTCCTCCTTGAGGGCCTCGCCCTGCTCCTGGAGCACCTCGCGCTCGGCCACCAGCCGCTGCCGGCCGCCGACCAGCCGCTTGCGCTCGCCCTCCAGCTCGGCGGTGCGCCGCCCCAGCTCGCCGACCTGGGCGTGCAGCGCATTGACGGACTGCACGGCGGTGGCGAATTCGTCGTTGCGGCCCTTGTAGGTGATGGGCTCCTCGTGCGCGGGGTCGGCGGCCAGCCGCTTGGCGCCGATCCGCAGCGCGGCGAGCGGCTGGGTCAGGGAGCGGGCGGCCCAGACGCCGGCGCCGACGGCCAGCAGCAGGCACAGCCCTTCCAGGCCGATGCGGATCTCCAGCTCCGTCACGTCGTCGTCGCGCAGCGCGCCGAGGCGCTGGATGTCGGCGGTGGCCATGGCGGATTCGACGCCGCGCATCAGCCCGATGCGGCTGGTGAGCGTGTTCTGGACCCGCGAGCGGCTGAGCCGCAGATCGGCGGTGTCCAGGCGGGGCTGGTCGGTCAGCCGGGCCAGATAACGCTCGGCGGTGTTGACGTCCGCGCCGTTGACGGTGCGGACATAACGGTCCCGGGCACCCTGGCTCGCGGCCTGCTGGAAGTCGCCCAGCGCGCCCTGTTCGCGGACGTGTGCGACCTGGGCGAGGGCCGTCAGCCGGGGCTGGCTGCCCCCCGCCTTGAGCCCGGCGAGCAGCAGGGCCCGGGTGCCCGCGGCCTGTTCGGTGGCACGGCCGAGGGCGGGCAGCGCGCGGGTGTCGGCGTCGGTGGAGTCCGCACGGGCGGGCAGTCCACGGGCGATGTCGTCGCTGATCGCACCGAGTGCCTGGACGGCCTGGGTGTAGGCGTGCTGGATCTGCTCGGCCGATCCGCCCCTGGACAGCGCCTTTTGACGGGTTTGCGGCAGTGCACCCAGAAGCTTGGCGGCGGCCTTGTACGCGGCGGTATCGCCCGCGGCGCCCTGGGCCTCGGAGCGCAGCTCGCCGATCTGCCGGTCCACACGGGCGCGCTGGGCCCGGGAGGTCGCGGCATCGTCCGTCCCCGCGGCGTTGGCGCCGTTGGCCGCGGTGTTGCCCAGCCCCGCCGCCGTACGGCTGCCGTGCCCCGTGGCGACGTATGCGGTCATACCGTCGCGTTCATCGGCCAGGGAGTGCGCCAGCGCGATGGCGTGGGCGTTGAGCTGGGCGAGATCGACCAGTTGCTGGCTGTTGTTGGCGTTGTCGGCCGTGGTCATCAGCCCGGGGGCACCGGCGCCGAGGACGGCGGCGGCAACGACGGCCACCGCCCCGACGAGCCGGTTGCGCACGCGCGCGGGACGCCGTCCCACGCGGTCCTCGCCGCCGTCCGTCATGCCCGGACCCTTACCAGGACCCGAGCCCGTGCTCGGTCCCGAGACCGAACCGGCCGGTGATCCCGGCTTCCTTGCGCCGCCTCGAAGCCGCATCTTCCGCACCGCTGCTCGCATTCCTGTCTCGCCTGTCCACGCCATATGGCGTCGCGGACCCGGCTCGCTCTCCGCTCACGGGGCGGATCTGCGCGAAGACCGCAGCAGTACACACTTCCGCGAGGGGAAACGGCCCGGCTCTGCGCGTCGCGACGAATGTCCTGGCCCCACCCCGATGATCCGGGCAACGACCATTCCACCGGCACCGCGCAGTGGCTCGGCAACACATGCCCGGCCACCTGAACGAGTGAACATCAATCGGAGTTTGGCCATCAACTTCCGTGCGCCAACCTTTTCGACCGCAACCTCGCGCAACCCCCGAACGGGTTTGGAGATGCGTCCCGCTCCTGGAAGGATGCGCGCCCGCAGACCGCCGGACCCGCGGTCCTTACCTTCCGTACACCGCCGCCCCGGCCGCACTCCGGCACCGCCGCGAGCGGCCGTCACCGGGGGCGGGAACGGGGCCTCCGGCAGACTTGCGGCCATGCGCATCGAACTCGCCACCGAGCCGGGCGACCCCCAACGCCCAAACGAGGACTACGCATCGGTAGCCGTGCCGGCCTCCGGCCAGGGCGGAGCTCTCGTCCTCCTGGACGGTGTGACGCCCCCCGAGGAGGACTACGGCTGCCGCCACACGGTGCCGTGGTTCACCGCGCGGCTTGGTGGCGCAATGCTCGAACTGTCTGTTTCACACCGGGATATGACACTCCCTGAGGTTCTCTCCGCGGCCATCTCCCGGACGGCCGATATCCATCGGGCATCCTGTGACCTTTCTCACGCCCGCACTCCGCAGGCAACCGTGGTCGCCGCGCGGTGGTCCGGGGACAGCGTCGAGTACCTCGTCCTGTCCGACTCGGTTCTCCTCCTGGAGCGGGCGGACGGCTCGGTGCAGCCGGTGCGCGACCCCCGGCTGGACGAACTGCCGCCCGCGGTCCAAGAACGGCGCGCCGCCGTGCGGGCGCTGCCCCGCGGCTCGGCGGAACGGGCCGCGGCGGGCCGGAAGTACGCCCGTGCGGTCGAGGCGCTGCGCAACACGGAGGGCGGCTTCTTCACCGCGGCCGCCGATCCGGCGGTGGCCGCCCGCGCGGTGTCCGGCAGCACCCCGCGTGCCGGCCTGCGCTCCCTGACCGCGCTCAGCGACGGTGCGAGCCGCTGGGCCGAGGTCTTCCACGAGGGCTCCTGGGCCGACTGCGTGGCCCTGGTGACCGAGCAGGGCCCCCAGGCGCTGCTCGACCGGGTCCGGGCATCGGAGGCGGCGGACCCGGAGCGCACGGCGTATCCGCGCGGCAAGGCGCGGGATGACGCGGCGGTGATTTTTGTGGAGCCGTGACAATGACCGGCGGGCGGGGATTTTCTCCCGGCGCCGGGGAACGCCGCGACGACGGCGCAGGTCCGGGGGTACGGCGGCGCCGGACACGGCACCGCAGGGGGGCGCCCCTCAGCTCTCCTCCCCCTCCTGCTCCGTGTTCAGCCGGTGCAGCAGACGGGCCAGTTCGGCGACCTCGTCGCGGTCCCAGGAGGCGAGGCGGCGGGCGTACTGGGCGCGGCGACCGGTGCGGACGCGGGTGAAGCGCTCGCGGCCCTCGTCGGTGAGGCGCACCAGGACCGCACGGCCGTCGGCCGGGTCCGGTTCGCGGGCGACGAGTCCGAGCTTCTCCAGGGCGTGCAGCTGGCGGCTCATCGTGGCCTTGCCGACGCCGAAGAAGCCGGCGAGGCCGGTGGCCCGCTGGGTGCCGGCGTCGGCCAGCCGGACCAGGAGGCCGTACGCGGAGGGCTCCAGGTCGGGATGTACCTCTCGCGCCAATTCGCCGGAAGAGGCACGGGCCCGGCGGAGAAATACCGCCAATTCGCGTTCCAGGGCCAGAAATACGTGGTCCACACCAATTGGTTCGCCGTCCGCCGTCGTACCGTCGGCTCCGGTGTTGTGCACGTCAGCGCCCATTCCTGCTTTCCCTCACCTGAAAGTTTCCGCCATCGGCGGCCGAAGCCGCAGCTCGGCCAGTATTTCGCAGGATTAGACCAACGGCAGCCCGGCGACCCTCTTTTGTCACGTCGTTCTACGCGCGTATCGTCATTTCTGGCATGGCCATACCAAGCGGCGGCAGGGAGTCAACGGTTCCACCGCGCGTCATCCACGGCCACCGCCGTGTTCGCACGCCTGCGTCATGCCTCAGCTCCTCCCCCCTCAGGTCACACCCACCGAGATCTTCGGAGGCACGTATGTCCGTGCTCAGATCCGGCTCCCCCCACCGCCCCGCACGGTCCTTCGCGGCCGTGGCCGGGGTTCTTCTCGCGGCCCTCTCCCTCCTCCTCGGGCTGCCGGGCGCCGCCGGCGCCGCGGCCACCCGGCACGCCCCCGAGCCCAGCCACCCCGGCCAGGACTGGGCCGGTTCGCAGATCGCCCGGCACGAGGGCACCGCGGCCGGCGTCGCGCCACCGGCGTCCTCGCTCGCGGCGTCCGTCGAAGGGGTGGACGTCAGCAGCCACAACGGCAGTGTCGCCTGGCCGACGCTCTGGAACAGCGGCGTCCGCTTCGCCTATGTGAAGGCGACGGAGTCCACCAGCTACACCAATCCGTCCTTCGCGCAGCAGTACAACGGCTCCTACAACGCCGGCATGATCCGGGGCGCGTACCACTTCGCCACGCCCGACACCTCCAGCGGTGCCGCCCAGGCCACCTACTTCGTCGGCCACGGCGGCGGCTGGTCCAAGGACGGCAGGACGCTGCCCGGCGCGCTCGACATGGAGTACAACCCCTACGGCGCGACCTGTTACGGGCTGAGTGCGGCCGGCCTGGTCAACTGGATGAAGGACTGGTTCGCCACCTACAAGGCGCGTACCGGCCGGGACGCCGTCATCTACACCTCCACCAGCTGGTGGAAGCAGTGCACCGGCAACTCCGCCGCCTTCGGCTCCGTCAACCCGCTGTGGATACCGCGCTACGGCTCCTCGGTCGGCGAACTCCCGGCCGGCTGGGGCTTCCACACCATCTGGCAGTACACCTCGACCGGCCCAACGGTCGGGGACCACAACCGCTTCAACGGCACGATGGACCGTCTCAAGGCGCTCGCCAACGGCTGATGCACCCATGCGGCGGCCGGCCCGGCCCCCTTCCGGGGAGCCGGACCGGCCGCCGTCGACCTCACGCCGCGACCGGTACCTCCGGAGCGGCCCCGTTCGAGGCGGGGGTCAGCGCCAGCTCCAGCACCTGGCGGACATCTGCGACCGGGTGGACCTCCAGGGCTTCGAGGATCTCGGCCGGCACCTCGTCCAGGTCGGGTTCATTGCGCTTGGGGATGACCACGGTGGTGATCCCGGCACGGTGCGCCGCCAGCAGCTTCTGCTTGACGCCGCCGATCGGCAGCACCCGCCCGGTCAGCGAGACCTCACCGGTCATCGCCACATCCGGCCGGACCTGCCGGCCCGACAGCAGCGAGGCCAGGGCCGTCGTCATCGTCACGCCCGCGCTCGGTCCGTCCTTGGGAACGGCGCCCGCCGGTACGTGCAGATGCACTCCCCGCTCCTTCAGGTCGGCGACCGGAAGTTCCAGTTCCGCACCGTGGGAGCGCAGGAAGGACAGCGCGATGTGCGCGGACTCCTTCATGACATCGCCGAGCTGGCCGGTCAGCTGGAGCCCGGACCCCCCGGTCTCCGGATCGGCGAGCGACGCCTCCACATAGAGCACATCGCCGCCGGCGCCGGTGACCGCGAGGCCGGTGACCACACCGGGCACCGCGGTGCGCCGCTCGGCCGGGTCCTGTGCCGACTCGGGGGTGTGGTGCGGCCGCCCGATCAGCGGGCGCAGCTGGTCCGCACCGACCGTGAACGGCAGCTCCTGCCGGCCGAGTTCATGCTGTGCGGCGACCTTGCGCAGCAGCCTGGCGACCGCGCGCTCCAGATTCCGTACGCCCGCCTCGCGGGTGTATTCGCCCGCCAGCTTGCGCAGCGCGTCGTCCTCCAGGGTCACCTCGCCGGTCTCCAGACCGGCCCGCTCCAACTGGCGCGGCAGCAGGTGGTCCCGGGCGATGACGACCTTCTCGTCCTCGGTGTAGCCGTCCAGGCGGACCAGCTCCATCCGGTCGAGCAGCGGCTCGGGGATGGCTTCGAGGACGTTGGCGGTGGCCAGGAAGACCACATCGCTGAGGTCGAGTTCGACCTCCAGGTAGTGGTCCCGGAAGGTGTGGTTCTGCGCCGGGTCCAGGACCTCCAGGAGGGCGGCGGCGGGGTCGCCGCGGAAGTCGGAGCCCACCTTGTCGATCTCGTCGAGCAGCACCACCGGGTTCATCGACCCGGCCTCCTTGATGGCCCGGACGATCCGGCCGGGCAGCGCGCCGACATAGGTACGGCGATGGCCGCGGATCTCCGCCTCGTCCCGGACGCCGCCGAGCGCGACACGGACGAAGGTGCGCCCCATGGCCCGCGCGACGGACTCACCGAGCGAGGTCTTGCCGACACCGGGCGGCCCGACGAGCGCCAGCACGGCTCCGCCGGCCCGTCGCCCACCGCCACTCTTGCCCGCGTCGCTGCGCGAGGTCTCCTTCGACGGCCCGCCGACGAGCCCGAACCCCCGCTCGGCCCGCCGCTTGCGGACGGCCAGGTATTCGGTGATCCGCTCCTTGACGTCCTCCAGGCCCGAGTGGTCGGCGTCCAGGACCGCCTTGGCGCCGGCGATGTCGTAGGCGTCCTCGGTCCGTTCGTTCCACGGCAGTTCCAGGACGGTGTCCAGCCAGGTGCGGATCCAGGAGCCCTCGGGGCTCTGGTCGCTGGACCGCTCCAGCTTGTCGACCTCCTTGAGGGCGGCCTTGCGGACGTCCTCCGGCAGGTCGGCGGCCTCGACCCGGGCGCGGTAGTCCTCGCCCTCGTCCTCCGGATCGCCGTTGAGCCCGGCGAGTTCCTTACGGACCGCCTCCAGCTGCCGCCGCAGCAGGAACTCACGCTGCTGCTTGTCGACGCCTTCCTGGACGTCCTTGGCGATGGATTCGGCGACGTCCTGCTCGGCGAGGTGCTCGCGCAGCGTCTCGGTGGCGAACTTCAGCCGCGCGACCGGATCGACGGTCTCCAGCAGCTGGACCTTCTGTTCGGTGGTCAGGAACGGCGAGTAGCCGGAGTTGTCGGCCAGCGTCGGCACGTCCTCGATCTGCTGGACGCGGTCGACGACCTGCCAGGCAGCGCGCTTGCGCAGCCAGCTGGTGGCCAGCGCCTTGTACTCCGTGACGAGTTCGGCCACCGCACCGGGCAGCGGATCGGGGACCGTCTCCTCGACGGTGGTGCCCTCCACCCAGAGCGCGGCTCCGGGGCCGGTCGTGCCGGAACCGATGCGTACCCGGCCCAGGCCCCGGATCAGCGCGCCGGGATCGCCGTCGGACAGCCGCCCGACCTGCTCGATCCGTCCGAGCGTGCCGATGCCGGCGTATGTCCCGTCGACGCGGGGCACAAGCAACACCCGAGGTTTGTTACCCGAGGTGGCGGCGGCCTGCGCGGCCTCCACCGCGGCTCGTACGTCCGGGTCGGACAGGTCCAGAGGCACCACCATGCCGGGGAGCACGACCTCGTCATCGAGGGGCAGCACGGGCAGAGTGAGCGATGTGGACGTCGAAGCCATGATCTCCCCTTCGGCAAACAAGTTGAGCTTTACTCACTCAATGCAGCCGGGAGGGGAGATGTTCCCCCAGGTGCGTTCGCTGTGAGCGATCACTCGCGGCGCGCTACCAGTGGGCGGGGCGGGACAAGGCATCCGGCAGCTTGGTCGCGGCGTCGCCCTTGGCCGCGTTGAGCTGCGGCTGGGTGAGGAAGAGGGCGCCGGTGAGGTCGGCACCGCCCAGGTCCGCGTCCCGCAGATCGGCACCGATCAGGTCCGCCGTGCGCAGATCGGCGCCCTTGAGATCGGCGGCGATGAGACAGGCCCCGCGGAGGTTGGCGCCCCGGAGGCGGGCACCCTTGAGGCGGGCCCCCATGAGATCGGCGCCCCGCCGCTCCTTCGTGCGGCCCGGGACCGCGGCCCGTACGAGTTCGCTGGTACGCAGCAGCAGGGCATTGACCTCGCCCCGGTGGGCCGGCACATCGAGCGCCGTGAGCTCCTGGGCGCTGCCGCGGGTGAGGCGTTCGGTCTTCTCCAGCGCGGCCCGCAGGTCGGCGTGTACCGGGCGGGCCGCCGGCCGGGTCAGCGCCTCGGCCAGGTACCGGAGGAGTTCGTGCAGCTGCCGCATGACGGGGAAGACGTCGAACATCTGCCGGGCCGTCCCCGGGGCCTGCCGCCAGTCCTGCCCGCCGAAGGTGACCTGGGAGACCTTCTGCCCGGCGCCGAAGCAGTCGTAGACGGTGCAGCCGGAGAAGCCGCGCGGGCGAAGGTCGGTGTGGATGCCGCAGCGGAAGTCCGTCTGCAGATTCGGGCAGGGCCGGCCGGCGTCCTTGTCGATCGCGAAGTCCGCCGAGGCCGCGAACGGCAGCGCGACACAGCAGAGCCCGAAGCAGCTGCCGCAGTCGGACTGCAGGCCGAGATCGACGGTGTCCGGAATCGGTTGCTCACGGTCTGGGGACAAGGTGCTTCTCCTGCGGCCGGCGAGCGCCGCACGGGGCCGCGCTCGGAAGGAGCCACCATTCTCCCAGCCGGCGGCGGTGCACCGCGTCTGGCCGGATTCGCTCGCTGCGGGAGGGCAACGGGCTCTCCGGCAGCGGGCGTTGTCAGTGGTCGCCCCTAGCCTCGGGACCATGAGCATGATCGGAGAGTACGCACGCCTCACACCTGCCGAACTCGACCGCGCCCTCGGCGATCCCGCGTGGGCGCTTGAGCTGGTCGGCGGGCGGATGGAGGCGGAGGCCGCGGAGTGTCCACAGCCCGCGCTGGCGCGCTGCATGGACATCGACAAGGCCTGGGACGCCCTCGGATTCCTGCTGCGCCGGGCGGCCTTCCCGTTGGACATCGTCCACGGCGAGGAGGCCGTCCCGGATGCCGACGACTGGGGCTACGGTCCGCCCCGTTACCTCACCCCCGAGCAGGTGCGAACCGCTGCCGGGGCGCTGACCGAGATATCCGGTGAGCGTCTGACGGCCGGCGTCGGCCCGGAGGACCTCGCCAAGGCGGAGGTGTACCCGACGATCGTCTGGGAGCGGGGCGAGCCCCTGGACTATGTGAGCGAGCACTTCGAGCTGCTGCGGCCGTTCTTCCGGGCGGCGGCGGACAACGGGGACGGCATGCTCATGTGGCTCGGATAGGAGCGCGGCCCGGTCCGGACGGGCCGCGCTCGGACGAGTGGGCCGGTTTTCTCCTCACGCCCCGTCATGACTGCTACCTTCACCGCATGTTGCAGCGGATGTCCGGAGTTTTCATCGGCGCACTCTTCGGGACGATCTTCGTCGTCGCCAACGCACACGACCCGCTGAATCCCGCGATCGGTATCGCCCTCCGGGTGCTCGCGGTGCTCACCTTCGCCGGGCTGCTGGCGCTCGGGCTGCGGGCCGGGCGCCACGGGCAGCCCGCCGAGGAGGACGCCGAGGCTCCCCGAGCGGACTGGTTCCGGGGGAAGTTCGCGTTCGTCGTGGGGGCCGAGGTGGTGCTGCTGATCGGCGGCAATCTCGCGCTGCGGGCGGCGGGCGCGCCCCCGGAGACCGCCGTGGCGTGGATCGCGCTGATCGTCGGTCTGCACTTCGTCGCGCTGATGGCGGTCTGGAAGCGGCGCAGCATCGCCGTCCCCGGCATCGCGCTGACCGCGCTCGGTATGACCGGACTGGGCATGGCGGCGACCTCGGCCGTGGCGTGGGTGCCGTTCGTCAGCGGTGTGCTGTCCGGCGTGGCCCTGCTGGGCGGCTGCGCCTACGCCATCGCCCATTCCTACCGGTCGGCCGACCGTCCGTCCGTGAGCCCGCGGCTCCCGGACGCTCAGTAGGTCCGCACGCCCTGCAGCGCCGGATGGCCCAGGTCGCCCAGGAGCGGCGCGGGCCGGGCGAGACGGGTGCGCCAGCGGCGGAGCAGCGGCCAGCCGGCGACGCCCAGGGTGAGCGAGAGCAGATGGCCCCACTCCGTCATCGGGTCGGCGTAGGCCAGCAGATCCGTCACGGCCAGGTAGCCGACGCCGGCCAGCAGCGGCCAGCGCAACCAGGCCGGCAGCAGGCCCGCGAGGGCGCCGATGCTGGTCATCACGCCGAAGCTGATGCCGTAGTCGAGGCGGTGCAGTGAGCTCTCCGGCAGCCGGCCGGCGGCGACCGAGAAGGCGACGGGCACCTCGGTGGCGAGGGTGGCCAGCACATGGCCGCCGAAGAAGACGGCGGCGGTGCGCAGCCCGCCGATCCGCCGCTCCAGGGCCGTCAGGACGAAGAGAAAACCGAGGGCGTAGGCGGAGGTCACACCGCCCGCGATCCACAGAGCGCTGGCGAGCAGCACCAGCAGCGGAGCCTGTGCCAGATGGACGACGTCCGTACTGGAGCCCTGGAGCAGTTCGGAGACCAGCGTCGGGTCGGCGTACTCGGCGAAGAGCGAGGTGGCCACGAGGAGAAGGGCGTAGCCGAAGGTGAAGGGGGTGCCGGCGGGACCGGGCAGCAGTCGCAGCCGCCGTCGCGGGGGCGTCCGGGGGACTGCGGGCTCCGCCGCCTCCGCGAGCGCCTGCCGGGACTCGCGCTGCCGGGGAATGCCCAGCAGCAAAGCCGGCGGGACGGCCGTTGCTGCATCCGGCCCGTTGTCCGGCCCCGGTATGACGGACGGCGCGCGATCGGCCCGTGCGCTCTCGGCGGTTCCCAGCCAGCTCACTTGTCCGAGGCCCCTTCCGTCCATGGCACATCCGGTCAGCCACGCCCGTGTCCCTCGGCCGTGATTCCTCTGCCCAGCCCTACGTTCCGGACCAGCCTGCACGCTCAACCCATGAAGAAGCTGTGTGAGTGATATCCCTCACATCAGGCAACCCTCGGAAGAGGCACCACGTCCGTGCCACCGGCGGCGGAATCCTGCCCAAAGCATTGGACCGGCGCGGCCCGTATGGCCACCATGACGCCATGGCTCCCGTTACTCCGACGCAGGCAACGACCGGCCTCCCCGAGGGCCCGCGCACGCTCGACCGCCGCGAGGGCCCGTACGGCGAGGTGGTGCTACGGGAACGGGGCGCACCTCCCGCGGGCCCGGGAGTTGACGGTTCGGGCGCCTCCGCCGCACCCCCTTTGATCTACGAGATCATCGCCAACGGCTGCTTCCTGATGGACACTTCCGACGGCCGGTCCGAGCGGCTGCTGATCGATGCCGCACTGGCCGCACTGCCGGCCGGCCGGGCCCGGCCTGCCGTGCTGATCGGCGGCCTCGGCGTCGGGTTTTCCCTGGTCCGCGCGGCACAACAGCCGCGCTGGGGCCGGATCGTCGTCGTCGAGCGCGAGGAGGCGGTCATCGACTGGCACCGTACGGGCCCGCTCTCGGCGGTCTCGGCGGCGGCGCTGGCCGACCCCCGCAGCGAGGTCCTGCACGCCGACCTGGTCGCCCATCTGCGGGCGGAAGCGGGCCAGGACGCCTACGACGCCCTCTGCCTGGACATCGACAACGGCCCCGACTGGACCGTCACCGAGGACAACAACAGCCTCTACTCCCCCGGTGGACTCGCCGCCTGCCGTGACCGTCTGACACCCGGCGGAGTACTCGCCGTCTGGTCCGCGCAACCCTCGCCGTCCTTCGAGGACGCCTTGCGAAATGCCGGTTTCAGCGGGGTACATACGGAAGAGATCCCCGTTGTCCGAGGCGTCCCTGACGTGGTCCATCTTGCGCGGAAGGGCGCGTAGCCGACAGTCGCACCATGCCCGTACGCTGCTGCCCAGCAATACGCGACCACGCAGGGGACATGCAGGGGCGGGCGATGGACCAGACTCAGACAACGCAGGGCGGCGCCGCCGCTGCCACGCCGGGCGCCCAGCGCCGGGTGCTGGTCGTGGAGGACGACCCGACGATCGTCGAGGCCATCGCGGCCCGGCTGCGCGCCGAGGGATTCCAGGTGCAGACGGCCACCGACGGGCCGGCCGCGGTGGAGACCGCGGAGGCCTGGCAGCCGGACCTGCTCGTCCTCGACGTGATGCTGCCGGGCTTCGACGGCCTGGAGGTGTGCCGCCGGGTCCAGGCCCAGCGACCGGTGCCCGTGATGATGCTCACCGCCCGGGACGACGAGACCGACATGCTCGTCGGCCTCGGCGTCGGCGCCGACGACTACATGACCAAGCCGTTCTCGATGCGGGAGCTGGCCGCCCGGGTGCACGTCCTGCTGCGCCGGGTCGAACGCGCCGCACTGGCCGCGCACACCCCGCGCAGCGGCATCCTGCGGCTGGGCGAGCTGGAGATCGACCATGCCCAGCGCCGGGTGCGGGTGCGCGGCTCGGACGTCCATCTGACGCCCACCGAATTCGATCTGCTGGTCTGCCTGGCGAACACCCCGCGCGCGGTGCTCTCCCGTGAGCAGCTGCTGGCCGAGGTGTGGGACTGGGCGGACGCCTCCGGGACCCGTACGGTCGACAGCCACATCAAGGCACTGCGCCGCAAGATCGGCGCCGAGCGCATCCGCACGGTCCACGGCGTCGGCTACGCCCTGGAGACCCCGGCCGCATGACGCGGCAGTGGTGGCGGAGGCCCGTGAGCGAGCTGTGGCAACGGGTGTGGGAGGCGCTGCGCCCGCTGGATCCGTACCGCTCGGTGAAGGCCGCGCTCGGGGTCCTGGTCAGTGTCTCGGTGATCATCACCACGCTGCTGGTCTTCGTCGCGATGCACTCGGCGACCGAGCTGCGGGTGATCACGATCTTCTCGATCATCGCCTCGCTGCTGATCACCCAGTTCGTGGCCAACAACCTGACCGCTCCGCTCGACGAGATGACGGATGTCACCCGGTCGATGGCGCACGGGAACTACAGCCGCCGGGTCCGCTCGGAGCGCCGCGACGAGTTCGGCGATCTGGCTGACGCCTTCAACCGGATGGCGGCCGACCTGGAGGCGGTGGACACCCACCGCAAGGAGCTGGTCGCCAACGTCTCGCACGAGCTGCGCACCCCGATCGCCGCACTCCGCGCCGTCCTGGAGAACGTCGTCGACGGGGTCTGCGAGCCGGACCCGGAGACGATGCGGACGGCGCTGCAGCAGACCGAGCGGCTGGGCCGCCTCGTCGAGCACCTTCTGGACCTGTCCCGGCTGGACAACGGGGTGGTGCCGCTGCACGCGCGGCGCTTCGAGGTCTGGCCGTATCTGTCCGGGGTGCTCAAGGAGGCCAATATGAGCCGGGGCGCCGCCACGCTGTCGGGGCTGTCAGGGGTCGCCGGCTCCGGCACCCACACCCGTACGGACGTCCATCTCCACCTCGATGTCTCGCCGCCGGAGCTGACCGCGCACGCGGACGCCGAGCGGCTGCACCAGGTCGTGGCGAATCTCATCGACAACGCGATCAAGCACAGTCCGCGGCACGGCCGGGTCACGGTGCATGCGCGGCGCGGCGAGGGCGCCGAGAGCCTGGAGCTGGACGTGCAGGACGAGGGGCCCGGCATTCCCGAGTCGGAGCGCTACCGGGTCTTCGAGCGGTTCAACCGCGGCGGCCCCGCCCCCTCGGGCCCCGGCTCCGACGGGGGTACGGGCCTGGGCCTGGCCATCGCGCGCTGGGCGGTGGATCTGCACGGCGGACGCATCGGCGTGGCCGAATCTCCACGTGGTTGCCGGATCCGGGTCACTCTTCCGGGGATGGAGTCAGCTCGAAGCTGACAGCCGCTGACGTAGGGTCGGTGGTGGAAGCACTCCTGTCGGGGTCCCACGGCGATGAGCCCTACCCGCACACAGGCAAACTTCGTGTGTTTCCCGCCAAGTCGTGCCCCGAAACCCCTCCGGGAATGTGACGTACGCGACGAGTACCCCTCCCAGCCTGCATCAAGGGTCACAACAGGCGTAGCCTTTATTCCCGCTGTCCACCACCTTAGGAAGCGGAAGAGGGCGGTTGCCGCCGTGTCGCTACAGTCCCCCAACAGCTCGAGCATCTCGACCGACCAAGAGGGGCAGGGAAAGAACCCTGCTGCCGCGTTCGGTCCCAATGAGTGGCTCGTCGACGAGATCTACCAGCAGTACCTCCAGGACCCGAACTCGGTAGACCGAGCCTGGTGGGACTTCTTCGCCGACTACAAGCCGGGCGGTGCCACCGCGCCGAGCCAGCCGACGGAGGGCTCAGCCCCCGCTCCGGCAGCCCCGGCGCAGTCGTCCCCGGCGGCGCCCGCCGCAGCCGAGCCGAAGCCGTCCGCCGCCGCTCAGCCGTCCGCCGCGGCACAGCCGGTCACCCCGGCGAAGCCGGCCGCGAGCGCGCCGGCCCCGGCCAAGGCCGCTCCGGCGAAGGCCGCGCCGGCCAAGCCGGCCGCCAAGGCCGCCGCTCAGAAGGCCGACGGCGAGGTCACGGGCGGTCCCGAGTTCGTCACCCTGCGCGGCCCCTCGGCCGCCGTTGCGAAGAACATGAACGCCTCCCTGGAGCTGCCGACGGCCACGTCCGTCCGCGCGGTCCCGGTGAAGCTGCTCTTCGACAACCGCATCGTGATCAACAACCACCTCAAGCGCGCCCGTGGCGGGAAGGTCTCCTTCACCCACCTCATCGGGTACGCGATGGTGCAGGCCCTCAAGGCCATGCCGTCGATGAACCACTCCTTCGCGGAGAAGGACGGCAAGCCGACGCTGGTCAAGCCCGAGCACATCAACCTCGGTCTGGCCATCGACCTGGTGAAGCCGAACGGCGACCGCCAGCTCGTCGTCGCCGCCATCAAGAAGGCCGAGACGCTGACCTTCTTCGAGTTCTGGCAGGCCTACGAGGACATCGTCCGCCGGGCCCGCGACAACAAGCTGACGATGGACGACTTCACCGGAGTCACCGCGTCGCTGACGAACCCGGGCGGCATCGGCACCGTGCACTCCGTGCCGCGTCTGATGCCGGGCCAGTCCATGATCATGGGCGTCGGCGCGATGGACTACCCCGCGGAGTTCCAGGGCACCTCCCAGGACGCCCTGAACAAGCTGGGTGTCTCCAAGGTCATGACGCTGACCAGCACCTATGACCACCGGGTGATCCAGGGCGCCGCCTCCGGCGAGTTCCTGCGCATCATGAACCAGCTGCTGCTCGGCGGGAACGAATTCTTCGACGACATCTTCAAGTCGCTGCGGATTCCCTACGAGCCGGTCCGCTGGCTGCGGGACATCGACGCCTCCCACGACGACGACGTCACCAAGGCCGCACGGGTCTTCGAGCTGATCCACTCCTACCGGGTCCGCGGCCACGTCATGGCCGACACCGACCCGCTGGAGTACCACCAGCGCAAGCACCCCGACCTCGACATCACCGAGCACGGCCTCACACTGTGGGACCTGGAGCGCGAGTTCGCGGTCGGCGGCTTCTCCGGCAAGTCCATGATGAAGCTGCGCGACATCCTGGGCGTGCTGCGCGACTCGTACTGCCGCACCACCGGCATCGAGTTCATGCACATCCAGGACCCCAAGCAGCGCCAGTGGATCCAGGACCGGGTCGAGCGCTCGCACAAGTCGCCCGAGCGCGAGGAGCAGCTGCGCATCCTGCGCCGGCTGAACTCCGCCGAGGCGTTCGAGACCTTCCTGCAGACGAAGTACGTCGGCCAGAAGCGCTTCTCGCTGGAGGGCGGCGAGTCCGTCATCCCGCTGCTGGACGCGGTCATCGACTCCGCGGCCGAGTCGCGCCTGGACGAGGTCGTCATCGGCATGGCCCACCGCGGCCGCCTCAACGTCCTCGCCAACATCGTCGGCAAGTCCTACGCGCAGATCTTCCGCGAGTTCGAGGGCAACCTCGACCCGAAGTCGATGCACGGCTCCGGCGACGTGAAGTACCACCTGGGCCAGGAGGGCGTCTTCACCGGCCTGGACGGCGAGCAGATCAAGGTCTCGCTGGCCGCCAACCCCTCCCACCTGGAGGCCGTCGACCCGATCGTCGAGGGCATCTCGCGCGCCAAGCAGGACCTCATCAACAAGGGCGGCACGGACTTCACGGTCCTGCCGATCCAGCTGCACGGTGACGCGGCGTTCGCGGGCCAGGGCGTGGTCGCGGAGACGCTGAACATGTCCCAGCTGCGCGGCTACCGCACCGGCGGCACGGTGCACATCGTCATCAACAACCAGGTCGGCTTCACCGCCGCCCCGGAGTCGGCCCGCTCCTCCATGTACGCCACCGACGTGGCCCGCATGATCGAGGCGCCGATCTTCCACGTGAACGGCGACGACCCCGAGGCCGTCGTCCGCGTTGCCCGTCTGGCCTTCGAGTTCCGCCAGGCGTTCAACAAGGACGTCGTCATCGACCTGATCTGCTACCGCCGCCGCGGCCACAACGAGTCGGACAACCCGGCCTTCACCCAGCCGCTGATGTACGACCTGATCGACAAGAAGCGCTCGGTGCGCAAGCTCTACACCGAGTCCCTCATCGGTCGTGGCGACATCACACTGGAAGAGGCCGAGCAGGCGCTGCAGGACTTCCAGGGCCAGCTGGAGAAGGTCTTCACCGAGGTCCGCGACGCCACGACGGCCCCGGTGGCCCCCGAGGTGCCGCAGCCCAAGGCCGAGTTCCCGGTCTATGTGGACACCGCGATCTCCCAGGAGGTCGTCAAGCGGATCGCCGAGTCGCAGGTCAACATCCCCGAGCGGGTCACCGTCCACCCGCGTCTGCTGCCCCAGCTGCAGCGCCGCGCGGCCCAGGTCGAGGACAACACCATCGACTGGGGCATGGGCGAGACCCTCGCCATCGGCTCGCTGCTGATGGAGGGCACCCCGGTCCGGCTCGCCGGCCAGGACTCCCGCCGCGGCACCTTCGGCCAGCGGCACGCGGTGCTCATCGACCGGGAGACCGGCAACGACTACACCCCGCTGCTCTACCTCTCCGAGGACCAGGCCCGCTTCAACGTCTACGACTCGCTGCTGAGCGAGTACGCGGCGATGGGCTTCGAGTACGGCTACTCCCTGGCCCGCCCGGAGGCGCTGGTCATGTGGGAGGCGCAGTTCGGTGACTTCGTCAACGGCGCCCAGACGGTCGTCGACGAGTTCATCTCCTCGGCGGAGCAGAAGTGGGGCCAGACGTCCGGCGTCACCCTGCTGCTCCCGCACGGCTACGAGGGCCAGGGCCCGGACCACTCCTCGGCCCGGATCGAGCGCTTCCTCCAGCTGTGCGCGCAGAACAACATGACGGTCGCCGCACCGACCCTGCCGTCGAACTACTTCCACCTGCTGCGCTGGCAGGTCCACAACCCGCACCACAAGCCGCTGGTCGTCTTCACCCCGAAGTCGATGCTGCGTCTGAAGGCCGCGGCGTCCAAGACGGAAGAGTTCACGACGGGCGGCTTCCGCCCCGTCATCGGTGACTCCACGGTCAAGGCCGAGGACGTCCGCAAGGTCATCTTCTGCTCCGGCAAGGTCTACTACGACCTGGAGGCCGAGCGGGAGAAGCGGAGCGCGACCGACGCTGCGGCTGCTGCCACGGCGATTGTCCGTATCGAGCGGCTCTACCCGCTTCCCGGCAAGGAGCTCCAGGCGGAGATCGCCAAGTTCCCGAACGCCGAGAAGTACCTGTGGGCCCAGGAAGAGCCGGCGAACCAGGGTGCGTGGCCGTTCCTCGGCCTCAACCTGATCGACCACCTCGACCTGGCCGTCGGTGCCGATGTCCCGCACGGCGAGCGTCTGCGCCGCATCTCGCGGCCGCACTCCTCGTCCCCGGCCGTCGGCTCCGCCAAGCGTCACCAGGCAGAGCAGGCTCAGCTGGTCGCGGAGGCCTTCGACGCGTAAGGCGCCGTGGTCGCCGGAGCAACCGGTAGGCACGAGCGGAAGGGCCCGTCCCCTGTGGGGGCGGGCCCTTCCGCGTGCGGTGGTCCTTTTTCGCGGTGCCCGCTAGACGGGCTGCGGTTCGAAGTCCCAGTACGGGCGCCGGCGGCGCCGGGCGGAGAGGGTGTGCGGGTGCTCGGCGCCCAGCGTCTCGGAGAGCTGCCCGATCGCCTCCTGCTCCAGCTTCGCCGCCTCCTGGCCACGGCGCAGCGCCCGCAGGTCCTCGGCCAGTGCCGTCTTCGCGGACAGGGTCAGCGGGTGGGCGTCGCCCAGCGTCGCCTTGGCGCGCTCCAGTGTGGCGCGGCCCAACTCCACCGCACCCTCCTCGTCGTCCACCCGGTTACGGGCGGCACCGGCGTTCAGCGCACAGCCCAGCGTCCAGGGATGGCCGGGGCCCATGGCCTCGGTCATCCCGCCGAGCGCCCGGTCAGCGAGCTCCAGCGCCTCAGCGGCCTCCCCGAACTCGGCGCGGACCAGCCCGACGTTCCCCAGGGTGCCGACGGTGTACGGGTGGCGCTCGCCGGCCAGGGCGCGATAGCGCTCGGCGACCTCCTCGGCGAGGTCGCGGGCGTGCCCGAGGTCGCCGTGCTCGCGCAGGAAGGTGGCGTGGTCCGCACGCACCATCAGCGTCTCGGGGTGGCGGGGGCCCTGCACCCGGCGGGAGCGCTCGACGAGGTCGGCCAGCAGCGTGGCGGCGCGGGTGACCTCGCCGGAGCGGCGCAGACACAGCGCGAGGTTGTGCTCGGCGCGCAGCGTCTGCGGGGTGTGCGGGCCCATGACCTGCAGATGCAGCCGGGCGTTGAGCTCCTGGCCGGAGGTGGCGTCGCGGTAGCGGCCGAGCAGGCGCAGCGTACGGGCGTATGCGGTGCCTGCGTTGAGCGTGAGGTGGTGCCGTGCGCGCAGCTCGCGCTCCCGGAACGCCAGCACCTCGCGGTGGGTGACCAGGGCGTCTTCGTAGCGGCCGAGCAGCGCCAGGACGGTGCCGAGGTTGTGCCGCGAGGAGAGGGTGCGGGGCGCCTCCGGGCCGAGCAGGGCGGCATAGGCCCGCCAGACGGCATCGAAGAGGTCGTACGCCTGCTCGTAGGAGCCCAGCGCGATCAGGGTGCCGGCCAGGCCGTCCTGTGCCCGCAGCAGGTCGGCGTCGGCCGGGTCCCGGTCGGCGGAGAGCTGGTCGACGACGGCGCTGCCGACCGCCTCGGCCTCGCGGTAGCGGCCGAGCCTGCGCAGCATGTTGGCGTGCTGGTGGGTGAGCACGAGCATGGTGCGCTGGGTGGCCGCGAGGCGGGTGCGCCAGCGGGACATGAACTGTTCGCACAGTCGCAGGCCGATGCGGTACTCGCCGCGGACCCGCAGATATTCGACGCAGTTGAGCAGCAGTTGCTGGACCGCGGGCTCGGGGCTGTCGAGGACGCCGGCCGGCTCCAGATGCGGGATGAGTTCGGCGTAGCGCTCCCAGTAGCGGGTGTCGGCGGGGTTCTGCGGGTCGGCGGTGACCAGCACCCGGCAGGCCGTCGCCGCCATCAGATCGCGCTCGTCCTCGGTCATGTCACTGCGCAGGAACCGGTGGTAGAGCCGGTGCATCAGCGCGGTTTCCACGGCCGGGTCGGCGTCCTGGGAGACCTGGTAGTCGAGGCGTACGGCGGTGGATTCGGTCAGCCGGCGCAGTGCGGTGTTCCAGCTGATCGGTTCGGCGGCCAGGTCGGCGAGGTGTTCGGGCAGGTCGCCGCGGCGGGCCTTGGCGAGCATCGGGACGGGGATGGTGTCCGGGGCGAAGAACGCGAACAGCTTGAGGAGTTCGACCGCTCCGGGGCTGCGCTCGCGCAGGGTGTTGAGAGTTATGGCCCAGCTGGTCTGGAAGGCCATGGGGTAGTCGGAGGAGATCCGGATGCCGACCAGGCTGGGCTCGCCGCGGCGGATCAGCTCGATGTACTCCTTGGGCGACATCGGGTTGGCGTCGAGCCATGCGGCGGTCTGGGCGAGCAGCAACGGCAGGTCCTGGACGGCGTCGGAGAGCAGATCGGCCTCCATCGGCGTCAGCCGCGGTGCCCGCCGCCGGGCGTAGGCGACGCTCTCGATGCGGTCGAAGGGCAGCACCTCGATCTCCTGGGCGCTGCCGGAGCCCGACCAGTCGCGGGTGAGGGTGGTGATCAGGACATGGCCGCGGCCGTCGGGGACCAGGTCCTCGATCTGCTCCATGTCGTCGGCGCTGTCGAAGATCAGCAGCCAGCGGCGGTAGGGGCGGCCGACGCGGAGCGCTTCGTGGACGGCGCGGATGCGGTCGCCCAGCTCCCGGCCCACGGGCAGGCCGAGGCGGGTGGCGAGTTCGGCGAGCTGTTCGCGGGCGGCGCCGCGGTTGGTGGCGCTGATCCACCACACCACGTCGTAGTCGTTGCCGAAGCGATGGGCGTATTCGGCGGCGATCTGGCTCTTGCCGACGCCGGAGGTGCCGTACAGCGCGATACGGGTCTCCAGCGGCGGGCCCGCGCCCGCCCCGGAGCCGGCCAGCTTGCCGTGCAGCTCTTCGAGCACATTGTCGCGGCCGGTGAAGCGGTTGTTGCGGCGCGGGATGTTCCACACCTCGGGCGGGTTGTTCGGGAAGCGGGGCGCGCCGGGCGCCTCCTCCTCCACGGCCCGGCCCGCACCGGCGATGCCGAGCCGTTGCAGCACCCGGCGGTTGGCTTCGTGAGCGTCCAGGTCGCGGAGGTCGGCGGGCCGCAGCAGGGACGCCGTGGCGGGCAGGCTCTGGGTGGCCACGCTCACCGCGGCGAACCGGTCGGCGTGCGGGGAGACCACCTCCCGCAGCGCGGCCGTCCATTCCTCCTGCGTCTTGGGGCCCAGCCGGAAGTACCAGTCGTCCAGCACGATCAGCAGCCGGCCCTCGGCCGCCAGCAGCCCCGACAGCTCCTCCACCAGCGCGGTGTCCACCTGGGGGTCCCAGCGCAGCAGGGTCGTGCCATGCCCCTGCTGCTCCAGCTGATGGGAGATCCACGCCGCCCAGGGCCGGGTGAAGCCCGCATAGCTGATGGTGATGTGCTCGCTGGAGCCGGTGGGACCGGAAAAGGTGGCCTGATCGACCATGCGACCGTCTCCCTGAGATGCGATGGTGCGCGCGTGCAGAGGCTGTCTCATCAGGCACGCCCTGGCTCTTTGGCACGATAGCCCAAGTGTCCCCCGATATGACGACAGTGCGTCAGGTCATGTTGAAGGCACGTCAGTTGAGCGCCACTGTGGCGTCCAGCCGGGCCGCGATGTGCCGTATCAGGCGTTCCAGGTCGGCGCAGTAGACGGACGGGTTGGCGAATCCGCCGGCCTCCGCGCGGTAGCGGTGCGCGTAGTTGCCGCCGCCGCACACCTCCACCAGGGCGCAGCCGCGGCACTGTGCGCCGAGGCCGTCCCGGCCGCTGCGGCGGGCGGCCATGCCGGGGTGTGCCAGGGCCTCGTCGAAGGTGTGGCGGAAGACGTCGAGGCCGGTGGCGGCGGCGCCCTCATAGGTGGATTTGAGCGAGTCCACCTGTTCGATGGCGCCGTCGGTGTCGACGACCAGGGCGACGACGGGTGAGAGACCGACCGCCTCGCTGGAGCTGGGGCGGCCCAGGAGGAGACCGAGGATTTCGGTGAACACCCTCACCCGGGGCCCGGGGCTGCCGTCCCACCACAGGTCGAAGACGGTGCACAGCCAGTCGCCGTACGGGGTGCGGCCGGCCGGCCCGAGGGGGGCGGGCGGCGGGCTGGACCAGTTGGCGTGCGGGAGGAGGAAGTCGACCATCGGGGGGTCCATGGCGCGCAGTGAGCCGTAGACCTCGGCGGGGTCGGCGGTGATGTCGATGGTGCACAGGATGCCGGCGAACACGTCGGGCCGGTCCTGGAGCAGGCGTACGGCGCGGGAGACCGCGGACCAGGAGGACCGCCCGGCGTGGTCGATACGGCGGCGGTTGAGGCCGGGGGTGCCGCCGTCCAGGCTGAGGCCGAGCCGGAACCCCGCGGCGGCGAGGGTGTCGATCATGTCCCGGGTGAGGAGCGTCCCGTTGGTCTGTACGCCGAAGTCGGCGGTGCAGTCGGCGGGCAGCGCGGCGCGGATCGCGGCGGCCTGCTCCAGGAGCGGCCCGGGGCCGGTGAGCAGCGGCTCTCCGCCGTGCAGATCGATACGGACCTCACGCAGCCGGTGGGTGCGGGCGTGTTCGGCGATGCGCAGGGCGGTCTGCCGGACGGTGGCTGCCGGGACGGTCGGCGGGCGCGTGCGCCAGCTGTGGTCGGGGCCGGCGTAGATGTAGCAGTAGGTGCAGGCGAGGTTGCAGCGGCTGTGGACCTTCAGGACGAACTGCCGGAAGGGCACGGCGGCGGTCCGGCCGGTCTTCTCCCCCGCCACGGCGTCGCCCCCTGCACTCGTCTGCCTGCGTCGAGGTGCGGGATCGTCAACTCCCGCCCGTTGACTGGTACATGGCTCCCGTCTCGATCGTGGAACCGAATTCCCCCAGCAACTGGCCGGTTCCCTTGCACGTTTGCCCAAAAACAATCGTTCTTGCCTGTCAATGCAAGGCTTTTTCCGGGCCGTCCTCGTAATACGCCACGGCGTCGTCCGCCGCCGGCCAGTTGCGCAGCAGCAGCGCCGCCACCTCTCCCAGCACCGCATGATCCGTCCGCGCCGCCAGAACGCCCACGTCAACCCCGGCAAAATCCGGCAGCCGCTCGGGCGACGGCCCCGGCGGGGCAGCCACCGCCGGTTCGGTGCGGGGGGTAGTCGCCACGCTGCTCTCCTCTGGCCGGCTGGACGGGTGTGTTCCCGAACTCCCGTCCACAGAAACACGTTCCGGTGCGGACGGCCAGGCAGCCGGACGGGCGCTCGGGGCGGTCAGCCGGTGGTTTCGAGGGCGCGCATACGGGCGCGGGTGCGCTGGGCCTCGGCGCCGGTCTCCTCCGCGGCGCGCTGCCACTGTTCCCAGCTCTCGCGGTAGGCGTGCAACGCGGAACGGGGGCCGGCCGTGACCTCCAGGACCTCGCCGCGGCGGTGATGGGCGCGGGCGGCCGGCAAGGGGCTGTCGGCCCGCCGGGCGGCCGCGGCGGCACGGCGGAAGCAGGCGGCGGCCCGGTCGTGGCGCTCGCGGGAGTCGAAGCGGCGGTCCAGCAGCAGCTGGATGTCGCCCACTTCGAGCCAGGCCTCGGCCGACACCGCGTCCGGTACGTCCACGCCGCGGGCGGCCAGCTCCAGGATCCAGTCGGCCTCGTGCAGATCGGCGAGGGAGGGCTGGCGTTCGTAGCGCAGCCGCAGGGCGCGGCCGAACAGCAGGCGGTGGTGGCCGAGGTCGGGGTCCTGCGGCCCGGCCCGGCCCAGCGCCTCGCGCAGGACGTGCACCGCCTCGTTGGCCAGCCGCTTGCCCGGTTCGTCGGCCGGCTCCTGCCGGGCGCGCAGCAGCAGCGCCGCGCCGCGTTCGGCGAGCAGTGCGCTGTGCTCGGGCGAATCGGGGGTGGTCAGACGGAGCGCGGCGGCCAGCGCGGCGATGGCGGCGTCCAGGGCGGTCAGGGCGCCGGTCCGGGTGTGTACGGCGCGCTGGACGGCGGCTGTACGGCGCAGGCTGTCCGCTTCCAGGGCCGGGTCGTCGAGTTCCCTGGCCATCGCACGGGCACGTTCGAGGGTGGGCAGCACGGACGGCAGCCCCGCGCCGCCGGTCAGCTGGCGGGCCGCCGCCAGAGCGAGCAGCGTCTCGCAGACCAGCCGGTCGGCGGCGCTGCCGCGGCGGCGCAGCAGGACGGCGGCGGTGTCGAGGTCGTCGGCGGCGCGTACCGCGAGCGCCTCGGCGGGGCGCGTTCCTTCCTCGCGGCTGCGGGCGGCCCGGCGGGCCTGGTCGAGCAGGACACCGCCCCGGGCGGCGTAGACCTCGCCGGGTACCTGCTCGCCGCTGGGCCACTGGTCGAGGAGGGTGGTGAGGGAACTTTCCGCCTCGTCGAGGGGGTCGTCGGCGGCCAGGCCGTCGGCCCCGGGCAGTTCGCCGGCCCCCGGCGGGCCGTCGTCGGCGGGCAGGCCGGCGAGGCGGCGCAGGACCTCGGTGCGGAGCACCATGCTCTCCAGGACGCGAGGGTCGAGCAGGCTCATCAGCCCGCAGGCGGCGTGCAGATGGCGGGCCGCGTCGGCGAGTGCGCTGCGCTCCTCGGCCGTGGTGCCGGCGGTCCGGCGTTCCTGGGCGCGGGCGTGGCCGACCCGGCCGAGCACGATCAGCGCCCGGGTGCGCTCGGCCTCCCGGCCGGCGGTGGCGGCCTCCTGGTCGTCGGCTGCTCCCTCCGCCGTGGCGCGTTCCGCGGCGCGTGCCGCGCGCTGGGCCTCCTCCAGGGCGTCCGGCTGGCGCCACTTCGCCCAGGCGTGCAGCAGGGCGCGCGCGAGGTCGGTACCGGCCACCGGCAGCCGTTCGGTGGCGGCGCGCAGCAGCCGGACGGCCTCGATCAGATCCCGGACGGCGCGGTCCTGTTCGTAGCGCTCCAGGAGGGCCGCGCCTTCCGCTGCGGGACCGTCGGACGCGTACGGCCGCCGGACGGGCGGGCGCAGGGCCGGTTCGAAACGGCGCAGCACGCGCTCCGAGACCCGGGCGAAGGGTTCGGGCACGGCGCGCTGGCCGGTCTCGGGCTCACGGCCGCTGCCGGAGAGCATGGCGACCGCGACGGCCGGGAAGTTGCGGGCGCTGCGGCCGAAGGTGCGCTCGATGTAGAGCGAGCAGTGCTTGAGGACCAGGGCGGCCTCGCCCGCACTGAGCCGGCCGAGGAGTTCGTCGCGCACGCCCGGCACGAAGTCGTACCACGGGCCGCTCACCCCGGCCTGCTCCCCCGGTGCCCGCTCTTCCGCGGGAAGTTGGGTGACCAGGCCGCTGAGCAGCACCTCCGCCAGCTCGGCCGGGCCGGTCTGCGGGAGCATCGCGCGCTGGACGAGCTGGATGACGGGGAGGGCGAGCGGGACGGCCGAGAGATGGACGGCGAGCAGCCGGGCGGCGGGGGACGCCTGCTGGTCGAACTCGCGGACCATACGGGCCGGTGCGGCGCGCTCGGCGGCCGGCGGCGGTCCGGCCGGTTGCCCGGCGCCGTGGTCGGCCCGTACGACGGAGGCCGCGCCGCGCAGCGAGAGACCGGCGTCGGCGGCGGCCAGCCGGGCCCAGGAGCCGAGGGCGGAGGGGGTGGCGGAGAGGACCGGAATGGCGCGTTCGCGGGGCATTTCGGGCCGGGCTCCCGGTGCCCCGGCGGGACGCCGGCGACGGCGGGCCGGCCGGAAGCCGAGGACTTGGTAGGGGCCCTGGCGGCGGACGAGGGTGCCGGCGACGGCGGGCAGGAGGGTGCGCGCCCACATCCGCTGCGGCAGCGGCTGGACCACGGCGAGCGGGGCGTCGGCCGACCAGCGGTAGAGCAGCCGCTGCATCCGGCCGTCCCGCCAGAGGGGGCCCGCGCAGTCGCTGACGACGAGGGTGAGGTGATGGCCCGTCGGGTCGTGCAGCTGGTCGGCGGGGCGCAGCGGGCGGCCGGGGCCGGGGGCCGCCGCGACGCCGATGTCCGCGCCGTGCGGGTGGAGGTAGTGCACCGTCACATCGCGGAAGGCGCCCACCCGTTCGCAGACCTGGCGCAGGTCGTGCAGCATCTGTTCCCAGACGGCCATCGAGGACGAGCCGTCCATCAGGAGCCGCAGTGCGGCCGCACGGCGGTGCACCCCGCGCAGCACCGGGATGATCATTTCGGCATGGGCGGAGAGCTCGGCGGTGGCGGGCTCGTCCAGCTTCCGGCGGACCGGGGCGACCGGCGGGCGGTAGCGCTGGATGGGCCGCAGCGCGCGCTGCAGCGGCAGCAGCCCGGGGAACGCGGAGGCGGTCGGGACCGCGACCTCGCCCAGGCGCTGCCGGTCGGGGTCGGGGAGCCGCTCGTCACGGGTGGGCAGCAGCTCCGCGACACGGCGCCGGGCGCCGTCCCTGAGCGCGGACGAGGACGGGTCCGTGTCGGCGGCACCGGGGCCGCCGTCGGCCGGTGGTGTTCCGCGGGCGCCATCGGGATCCGCCGATACGGCCGTTCCCACCCGGAAAGTGGCCGGATCTCTACCGTCGGGCCCCTCCGCACGGGTGGGCGAGGGCTCCGGGGAGCCGTCGGCCCGTGACGCGTCCGGGGTGATCCACTGGGCGAGCCAGAGGGCGTCGGCCATCCCGCGGGCGTCGGCCGGCAGCCCCGCCGCGGTCAGCCGGGCGACGAGTTCGTCGAGGGGGCCTGGGCCGGGCTCCCCGAGGGGCACCGCACTCACCTCGTCCGATCAAGAGGCCGCATCAGCTCCGCCGTCAGACGCCGTCGGGTCTCTTCCTCGTCCTCGTCCGTCCAGCCGGCCTTCTGCGTGAGGTGGATGGCGTTGAAGAGCTGGTCGACGGCGCGAACATCGCCGGGCTCGCGGTCCAGGAAGCGGTCGATCACCGCTTCGTAGCGCTCGGCCGCCCCCTCGCCGAAGTGCGCCCGCACCATGGCGGCGAGCCGCTCCTTGTCGGGGACCGGGATGTGGAGGTGGATACAGCGGCGCAGCAGGGGCGCCGGGAAGTCCCGCTCGCCGTTGCTGGTGAGGACGATGAAGGGGAAGGCATGGCAGCGCACCCGGCCGTCGCGCACCGTCACCCGCGCGCCGTCGTCGCTGAGCACCTCCACCTCGGGGGCGGATCCGGCCAGCCGCTCCAGCTCCGGAATGCGGAACTCCCCTTCCTCCAGCACGTTGAGGAGGTCATTGGGCAGATCGATGTCGCTCTTGTCGAGCTCGTCGACGAGCAGGACACGGGGCCGGGCGGCGGGCAGCAGGGCCGTACCCAGCGGGCCGAGGCGGATGTAGCGGCCGATACCGCCGCCGGGTTCGTCGGTGGGGTCCGCGCCGGACGCCGCCCCGCTGTCCTCCGCGGTCGGGGCGGCGCGGGCGATCTGGAGGTCCTGGAGGCGGCCGATGGCGTCGTAGTCGTACAGGCCGTCGCGGAGCGTGCTGCGGCTGACGACCGGCCAGCCGAGCACCCGGCCGAGGCCGAGTTCATAGGCGACCGAATGCGCCAGGGTGCTCTTGCCGCTGCCCGGCGCGCCGGTCACCAGCAGTGGACGGCGCAGATAGAGGGCGGCGTTGACCAGCTCGCGCTCGGTCTCGCCGGGCCGGTGGTGGCTGGCTTCCCGGTGCTGCACGCCGAGCCTGCGCTCGGAGGACGGGTCGAGGGCGGCCGGCGGCGCCACGAGGGGGCCGCCGTCGAAATCGCGCCACGGGGGTGGCGGCGGAAGGTGCTCAATTCCGTCGTGCGGTGCCCCCGCGCCACGGTAGATGAGCCAGTCGCTCACGTCGGAACTCCTCGTCGCCGGCCAGGCCTCGGTCAGGAGCGATGGTCATGGCGGATCACCGGAGGCGTCGGCATCGTCCACCCCGGCCTCCCCCACGTCCGCCACCCGCAATCACGCACTCGCGCACTCACACACAAGTCTTCCACGACGCTATGACAGTACCCAGCCTGACGGAAGCGCACGGGGCGGTTTCCGGTCTCCCACCGGGGCATCACGGGCGGCCAAGTGCCCTGTGCGGGGCGCGACTTGCCGCACGAGGGGCGGAAGCGGCCGGGGTGGGCACCGGGCGCGTGCGAGGCGCAGGGGGGCGTGCGCGGCGCCCGGACCGCCGAGGGGGCGGCTCCGGGCTCCGCTCATCGCGGGGACAGCTGGGGGCGGTCCGTGAAGAGCGGCGGAATCGGGTCCTCCGGGTCGTCGTAGAGGAGCACCAGATCGCGGGCCCAGTGCGCGCCCTCCTCGGCGGCCTCGGCCGCCTTGGCGCGCAGCTGCCGTACCAGCTCGGGGAGCCGGACCACCCCGCCCGAGCCCTGGAGCAACTCCCGTACCCCGCGGTGGAATTCCTCGCATCCGGCATCGCAGTCCCGCTCCTCGCCGTGGCCGCCGGCCGGCCACAGTCCGGCGGGGAAGCCGGTGTCCAGGACGACACCGACCGCATCCCGCCCGAACCCGTCGGCGACCGTATGGCACAGCGCGGGCAGCGCGCCCTCGCCGGCCGTCTCCAGCAGCCGCCAGATCGCCTCGGCGGAGCCGGGCCGGGCGCCGTCGCCCGTGTGCGGCGCAATGCGCAGTGCCTGCAGTTCACGGGTGGCGGCAAGGCCCTGCCAGCGGCGCAGCCAGGCCGGGTCGACCTGCTCGCGCCGTCCCTGGTCACGCAGGATCACGGCGCGACCGGGGCCCACCGGCCGCAGCCGGGCGGTGCGCCGGGTCGAGGCCGCGACCTCCCACTGGCCTGCGGCGGTGTGCCAGTGGCCTTCGGGGACGGCGACCTCCAGGCGTACCCGGGCACCCGGCCCGGAGTTACCGTCGGCCCGCAGCAGCCGCCCGCCGAGCTGTCGCAGCACCTGCTCCCGCGCCTGCTCGAACGGCACCCCGCCGGCCGACTCCTGGACGTCCACCCGCAGCCATTGCCCCTGTCCGTAGCCCTCGCTGACCGACCAGTTGAACAGCTCCTGGCCGCCTTCGTCGTAGAACAGCGGCTCGAACTCGACGAGTACGGAGCGCGGGCGGCGGCGTACCGGACCTATCCTGCGGCGGTCCTGGGGCTGCAGCACCACCGCCTTGGCCTGGACGAACTCCGCCAGGCGGGTCGCCTGTTCGCGCACCGCCGCGGCCTGCTCACCGGGTACGTCGCGCACCTCGTCGGCGGTCAGCTGCGCCACGATCCGCAGATAGTGCACAAAGGCACGCAGTTCGGTGTACGGGTCGCTGCCCTGGTAGAGCGCGCCGTGGCCGTCCCGCCAACTACGCAGCGACCAGGCCCCGGGCCGGTCCCCGCGCTCCAGCACCTCGCCGACCGCGGCCTCCACGACCAGCGGATCGCGGGGTGCGGGCAGCCGGGCGAGCAGGTCCAGCGCCTGCAGCCGCTCCTGTACGCCCCACAGGCGGCCCCGGCCCGACATGATCGCGTGCTGGGCGTCGAACCAGGTGGGGCCGGTGCTGCGGCCGAGGTCCTGACCGGCCCAGTGCCAGCGGTCGTGCAGGCTCATCAGCGCGTGATACGGCTCGGGACCCAGGCCTTCGGCGCCCGGAATCAGATGTTCGGGGCCCAGCCCGCGCAGCGCGGTGACCGGCACCGCGAGCCCGACGTGGTCCTGCTGATGGCGGCCCTTGACGATGCCGACCACCTCGCCGCGGTCGCAGTCGATCAGCGGCCCGCCGGAGGCGCCGGGTGTGACCCGGACATCGCTGCCGAACTGCAGCCCCCGGGCGTCACGGGCACCGAAGCGGACCGCGATGAAAGGGTCGACGGGGGTGACGGGAGCCCGCGGTGCGGCGGGAGCGCCGTGCACACCCCGGCCCTCGCCCGGCCCGCGCCCGTCACCCGGCCCGCTCCCGGCGGGCCCGGCGGGAGCGGGCCCGCCGTCCGGTCCATGGATGCCGTGCCCCTCGCCGGGCTCGCGCCGGCCGCGCTCCTCGCCCGGTCCGTGGACTCCGCGGCCCGCACCCTCGTTCCCTGCGCCATCGCCGTCAGATGACTCACGTACTACGCGTTTCCCGGACCGGCCCCCGGCCGCCGCCGCGCCCCCGCGCGCGCCACCGTGCCCGTGGTGCCCGCGCCCGTCCGCGTCTCCGTCCCCGTCCGCTCCCCCGCCCGGCTGGTCGTGCCCGCGGAAGATATAGGCGTCCTCCAGGAGCGTCGCCGGCTGGTCGCTGAGCCAGGCGCAGGGGTGGTCGATCTCCGGGTCGAGCAGCCGGAGAAGGGCGAGGTCGGCGCGGGCGGTGCCGGGGCCGGCGTGCGGGTCGGGCCGGCTCAGGTCGTACGTGGGCAGCGCGGGCACGACCCGCCCGCCGAGGGCGACCCCGATGACCCCGTCCGGGCCCGTGCCGCGGCGTCGCCCGTCACTCGCCGCGAGTACATGTGCGCAGGTCAGCACCCATCCCGGGGCAATCAGCACCCCGCTGCCCCACAGCCGCCCCGCGGTCGCGCCCGGCGCGGCGCGCAGGCCGACGGTGGTGCGTCCGGCGTGGTCGAGGAGCTGTGCGTAGTGGGCGCGGTCACCGCGGCCCGCGGTGCGACCCTCGGAAGTCGTCATCAGCGGCTCGCATCATCCGGCTCCCGGCGGCCGGCCGCACGCCCCCCGTGCGGCTCCGCCGCCGACGGCGTCCCGTCCTCGCGCCGCCAGGTGAGCGTGACGGAGAGATTGGCCTTCGCCTCGCCGTCCGCGAGCAGGGCGACGGCCTTGCCCGGCTTGGCCGACAGTTCCACGCCGAAGGTCACACTGGTCTCGTGTGGCGCGACCCGCTCGGCGGCCTGGCGGACGCTGGCGGCAACCCCGCCGATCACCTCGCGAAGCCCCTCGACCCGGGCACCGAGCGCGTCCCAGGCGCCGACGTCCTCGAATTCGCCGTCGGTCCCGTCCGCGTCGTCCGGCCCGTCGAGCCCTGGGGCGTCGAGCCGGGAGACCCTGGCCCAGACCTCCGTACCGTCGGGCAGCTCGATCCGCTGCGCGCGATCTTGCATCACGGCCTCCTGCTCCCCGTGGGCGGCAATTCCCCCATTGCCGCAGGACCGTTGACAGGTGATCAGGCTAGCCCTCGGCCGCCTGTGGCGCGAGAGGTCCGTGAGCCTGCCTATCCTGGCCGGGAATGACCCATGACCCCTGGTGGAGAGCGCGTGTATTTCACTGACCGTGGCATCGAGGAGCTGGAGAACCGGCGCGGCGAGGAGGAGGTCACCCTCGGGTGGGTGGCCGATCAGCTGCGTACGTTCGTCGACCTGAACCCGGACTTCGAGGTCCCGGTGGAACGGCTGGCCACCTGGCTGGCCCGCCTGGACGACGAGGACGAGGACGAGTAGGCCGAGGCGGGGCCGTCCGTCCCACGGCACGCAGGTGCCGGACGAGCGGACGACAACGGGCCGCCGTCCCGGCCGCAGAAGACTGCCGTCCGCCGCAGGACACCCAGGGCATGTCCGCACAGTCCCGCCCGGCCTGCGGGCGGACGACGGGACTGTGCGGGCACGCCCTGGGGGACGCATCGCCGGCACATAGGGGCAAGGTCCGGGACAGGGGCGCTTGACTTCCGCAACCCGCGATATAACGTGTCTCCAGGAGACGCGATATGTTGCGTTGCACGGCTATCCAGGGGAGGCCAGGAATGTCAGCCCGGACCGAGTGGTCGCAGAATCCGATGCAGGTGGCCGAACCACGCACGCTGGAGATCACCGACCCGCTCGACGCCTTGAACGTGCGCGTGGTCAACGGCACCGTCAATGTCGTCGGCACCACGGACGGCGGCCCGGCCCGCCTGGAGATCAGCGAGCTGCACGGCCCGCCGCTGACCGTCTCGTGCAAGAACGGCACCCTGTCGCTCGCCTATGAGGACCTCCCCTGGAAGGGCTTCTTGAAGTTCCTCGACCGCAAGGGGTGGAACCGCAGCGCGGTGGTGTCGGTGACCGTACCGGCCGGCACCCGCGTCGAGGTCGGTGTGATCGGCGCCGGCGCGGTGGTCTCCGGCATCTCGGGGCGTACGGACGTCCGCGGCGTCTCCGGTGACAGCACGCTCGTCGGGCTGACCGGCAGGGTGCGGGCCGACACCGTCTCCGGCAATGTCGAGGTGCAGTCGGTCACCGGCGATCTGCGGTTCAACTCCGTCTCGGGGGATCTGACCGTCATCGACGGCGCGGGCGGTGCGGTGCACGCCGACTCCGTCAGCGGCGACATGGTTCTCGACCTGGACCCCGCCACGGGCGCCGACATCACCCTGACGACGGTCTCCGGGGAAGTCGCCATCCGGCTGCCCGACCCGACCGACACCAAGGTCGAGGCCAACACCACGAGCGGCACGATCTCCAACGCCTTCGACGATCTGCGGGTCAGCGGCCAGTGGGGCGCGAAGAAGATCACCGGCTCGCTGGGCGCGGGCACCGGCACGCTCAAGGTCACCACCCTCTCCGGCGCGCTGGCCCTGCTGCGCCGCCCCTCCTTCGAGGACGAGGGCAGCCGGCACGGCGCCCCCGGTGACGCCCCCGGTCCGCACGAGGACTCCCCCACCGACCCGCCCGCCGGGAAGAAGGTGCTCTGAGCATGCCCCCCGTCTTCGCCCATGGCCGCCTCCGCCTCTACCTCCTCAAGCTGCTGGACGAGGCCCCGCGGCACGGCTACGAGATCATCCGCCTCCTGGAGGAACGCTTCCAGGGCCTCTACGCCCCCTCCGCCGGCACGGTCTACCCCCGACTGGCCAAGCTGGAGGCCGAGGGCCTGGTGACGCATGCGACCGAGGGCGGCCGCAAGGTCTATTCGATCACCGACGCCGGAAGGGCCGAACTCGCCGACCGCGGGGGCGAGTTGGCGGATCTCGAACTGGAGATCCGGGAGTCGGTCGCCGCGCTGGCCTCCGACATCCGGGAGGACGTGAGCGGCTCGGCGCGGGATCTGCGCCGCGAGATCCGGGAGGCCGCCCAGCAGGCCCGCAAGGACGCGGGAAGGGCCGGGAAGGCCGGCCGGAACGGCGACGGGACGACGGACGCCCGGCAGGACGCGGCCGGGCGGCCCTTCCCGGAGGCCTCCGGCTACTTCGACGCCGCGTTCGGTGACAAGGAGTCCTGGCGGCAGGCGAAGGAGGAGTTCCGGCGCGCCAGGGAAGAGTGGAAGGAGCAGGCCCGGCGGGCCAAGGAGGAGAGCCGGCGCGCCAGGCAGGACGCTCAGCGGGCCCGTAAGCAGGCCAGGGACGCCCAGGTGTTCGCGCGCGAGGAGGTCCAGCGGGTCATCAAACGCGTACAGGAGCAGACCCAGGGGGCGGTGCGGTCGGGCGACTGGTCGGGCGCGGTGCGCGAGGCGCTGTCCGAGGTGTCCCGCGAGGTCGGCCGCTTCACCGCGGGCCCGTCCGGCACCGGGCGGGGCGGCGAGCCGGACGGGGCCGGGCGGGGCGGCGCGGACAACGGGACCCGGGTGACGGTCGAGCGCGTCGACCTGACCGAGGAGGACCCCGGGGAGGGCCCGGCGTCGGAGGCTCCGCCGGCCCCGGAGTGGGCGGAGGAACCGGCCGGCGACGACCCGGCCCGCGACTTCGACCGGCTGCTGGACCGCTTCCGCGACGATCTGCGGGACGCCGCACGCGATCACGGCGTCACGGCCGGGCAGCTGAAGGAGTCCCGCCGCCGACTGTCGACGGCCGCCGCCCATATCGGCGCACTGCTGCGTCATCCGGAGCAGTACGCGTCCTTCACGGACCGGGACGACTGAGCGAACGGGGGCGGGCAGGGCGGCCCCACGGCCGGTCCCGCCCGGCACCGTGGTGGGGTGGGCGCACCCGATGTGTGCGCCCAGTCT